>NZ_CAJMZG010000029.1:0-108661 GCF_905220255.1 Paraburkholderia sp. J69-1 | reverse complement strand
AAGCGAGAACCGGGGTTCTGGCGTTTACGCGCGTGGAAAAGCACGCGCAGATGCAGGCACCGCTAAGCCCGCATAAAAAAGCCGTCCCCACAGGGACGGCTTTTTGCATTCAGCACTACCACTAGCAACAATCCAAACCCTTAAACCAACCCCGTCGTATAAAAAACGGCGATCACAAAGAACACCGCCAACGTCTTGATCACGGTGACTGCAAAAATGTCCCGATATGACTCACGGTGCGTCAACCCGGTCACGGCCAACAGCGTAATGACTGCGCCGTTATGCGGCAGCGTATCCATCCCGCCGCTGGCCATGGCCACTACTCGATGCAGCACCTCTAGCGGAATATTCGCAGCCTGCGCGCCTTTGATAAACAGATCGGACATCGCAGCCAGCGCAATACTCATCCCGCCTGATGCTGAACCCGTAATCCCCGCCAGCGAACTCACCGAAACAGCCGCATTAACAAGCGGATTCGGAATGCTCTTGAGCGCATCGCTGACAACAAGAAAACCCGGCAACGCCGCAATTACGCCACCAAAGCCATATTCCGAAGCCGTGTTGAGCGACGCCAGCAGCGCGCCCGCCACAGCCGCCTTCGTGCCCGTCGCAAAACGCTCCTTCACACGCGAAAACGCGCTGACGACCACGAACACGATCCCCAGCAGCAACGCACCTTCCACCGACCAGATCGCGACAACCTGTTTGACCGTCGTCGTCACGGGCGTATGCATGCCGGGTAGCACATCGGGCGTGACGGTGTACGTATCGCCGTACCACTGCGGAATCCAGCGCGTGAGAAAGAAGTTCGCGACACCCACCAGCACGAGCGGCGTCACAGCCAGCAGCGGATTCGGCAGATGGTCGGTTTTCACGTGCTCGGGCTCGTTCACCAGCGAGGTGCCGTAGCCTTCGCCCTTGGCCATCGCGCTACGGCGTCGCCATTCGAGGTACGTCAGACCCACCACGATGATGAACAACGAGCCGATCACGCCCAGCGCCGGCGCGGCCCAGGCGGTGGTCTTGAAGAACGTCGTCGGGATGATGTTCTGGATCTGCGGCGTGCCGGGCAGCGAGTCCATCGTGAACGAGAATGCGCCAAGCGCGATCGCGCCAGGCATCAGGCGCTTGGGGATGTTGCTCTGGCGATAAAGCTCCGCGGCGAACGGATAGACCGCGAACACCACCACGAACAGCGACACGCCGCCATACGTGAGCAGCGCGCAGACGGCCACGATCACCGCATTGGCGCGAGAGCGGCCGATATAGCGGATCGCGGCGGCGACGATCGCT
The DNA here is from genome assembly GCF_905220255.1 of Paraburkholderia sp. J69-1. Classification (NCBI taxonomy): domain Bacteria; kingdom Pseudomonadati; phylum Pseudomonadota; class Betaproteobacteria; order Burkholderiales; family Burkholderiaceae; genus Paraburkholderia; species Paraburkholderia sp. J69-1. The sequence continues at coordinate 107,368 of NZ_CAJMZG010000029.1, read as the reverse complement.
TCCGAGAATCCCGATAGCTCGATGACCTTGCCGAATACGGCGCCGAGCAGGAACACGGGGAAATACAACTTCACGAAACCCACCATTTTCTCCATGAAAATGCCGGAGAAAACCGGTGCGACGGCGGCGGGATCGGTGAGCAGAACAGCGGCGAGCGCCGCTACGGGAGCGAAAAGGATCACGCTGTAGCCGCGATATGCGGCAAGCATGAGAAACGCTAGAGCGGCGAGAACGATAATGAACGACATGGAGTCTCCTGCAAGGGCGTGTTGCACTTCGTCGATGCACTTCTGTATTGCGCTTTTTCTTGCATGTCTCTACGCCCACGATCAAAGCCATGGTGCGCCGCAGCGATTGTACCGAATCGTTCAGGAAGGCTTCGCAATCGCGTATGCCGGGCATTCCTGATTGCGGCTTGCGCAGGGCGGTCCTATCGTGACTGAATCGGCATACGCAGCGGCAGGGAGAGGGCGATGCAAACGCGCAAGGCGTTTCAGGGACGGCGAGCGAGGGCGATCACGTGGCTGATTGCGGCGATGTTGCCGTGCATCGCGGTGGCGCAGGCATCGGCGCCATCGCCTGACGAAGTCCGCAACTGGTACAACGACCCGTTTTTTGCGCTTTCGGCTGCGCAGCGCGCCTGCCCGCAGCCGCTCGGCCCGAGCATGACCAAGGCCGAAGCCGACGACGACGCCCATTACCGCGTCGAGCGCGGCACGACCTGCTGGCTCGCGCACAAATGCACGAAGCCGAATTCCTATCTCTACGATGCCGATATTGCGCAGGCGATCCGCACGCAGTTCAAGGACGACGCTACGCTGGCCGGCACGAGCCTGTGGATTACGGTGCAGCGGCGCTTCGTCTATGCCGAAGGTTGCGCGGGCGCAAACTTCGATCGCGCGGCGCTGGAGCGGCGACTATCGGCGATACCCGATGTCGAGCAGGTGTTTGTGCGCATCAGTGCCGATCCGCGCGCGAAGCCGCCGTACAAGACGATGCCGCCGTCGCACTGAAACACTCGAACCGCGCGCGCCACGCGCCTGTTACCCCATGCGCTCCGCATGGCGCCCAGGCGTCACGCGGCATGGCACAATCGCAGCGTCGAAAAACTAGAACGCCCCCGGGGTACTCCATGAATCGTTTCGTTTCGCCTTCGTTTTATCTTCGCAGGCTGCCGTTTGCGGCGGGCGCCTGTGCGCTGCTCGCGGCTTTGTCCGCGTGCAGCAGCGGCCCGCCGCTGTTCCTCTCCGATGGCCGTCCCACGATCCAGGTGCAATGCCCGGCGGGCGGCGACCGCGATTCGTGCGTGCAACAGGCGCGTGCGCGCTGCGCTGGCGCGGGTTACGACACCGTCGATAACGCCACGACCGGCGACACTTATACGCTCGTGTTCGCCTGCAAGGCGAAATAAGACGTCCGAACCGATATCGTCGCGCGAGGCTACGTCAGTAGCCTCCAGCCGCACCTGGCCGGCCGCACCTAGCCGGCGGCACCTGCCCGGCCGCGTGCCGGCAGGTTCATCATCAGACGCAGCAGATCGGGTTGTCGTCGCGTGGCGGTTTTGAGGTAGATCGACTGTAGTTGCTTGCGCACCGTGTCGTATTGCACGTTCACGCGCGCGGCGATTTCCTTGGCCGTGAAGCCATCCACCAGCATGTGCACGATGCGGCATTCGGCGGGCGAGAGATCGAATGCCGTGGCCAGCACCTGCTCGTCCACCGCCGGCGCCGAACGCGGATGGTAGAAGGTCAGCGCCGCCATCGCGCGCAGATCGGCGGCCGATGCTTCGCCGGGCGTCACCACGTTGTAGAACGCGTAGAGCACTTCCGGCGCGGCGGGTAACGTCGCATCGGCATCGTTGTCGCGCGTTGGGTGCCCGTCTTCATGATCGACAGCGCGATCGGCAGTACTCACGATGCGCAGCGCCCGCACGCGCGCCGCTGCGGCCCGCGCGCCGTTCACGTGGTTTTTCAGGCGCGCTTCGCTGATCGCCACATCCTCCAGAAAGCGCGTCTGAAACGGCGCGGCCAGCGCGATGCGCTTGCTGCGCACGCGCACGAGCGACGTGGCGCGCAACAGCCGCTGCGCAGGTTCGTTGCTGTGCAGGACTTCGCCGAGCGCGCTCACAAGCATCGCAGGCGGACGCGCCTGGCGCGCGAGCGCATCGGCGTCGGGCAGCAGGCGATGCAGGCTCAGGCGCATCGCGCGGATCAGATGCGGCGTCAGACGTTCGAGCAGCGCGCGCCCGGCCTCCGGCAGCGGGCCGTCACCGTGGTGGCGGCGGCAGGCGATCATCGCCGTGAGCGTGCCGCTGTCGATCAGCTTGCACAGCGAGACGAAGCGCCCCGCGCCCGCGAGCACGCACGGCTCGAACACGGCCTGGCCCCGGCTGTTGCCGGCGTCGCTGCAGCAGTAGAGCCATTTGCCGGGCGCACAGGCGCGCAGCCATTCGAGGCGCGCGTCGTCGCGATAGAGCGTGGGGATGAATTCGAGCGGTTCGGTTTCCAGCACGCTGAAACCATCGGCCCAGGAGAACAACTCGCGCTGACGATCGAAGGCGCTCAACTGGATCGAAGCAGCGCCGATCGCCTCGCGCAGCAGGGCGCAAAAATCCTTCCATGCCGCGGGACGTTCGAGCGTGGCGTATATGCCGTGCAACAGGCAGTCGTATTCCGATTCGTTCGATTTCACGCCGATCCCGTACTCAAACCCGCCGTGAAGCATCGCGCGCCTAAAATGCGTGGCGCATATTCCTTGCACAACTGTGGAATATACAGCCGTTTTAGGCGCCGCTAATCTTCATATCGTTCGTTGACTAATAGCGTCAGGTTGGACGAGGCGCCCATTGCGTTCCGTGCGGTAGGCAACGGATTGGCGGCCATGGCCGTCCTATTCTGGAACGGCGAGGCTGTTGAAAACCACCCCGCCAGACCGACTGCCAGGAAAAAGACCGCGCAAGAAAAGTGATAAACAGGCGACAAGCACGCGTCAGGCTGCCGATAAACAATCCGGCGCAATGAGCGCAATGCGGCGAATTAAATTCCAGGTTATCGCTGAATAATGGTTTAGTCATCGCGCTGCATTGAATGCGCCGACGTCTTTTACATGACGTCTTTTAAAAGTTGGATGAATCCCGGGGGCAGCAATGAACCATCATCAACTTGAAAAGGATATTGAGCATCTCGAGCAGATCGTTGCAAGACTGTCGGGCACCGATCGCATTCCCCTTTCTTACTGGCGCGGCCGCGTTGCAGCCGTGTCGAGCGCCGATCTCGTGCCTTCGCAATTGCAGCGTGTCAGGCGTCTGTCCGAGGCGCTGGGCGCGCTGGAGCGGCGCGCGAAGGGTATTGCGGCGCTCGAAACCATTCGTTAGCGAACACATAATCGCCGATCGATCTGGTAAAGAAAGGAAAGAAATTGACGCGTATAAGCGAATGCAAGCGAAAAACGGCGCGCAATTTAACACTCGCGAGGGCGATAAGGGCCACAATAGCCACGTGTGACCTTCTGGAGATCTCTATTCATGCCGAGCTACAAGCAACTCACCGCCCAACTCGAAAAACTGCATAAGGAAGTTGCGGCGGCACGCGAAAAGGAAGTCGAGCAAGCGATCGCCGACATCAAGGAAAAGATCGCGGAATACGAAATCACGGCGGAAGAGCTCGGCTTCACAAGCGCGGGTACGGTCGCGCGCAAGAAGACGCCGCTGCCCGCGCGTTTTGCGAACCCCAAGACGGGGGAGACCTGGAGCGGCCGTGGCCGTGCTCCGGCGTGGCTTTCGGGCGTGAAGAACCGCGACCGCTTCCTGATCAAGCAATAAACCTCCGGGATCAAGCGCGGCGCGTGTGATCCCGTAAATCCTCACCTTTGGGCGGCGCCCGGCGATGCCAGTGCGCCGCCGGGCTCTGGACCAGCAGTACGGCGATGCATGGCGCGCTGCGTGAATCGCCCGGCCTGCGCCGCGCACGATGCACGCACGATGCACGCAAGTCATTGACGCGAAAAGCTTTCTCACGCGAGACACTTTGCCGCGTGCTCACGGCACGGTCAGCCGATCTGCCCAAACGCCCTGCGTAATGCACTGAAAACGCAGCGCAAGCGCTCCGCTTCCGGCCCCGCGCCCATTGCTCCCGTAAAAGCTCACCGTAGCCACGCCGCCGATACCCCACGCGCCACGCTTATCCACAGCGAAGTCTTAGTCTCCAGCGGTAATGCCGTGTATCATTCGTCCCCGGCGCCTTCCTGCTGCGGACGTCGGTCGTGTTTTTCGGACCGGTCGTGCTATTCGCCTCGAAGGCCGCGACGCGCAGGCCGCCCGCCTGCCGTGCCGCAGCCGGCAATGCTGCCGCGCTGGCCGCCGGGCCGGCCGCCGCCGATGCGCCGGCCACATCCGCAACCCCCGCCACGCGGCCGGTTGCCCGAATTCATCAGTGATACCCGCTCCATCCATGTCAGTTGCCGAACTCAGACGCCGCCGCACGTTCGCGGTCATTTCTCACCCGGACGCGGGTAAGACCACGCTCACCGAAAAGCTGCTGCTGTTCTCGGGCGCGATTCAGATCGCCGGTACCGTGAAGGGCAAGAAGAGCGGCCGCTTCGCGACCTCCGACTGGATGGAGATCGAAAAGCAGCGCGGCATTTCGGTCGCCAGCTCGGTCATGCAGTTCGAATACGGCGACGCCGTCATCAATCTGCTCGACACCCCGGGCCACGAGGACTTCTCGGAAGATACCTATCGTGTGCTGACGGCCGTCGACGCGGCCGTGATGGTGATCGACGGCGCGAACGGCGTGGAAGCGCAGACGCTCAAGCTGCTCGAAGTCTGCCGCAGCCGCAAGACGCCCATTCTCACGTTCATCAACAAGCTCGACCGCGAAGTGCGCGAGCCGCTCGATCTGCTCGACGAAATCGAGCAGCACCTTGGCGTGGCGGCGGTGCCGTTCACCTGGCCGATCGGCATGGGCAAGGAATTCCAGGGCGTCTACGACATCCAGCGCGATCAGGTGCGCGTGTTCCGTGCGGGCGAGCAATCGCTGGGCGGCGCGGTGGAAACGCTGCAAAACATCAGCGACGCCGATGGCGAAGCGCGCTTCGGCTATCACTGGAAGCGCACCAAGGAAGAAGTCGAGCTGATCACGGGCGCGACGCCCACCTTCGATCGCGAAGCGTTCCTCAAGGGCGAGCAGTCGCCGGTGCTGTTCGGCTCGGCGATCAATAACTTCGGCGTGAAGGAAATTCTGGACGCGCTGGTCGACCTCGCGCCGGCACCGTCGCCGCGTATGGCCGTGCAGCGCGCGGTCGCGCCGGACGAAGCCAAATTCACGGGCGTCGTGTTCAAGGTGCAGGCCAATATGGACCTCGCGCACCGCGACCGCGTGGCGTTTATCCGCGTGTGCTCGGGCCATTTCGAGCGCGGCATGCAACTGAAGGTCACGCGCAACAACAAGACCTTCCGCGCCAATAACGTGGTGAGCTTCCTGTCGCAGCGCCGCGAAACCGTGGCCGAAGCCTACCCTGGCGACATCATCGGTATTCCTAACCATGGCACGCTGAGTCTCGGCGATACGCTGACCGAAGGCGAAGACCTGCAATTCACGGGTCTGCCGTTCTTCGCGCCGGAAATTTTCCAGACCGTCGAAGTGGTTGATCCGATGCGCGCCAAGCAACTGGGCGAAGCGCTCAAACAGCTTGGCGAAGAAGGCGCGATTCAGGTGTTCCGCCCGATTCACGGCGGCGCGACGATTCTCGGCGCGGTCGGCCAGCTGCAGTTCGAAGTGGTGTCGCACCGTCTCGCGGCGGAATACAAGGTGGCGGTGCGCCTGATGCCGGCGCGCTATCGCCTGTCGCGCTGGGTCACCTGCGATGACCCCGTCGAGCTGCGCCGTTTCACCGATTCGTACGAAGCGCGCATGGCCTACGACGCATCGAATGCGCCGACGTATCTGGCTTCGCACGTCTCCGAAATCGACGTCGCGCAAAAGGCGTGGCCGAAGATCGTCTTCAACGAACTGCGCGAGCATTCGGGCGCACCGTTCAAGAAGTCGATTTAACGCTGGCTGCTGCAGCCGATGTAGAACGGGCCGCTGGGTGGTTTCCCCCAGCGGCCCGTTTTTTATGCGTGTGTGGTTTGCGTATCGCTATCGCTGTTCGCGTATTCCAGGCGGTTGCCGCCCAGCGATTTCGCGCGATAGAGCGCCTGGTCGGCGGCGGCGAGCAGGTCGGAGAGCGTCATCGTTTCGCTCGTTTTCACCGCCAGGCCGATGCTGACGGTGGTGCGCATGCCCACGCCGTCGATGCCGTGCGCCGCCGTCTGCTCGAAGCGCCGCACGATCATTTCGCCCATTGCCTGCACCTGCGCGGTGTCGATGCCGGGCAGCAGCGCCGCAAATTCCTCGCCGCCGATGCGCGCCAGCAGCGCCTGCGGACCGACCACACCGCGCGCGATCGCCGAAAACGATTTCAGCACTTCGTCGCCGGTCTTGTGGCCGTAACGATCGTTGATCGTCTTGAAGTGGTCGAGGTCGAAGGCCAGCAGCGCAACCGCTTCGCGCCTGCCCGCCTGGCCGAGCATGCGCGCGCCTTCCTCGAAGAACCAGCGGCGGTTGCCCAGGCGCGTCAGATAATCCGTTTGGGATTCCTGCAAAAGCTGGCCGTGGGTTTCCTCGCGCACGAGGCGCAGCAGCGTCATCGGCAGCACGACCGAATACAGCACGCCTTCGTACAAGGTGATCTTGCTGACGGTCGGCAGAATCGCCTGACCGTAGCGCGTGGCCAGCCACGGCAGCACGACTGCGCGAAACGCGTAGAGCGCCGCGTGCGCGCCCGTCACCAGCACGGCGATATTGCGCGCGTGGCCCCATTTGCGGCCGTCGCCGCGCAGCAGTTCGCGCGCGGCCATCGCGGAAGCCAGCGACAGCGGGATCGCCGTGACATACATCCACATGACGTCGAGCCCGCGCGTACCCGACACGCCCCACGCGAGCGCCTGGACCAGCAGGATGAGCGCGGATGCGAGCCGGTAACGCCGCCCGTTCATGGTGGCGACGCCGTGGGCAATCAGCAGATAGCCGCACAGCATCACCATGTTGCTCAACGCGGAACCCCACACCCAGGGCAATTTGAAGCGATAGATGACGGCCACGCAGCCAATGGCGAGCGTGGTATATCCGGCGGCGAGTATTTTCAGTTCCTTGCTGCGGCCAGGGTGAGTGCGATGCTCCCAAAGGGTCATCGCGGAACTGGCGAGCAAGGTTCCGATCGCGAGGAAATATAGGGTGAGAAGGTCGACGTGCATCGCGGGCGTAAAAGTGCTACGCCGATACATCCCGGCGGCTGGCGCATTTTACGATGAAATATTGAAAACATAATGTTCGCGTCAGAAGGCTGCGATTTTGCAACAGATGTGCGGCGACACGGTTCCCGATACCGGTAACGTTTTCCTGTTTCTCGGGCGTTGGCATCGCGCGCAACGCTTCAAAGGCCGCGACGCCATGCCGCCGCCGCGCGAGGCTCTGTCAGGCGGCGAAATGCGCGCATCGCGGGGCCGATTCGCCTATCCTCATCGTCACGACGGGCGGCCGCGATGCACGCGCTGCGCCCGCGCATTCGAACAGCGAGGAGGGGCAGTGACCGTACGCAATCTCGACGCGATATTCCAGCCGAAGTCGGTGGCCGTGATCGGCGCTTCGCAGCGCGCCGGCAGCATCGGCAACATGGTCTGGCAGCGCCTGATCGAAGGCGGTTTCGCGGGGCCGCTGTGGGCGGTCAACCCGCGCCACGCCGGTGAGACGAGCGATTTCGACGGCCGGCCCGTGGTGGCCGATGCCGGCGATCTGCCCGAAGCGCCCAGCGTCGCCATCATCTGCACGCGGCCGGCCACGTGGCCCGCGCTGGTGCACCGGCTGGGCGGCATGGGCACGCGCGCGGCGATCATCGTCGGCGAGGCGCGCAGCGAGGAAGATCACGCCGATCTGCGCCACGCGCTGGCGGCAGCGCGCCCGCATCTGCTGCGGCTGCTCGGCCCCGGCAGCCTGGGCGCGCTCACGCCGGCGCTCAACGCGCAACTCGGCGCGGCCGCCACGGTCGCGCGCAAGGGCGGCGTGGCGTGGGTCTCGCAGTCCAACGCGCTGACCAACGCCGTGCTGCGCTGGGCCGATGCGCGCGGCCTGGGCTTCTCGCACGCGGTCGCGCTGGGCGACGAGGCCGATATCGACGTCGGCGATGTGCTCGACTATCTGGCCAGCGATCCGTCCACGCGCGCGATCCTGCTCGAAGTCGACAGCATCCGCGCGGCGCGCAAATTCATGTCCGCGGCGCGCGCGGCGGCCCGCAACAAGCCGGTGCTGGCGCTGCGCAGCGGCCGCGACGAGCCGGGCGACGCGCTCTACACGGCGGCGTTCCGGCGCGCGGGCCTGGTGCGCGTCGACACCCTCGACGATCTGCTCGACGAAATCGAAACGCTGGGCGTGGGCCGCGTGGCCGCGAGCGACTCGGCCACGCTCATCACGAGCGATCGCGGCGTGGCCACGCTCGCGCGCGACGCCTTCAACAAGGCCAGCGACACGCTCGCGCAATGGAGCGACGAAACCCGCGCGGCCGTGGAGGCGGCGCTGCCGCACGCGCAGGCGGGCAATCCGCTGGTGCTCGGCGATACGGCGAAGCCCGAGCATTTCGGCCTGGCGCTGCAGACGCTCGCCTCGCAGCGTTCGAGCGGCACGGCCTTCGTCGTGCATGCGCCCACTCACAGCGCGCCGGTGAACGAGGTGGCGCGCGTCCTGATCGAGAACCAGCGCTTTGCGTATCGCGGCATGCTGGCGTGCTTTTTCGGCGGCGTGGACGACGCCACGCGCGACGCGTTGCACGCGCACGGCATTCCGGTCCACACGACGCCGCGACGGCTCGCGCGCGCCTTTGCGCGTCTGGTCGATTACCGGCTGGGCCGCCAGTTGCTGATGCAGACGCCCGAAAGCTCGCCCGCGCAGGGCGCCGCGGCCATCGAAACGGCGCAGGGCATCGCGCGCGCGGCGCTGGCGGCGGGGCGCGACACGCTGGAAGGCGACGAGGCGGCGCAGCTTTTTGCCGCGTTCGGGCTGGAAACGACGCACGAGGAATCGCCGGACACCATCGTCGATGTGAGCGTCGAGTTTCGCGACGACGACAACTTCGGCCCGGTATTCCGCTTCGCCGCGCCTTCGCCGGATGGCTATTCGCCGCCGCTGCGCGTCTACAGCCTGCCGCCGCTCAATCCGGTGCTGTCGCGCGACATCATCACGCAGTCGCCCTACGCGCGGCGCGTCGCGCCCGAGCCGGCGCTGCGCGCGCTCACCGAACTGTCACAGACGGTGTGCGAAGTGCGAGAGATTGTCGGATTGCATCTGACATTGCGTGTGCGTCCCCACGGCGTCGCGCTCGCTGCGCCGCGCATCAAGCTGGCCGAAAAGCGTAGCCGCTTCGCGATCATGCCGTATCCGCGCCGGCTCGAAGAAACCATCGACTGGCACGGCGAGCGTCTGACGATCCGGCCGATCCGGCCCGAGGACGAAGAAATGCACCACGCCTTCGTCGAATCGATGACGCCGGACGATCTGCGTTTGCGGTTTTTCTCGGCGGTGCGCAGCTTCGATCACTCGCAGCTCGCGCGCATGACGCAGATCGATTACGACCGGGAGATGGCGCTGATCGCCAGTGTGGTGGGCGAGGACGGCCAGCCGCATACGCTCGGCGTGGCGCGCGCGGTGTCCGACCCGGACAACGAAACGGCCGAATTCGCCGTGGCGATTTTGTCGACGCTCAAGGGGCGCGGCCTGGGCCGCCTGCTGATGGAGCGCATCATCGCCTACGCGCGCTCGCGCGGCACGCACTGGCTGCTGGGCGAGGCGCTGCGCGAGAATGCGCCGATGATCGGCCTCGCGCGGGCGATGGGCTTTACGGTGACGCCGACGGATGATCCGGGCGTGGTGGGTTTCAGGATGCCGCTCGATTAACTCTCGCTTGCCTGTCGACCGGGCGGCATCGAACGCAGCTTTAAGCCGCGAGCTTCGCCAGCGCTTCGTCAACCTGCGCGCGCGTGACCGACAGTTCGTCGAGCCAGGCCTGCGCGTACTGTGCGCCGGTTTCCTTTTCCAGACGCGCGATGGTCGCGGCGCAGCGCGCGGCGTCCTTCGGCGTGGCGATGAAGGCCTTCACCGACTGGCCGCCCTGGAACGCCTCGAACAGCGGCATGCGGATGTCGTCCGGCAGCGCGCGCGTGGTCCACTGATGCGTCTTGCCGTTGAACGTCAGCGACGGCGGCAGCACGCGCTCCTTGCGCGTGGCCGGGATCAGGCCGAAATTGCGCGCGGCTTCGGCGATCTGCTCGGCCGAAAACAGCTCGTCCGGCGTGATTTCGAATTCGGCGATGGCGGTTTCGACGGTCTTCATCGCGTCGGCGCGATCGTCGCGCTTCTTCTGCGCACGCGCGACGATATCGCGCAGCTCGTCGGCTTCCTCAGCCGAAATCGTGAAGCTCGCCTGCTTTTGCTGAAGGTCGGAAAAACGCTGGAATTCTTGATCGGAGAGAAGTTTCGCCATGACGTATGCGTGCGCGCCCGACGTGAGACGCGCGCCGGACGGAATTTGAGAGGGCCGCCATTCTAACCGGTTTGCGCGGCGCGCTTCCAGTTGCGCGACGCCGCGCCAAACCAGGAACGCTCTGATGTTCGCGCCCCATCGGGCTTCCTATGATCGGGGCATGAAAATTTCCAGCCCGACCCTTTCTTCCCGTTCCGCCGATCTGCTCAAGCGTGGCCTCGATCGCCTGAACGCCGAACAATACACGCTTGCCGAAGCGCTCTTTCGCGAGATCGTCGCGCAGGACCCGCAGCATGCCGAAGCCTGGCATCGGCTGGGAGTGACGCTCGCGCGGCAGCAGCGTTTCGCGCCGGGCGAAGCGGCGATCCGTCAGGCGCTGGCGCTGCAGGATAGCGGCGAGCGTCAGCGCGATCTGGGCTGGACGCTCATCTGGCAAGGGCGCGACAACGAAGCGATCGCGGCGTATTACTCGGCGATCAATCAGGGCATGCGCGAGGCGCGGCTCTTCAATAACCTCGGCAATCTGCTCAAGAAGGGCAATAACCTCAAATATGCCGAGATCGCGTATCGCGCGGCCATCGACGTCGATCCGGCTTACGCGCTCGCGCACAGCAATCTCGCCATGCTGCTGCAGGATGCGGGGCAATTCGACGCCGCCGAGACAAGCCTGAAGCAGGCGCTCGAACTCGATCCGACGGCGGCGCATCTCTGGCAGCGCTACGGTGGATTGCTCGAGCAGCAGAACCGCCTCGATGAAGCCGACGCGGCGTATTGCCGGGGCGAGCGCTGGGAATCGGCGCAATATGTGCGGCGACGCGTGGCGTACTGGCAGGATCTCGATCGCATCGACCGCCTGACGCTGGAGATGGTGGCTTCGGGCGCGGCGGAACAACTCACGCCCTGGGGCCTGCTCGGCATTCCAGCGCTCACGCCGGGCCTGCATCGCGAAGCCGGGCGACGCTTCGCCGAAACGCGCTGGCGTGGCGAACTGGCGGCCGCGCCGCTGGTGGCGCGCGGCGCGGGGCTGGCCGAGGCGTTGTCTGCATTGGCGATGGGCGGGCGTTTGCGCATCGGCTATCTTTCCGCCGATTTTCATGCGCACGCCACGATGCATTTGCTGGCGGGCGTGCTCGAATCGCACGATGCGGCGCGCTTCGATATTCATCTGTATTCCTATGGAAATGCCGCGCGCGATACAGCGTGGCAAGCGCGTTTTGATGCGCTGCCCGCGACGTTCCACGACATCGGCGGTCTGACCGATGCGCAGGCAGCTGCGCAGATCGCCGATCATGGCATTCATCTGCTCGTCGATCTCAAGGGTTATACGACGCAAACGCGTCTGGGTATCACGGCGCTGCGGCCCGCGCCGGTGATCGTCAGCTGGCTGGGTTATCCCGGTTCGCTGGGCGCGCCAAGGCTGGCGGATTACCTGATCGGCGACTCGGTGGTGACGCCGCCTGCCAGCGCTCAGCATTACAGCGAAACGCTCGCGCTGATGCCGCACTGCTACCAGCCGACCGATCACCGGCGCCAGTGCGGCCCGCGGCCCACGCGCGCAGCGGCTGGTCTGCCCGAGCGCGGCTTCGTGTTCTGCAGTTTCAATCAGACGTTCAAGCTCAATGCGCAGATGGCGTCGGTGTGGGCGCGTCTCTTGAGCGCGGTGCCTGGCAGCGTGCTCTGGCTGCTCGATCCGGGCAGCGAGCGTGCGCGTGCCAATCTGCATGCGTTTTTCGTGAGCGAGGGCGTGGCGCGCGAGCGGGTGATTTTCGCGCCGCGACTCGCGCAGGAGGCGCATCTTGCGCGCCTGCAACTCGCCGATCTCGCACTCGATACCTTGCCGACCGGTTCGCACACCACCGGCAGCGATGCGCTGTGGGCGGGTGTGCCGATGGTGTCGGCAAGCGGCGCGCTGTTCGCGGGGCGCGTGGGCGCGAGCCTGCTGCATGCGGTGGGGCTCGGCGAACTGGTGGCGCGCGACCTCAATGGGTATTTCCAGATCGCGCTCGGGCTGGCGAGCGATCCGGCCTGGCTCGCGCAGATTCGCGAGCGGCTCGCGCGGGCGAAGAGCGACGCGCCGTTGTTCGATACGGTGCGGTTTACGCGCGATCTGGAGCGGTTGATGGTGGCGATTGTGCGCCGCGAGGTGGACGGGGGCGAGGGGGCGGTGGTGGCGCAGTAACGCGCGTTCACGCTTCCCCCTCCCGAAACATCGACAACGCCTCCACCGTCTCCTCCAGCATGCGCGTCGCGTCTTCCAGCGATGGCGCGACATAGTCGTCGATACGCTTGAGAAACGGGCAGGTGAGCGCCGCAATCGCCTGCCCGGACGGTCCCAGCACCGGAAACGTCACGTCCGTCACGCCGAAAATCTGCTGGCTGTCCGTGCGGGACAACCCTGCGGCCCGAATACGCTCGCACGCGCTTTCCAGCGCCGCATGATCGATGGCGACTTCGCCCTTGACCTTCGTATGTTCCGCGAGCATATGCGTGCGCTGCTCCGGCGTCTGATACGCGAGAATCGTGCGCCCCGAACTCGTATCGACGAGACCCACGCGCGAGCCCAGCCGCACCGCGATGCCCCACGTTCCCGGCCCGTCCACCTGGGCGATCACGAGCAGATTGCCGCGGTCGTACACCGCGAGATGGCAGGACTGCTCGGCGTCGTTGGCGAAGCGCTGCATGAGCGGTAGCGCCTCGGCGATCAGACGCTCCATCGGCGGATGGCGGTGCGCGAGCGCGAAGAGCTTGAGGCCCAGCGCGTAACGGTCGCCGGCTTCGGAGCGCATCACGTATTGACGCGCCACCAGCCGCTCCAGCATCCGGTAGATCTCGCTCGCATTGCGCCCGAGCGCCTTGGTGATTTCCGCGCGCGTGAGGCCGCCGCGCTGTTCCGCGAGCAGTTCCAGGATATCGAGCCCCTTGTCGAGCGCGGGCGCGCGGTAGCGGTCGTCGCCGTCACTGCCGTCCTTTTCTTCCGGTTCCAGCGCCGGCGCTTCGTCTTTCGGCTTGCGTGCGTTCGTTTTCATGGGTGCGTGCGTGTTTTCTGGATTGACGCGGAGGTGGGCACGCGCGCCGCCCAGGGAAATCACGGACGGTTGCTGCAGTGCACATTCCTTGACCTTGTGTCGTGCGTATATGAATAATAGGTTCACTGGTGAACATACGCCAGCATCGTCTGACAAGGAAAGAGCAGTCGCAGCGCCGCAGGCGTGCCTTGCTTGCGAATTTGCCTGATCACGCGGGCGCGGCGCACACGGAAGGTTCCATAACGAAAGAACCGACGTAATCAGCGTCGACAGGAGACAGTCATGGCGTTCGCATCCGGGCACCCGTTGGCCCGCCGCTCCATTTCATCCCGCCAGACGCGCGCGTTCGCGAAGACGCTTTGCGCCGTCGCGGCCTGCGTTGCGGCGCTCGCTTCGCCGGGGGCTTCCCAGGCGGCCGATCTGGGCAAGGTCGGCCTGGGTCTGCCGTTGCTGACTTCGCCGTTCTGGCAGTCGTACAACAACTACCTGAGCGTGTACGCGAAGCAGATGGGCATCGACATTCTCGCTCCCGTGAATTCGAACAACGATCCCGCGCAGCAGATCACGGACATGAACAACATGATCAATCTGGGCGCGAAGGGCATCGTGGTGGGGCCGATCGATTCGGCCGCCATCAGCCGCGCGCTCGATAATGCCGCGCAGAAAAACGTGAAGGTCGTGGCCGTGGACGTGGCGCCCACGCAAGGCAATGTGGCGATGGTCGTGCGTGCCGATAACCGCGCGTATGGCGAGAAAGCCTGCCAGTACATCGGCGAGCATGTGAAGTCGGGCAAGGTCGTGCAGATCATGGGCGATCTGGCTTCAGTGAACGGGCGTGATCGCTCCGAAGCGTTTCGCGCCTGCCTGAAGCGTTATCCGAATCTGTCGCTGCTGGAGATTCCGGCGGGCTGGAAGGGCGATGTGGCGGCCAGTGCGCTCGACAGTCTGCTGACCGCGAACCCCGATCTGAAAGCGATCTACATGCAGGCGGGCGGCGTGTATCTTTCGCCCACGCTGCAAACCCTGCGCCGCAAGCAGCTGATGTTTCCCGCTGGCGACCCCAAACATATCGTGATCGTCTCGAACGACGGCATTCCACAGGAATACGAAGCAATCCGCAAGGGTGAGATCGACGCGACGGTTTCCCAGCCCGCCGATCTCTACGCGAAATACGGCCTCTATTACATCAAGGCCGCGCTGGAAGGCAAAACCTTCAAGCCGGGCAAGACCGATCATGACAGCAACATCATCCAGTTGCAGCCCGGCGTGCTCGAAGATCAGTTGCCCGCGCCGCTCGTGACGAAGCAGAACGTCGACGACAAGAACCTCTGGGGTAATACGATCAAATGAGCGATCGAAGCCTGGACCGGCACGATGCCGCGTCGCTCGCGATGTCGCGCGAGCGCGCGGCGATGGCGTTGCCGCCCGTGGTGGAAGCGAGCGGCGTGACCAAACGCTTCGGCTCCACGGCGGCGCTCGCGAACGTGAGCCTGCGCGTGATGGCGGGCGAGTCGCACGCGCTCGTGGGGCGCAACGGCGCGGGCAAATCGACGCTCGTGTCGATCCTCACGGGCCTGCGCAAACCCGACGAAGGCGCGGTGCGTTTCAACGGCGAAGCCGCGCCGCCCGTGGCCGATCGCGATGCGTGGCGCGAGCGCGTCGCCTGCGTTTATCAGCATTCGACGATCATTCGCGATCTCACCGTCGCCGAGAATCTGTTCATCAATCGTCAGCCGGTCAAACGCGGTGTGATCGACTGGACAAGCATGCGCCGCGATGCGCGCGCGCTGCTCGATCACTGGCGTATCGACGTGCGCGAGGATGCGCGTGCGGGCGATCTCACGGTGGAGGCGCGCCAGCTTGTGGAAATTGCGCGCGCGCTGTCGTATGGCGCGCGTTTCATCATCCTCGACGAACCCACCGCGCAACTCGACGGCGAAGAGATCAAGCGCCTCTTTCGCCGCATCGAAGAACTGCAGCGCGAAGGCGTGACGTTTCTCTTTATCTCGCACCATCTGCAGGAGGTGTACGAGATCTGCCAGGCGGTGACGGTGTTGCGCGATGCGCGCCATATCGTCAGTGCGCCGGTGGCGGAATTGCCGCGCGAACGCCTGATCGAAGCGATGACGGGCGAGCGCGGCGGTCTTAACGTGGCCGATGCAGCGGCGCGTACCGCCTTGCCCGCCGATGCGCGGATCGCACTGGAGGTGCGCGGCATCAGCGGTGCCGATTACAGCGGCGTGTCCTTGCAGGTGCGGCGCGGCGAGGTCGTTGGCCTGACGGGCGCGACCAGCAGCGGGCGCACGAGCGTGGGCGAGGCCGTTGCCGGTCTCACGGCGCAGCAGGCGGGCGAGATTCGCGTGAACGGCGCGTCGCTCAAACCCGGCGACGTGCCCGATGCGCTCGCACATGGCGTGGGCTGCGTGCCGAAGGATCGCCATCACGAAGGACTCGTGCTGACGCAATCCGTGGCCGAAAACGCCTCGATGACGATTGCCGGTTTGCTCGGCCGCCTGGGCTTTGCGCCGCCCGCGAAAAAGCAGTTGGTGGGGCGGCGCATGATCGAATCGCTGGGGATCGTCGCGCAAGGACCGGACCATGTGGTGTCGGGTTTATCGGGCGGCAATCAGCAGAAGGTGGTGATGGCGCGTGCGCTGGCGAGCAATCCCGAAGTGCTGGTGCTGATCGATCCCACGGCGGGCGTGGACGTCAAATCGAAGGAAGCGCTGCTCTCGGTCGTCGACCGCGTGCGCGACGAAGGCAAGGCCGTGCTCGTAGTGTCGAGCGAACTCGACGATCTGCGTACCTGCGACCGTGTGCTCGTGATGTTTCGCGGCAACGTGGTGGCGGAATTCGCGGCGGGCTGGCAGGACCATGAACTGATTGCATCGGTTGAGGGAGTCGATCTCCATGAAGCCTAGTATTTCCACGCCGGCCTTCGCGGCCACTGCGGATACCGCGCTCGCGACGGGCCGCCGCGCGAGGCCGCGCATCGAATTCGCGCGCTTGCGCGATCTGGCCTTGCTGCCCGCGCTTTTGCTGCTGATCGTGATCGGCGGCTTTGTCAGCCCGAGTTTTCTGACGAAGGCGAATCTGATCAGCGTGCTGGGCGCGTCGGCGGCGCTGGCACTGGTCGTGCTGGCGGAATCGCTGATCGTGCTGACCGGCAAGTTCGATCTTTCGCTTGAATCGACGGTAGGCATCGCGCCCGCCATAGGCGCGATGCTGGTGATGCCGGCGGCGACGGCGGGATTCGGCACGCAATGGCCGGCATTGGCAGGATTGCTAATGATTGTGGCGGTGGGTGCGTTGATCGGTTTCGTCAACGGTTTTCTCGTTGTGCGGCTGCGCCTGAACGCGTTTATCGTCACGCTGGCGATGCTGATCGTGCTGCGCGGCATGCTGGTAGGCGCGACCAAGGGCGGCACGCTGTTCGATATGCCGCCGTCGTTCTTCGCGCTGGCGACGACCATCGTGCTGGGCCTGCCGCTGTCGGTGTGGCTCGCGGCGGCGGCGTTCGCGTTTGCCGCGTTCATGCTGCGCTATCACCGCATCGGCCGCGCGCTCTACGCGATCGGCGGCAATCCGGATGCCGCGCGCGCAGCAGGCATTCGCGTTGAGCGCATCACGTGGGGCGTGTTCGTGCTCGGCAGCATTCTGGCTGCGCTGGGCGGGCTGATCGTGACGGGCTATGTGGGCGCGATCAACGCGAATCAGGGCAACGGCATGATCTTCACGGTGTTCGCGGCGGCGGTGATCGGCGGGATTTCGCTCGATGGCGGCAAGGGCACGATGTTCGGCGCGCTGCTGGGCGTGCTGCTGCTCGGCGTGGTGCAGAACCTGCTCACGCTCGCCCAGGTGCCGTCGTTCTGGGTACAGGCGATTTACGGCGCGATCATCCTCGGCTCGCTGATGGTGGCGCGGCTCGCGGGCGGCGAAGCCCAGAACTGAAGCGAGGAGTCCCGTCTTGAACGATCGCGCCAGCACAGCCAGCACAGCCAACATCAAGCACACCGATGCGCGCCTCATCCTGCTCTCGCCCGACGACAACTGCCTGATCGCGGCGGCGCGTCTGCCCGCAGGCGAAACGCTGAAAATCGAGGGCGAAAACGTGACGCTTGCGCAGACCATCGAGTTAGGCCACAAGCTCGCGCGGCGTGCGCTCGCGAAGGATGAAAAGGTGCTGCGTTATGGCGCGCGCATTGGCCATGTGACGATGGATGTCGCGTGCGGCGAGCATCTGCATACGCATAACCTCGAAAGCGATTATCTGCCGACTTACACGCACGACGCCGGCCACGAATTCATTTCGCACGGCTAGCGCGCAAGCAGGAATGACGTCATGAGCGAAACCCGATTCAATCCCCCTGAAACGCCGACGCCGATGCTCGAAGGCTGGCCGCGCAGCGATGGCCGCAAAGGCATCCGCAACGTGGTAGCGGTGGCTTATCTGGTCGAGTGCGCGCATCACGTGGCGCGCGAGATCGTTGCGCAGTTTCGCGAGCCTTTCGATGCATTCGACGATGCATCGGCGGTACGCGAAGCGCCCGTGCATCTGATCGGCTTTCCGGGCTGTTATCCGAACGCCTACGCGGAGAAGATGATGACGCGCCTCACCACGCATCCGAACGTGGGCGCGGTGCTGTTCGTTTCGCTCGGCTGCGAAAGCATGAACAAGCACTATCTGGTGGAGCAGGTGCGCGCGAGCGGCCGTCCGGTGGAAGTGCTGACGATCCAGGAAAAGGGCGGCACGCGCAGCACGATCCAATACGGCATGGACTGGGTGCGCGAAGCGCGTGCGCAACTCGCGCAGCAAAAGAAAGTGCCGATGCGGCTGGACGAACTGGTGGTCGGCACGATCTGCGGCGGCTCGGACGGCACGAGCGGCATCACGGCCAATCCCGCTGTGGGACGCGCGTTCGATCGTCTGATCGAGGCGGGCGCGGCTTGCCTGTTCGAGGAAACCGGCGAACTGGTGGGCTGCGAATACCACATGAAAAGCCGTGCGGCGCGGCCCGAACTGGGCGATGAAATCGTCGCGTGCGTGGCGAAAGCCGCGCGATATTACTCGATTCTCGGCCATGGTTCGTTCGCGGTGGGCAATGCCGATGGCGGTCTCACCACGCAGGAAGAAAAATCGCTGGGCGCGTATGCGAAAAGCGGTGCATCGCCGATTGTGGGCATCGTGAAACCGGGTGATGTGCCGCCCACGGGCGGGCTTTATCTGCTCGATGTCGTGCCGGACGGCGAGCCTCGTTTCGGATTCCCAAATATTAGCGATAACGCGGAAATTGCCGAATTGATCGCCTGCGGCTCGCACGTGATTCTCTTCACGACGGGGCGCGGTTCGGTCGTAGGCTCGGCGCTCGCACCGGTGATCAAGGTCTGCGCGAATCCGCTCACGTACCGCAATCTGGCGGGCGATATGGATGTCGATGCGGGGCGTATTCTCGAAGGCCGCGCGACGCTCGAAGACGTGGGCCGCGAGGTGTTCGACGTCACGCTCGAGGTGGCGCGCGGCGCGCGTTCGAAGTCGGAAACGCTCGGGCATCAGGAATTCATCCTCACCTACAAGAGTTTCGAGCCGGTGGGTCCCGCGTGTCTGCCAGCGGCGGCGCGCGTGACGGTGCCGGTTGTCGCTTCGCATTGACTGGAGACCGCCCGCATGGCGCAGCAGATTAATCAACGCCGCCGTATCGGGCGCACAGCGCTGGAGGTCAGCGCGTTGAGTCTGGGCACGGCGCCGCTGGGCGGCCTGTACCGCGATCTCGGCGACGAAGAAGCGCAAGCCACCGTCGATGCCGCATGGAACGCGGGCGTGCGTTTCTTCGACACCGCGCCGCACTACGGCCACACGAAGGCCGAGCATCGGCTGGGCGCGGCGCTGCGGCGTTATCCGCGTAATGAATACGTGCTCTCGACCAAAGTGGGCCGCCGTTTCGCGCCGCGCACGCACGCCTACGACGGCAGCGAAGGCTGGCAAAACCCGCTGCCATTCGAGGCAATCTACGACTACACGCGCGACGGCATTCTGCGCGCTTACGAAGACAGCCAGCAGCGCATGGGCCTGGTCGATATCGACATTCTGCTGGTGCACGACATCGGCAGACTGACGCATGGCGAGCGCAACGCGCATTACTGGCGGCAATTGAGCGAAGGCGGAGGCTTTCGCGCGCTCGACGAATTGCGTGCGGCCGGTGCGATCAAGGCGATTGGCTTCGGTGTGAACGAGCGCGAAGTCATACTCGAAGCGATGCGCGAATTCGATATCGATTGCGCGCTGCTGGCGGGCCGCTACACGCTGCTCGAACAGGCGCCGCTCGACGATCTGCTGCCAGCGTGTACCGAGCGTGGCGTGAGCATCCTGCTGGGTGGCGCATTCAATTCGGGCATTCTTGCGCGCGGTCTCGCAGGCGATCGCAAGTTCAATTACGGCGATGCGCCGCCGGACGTGGTGGCGCGCGTGGCACAACTCGATGCGATCTGCCGGCGCTTTAACGTGCCGCTCGCGGCGGCGGCGCTGCAATTTCCGTATGCGCATGCGGCCGTGGCGACGGTGCTCACGGGCGCGCGAAGCGCGACGGAAATGCGCGAGAACGCGGCCTCGTTCGAAACCGCGTTGCCGCGCGAATTCTGGCTCGCGGTGCGTGACGAAGGGCTGATCGATGCACGTGCTCCGCTGCCGGTTCTGGCCGCGCGATGAACGCCTCCACCGCCTTCGAGGCGATCGACGCCCATCAACATTACTGGGACCCCGCGCGCGGCGATTACGGCTGGCTCACGCCTGAACTCGGCGCGCTGTATCGGCGCTTCCTGCCGCCCGATCTCGCGCCGCTGCGCGCGCAATGCGGCGTGAAGCGCACGGTGCTCGTGCAGGCCGCGCCCACGCTGGAAGAAACGCGCTATCTGCTGGATCTCGCACGCGATGACGATTCGATCGCGGCCGTGGTGGGCTGGGTGCCGCTCGACGATCCACACGCAGCCGAGCTGATCGCCGAACTCGCAGGCGAACCGAAACTGCGCGCCGTGCGCCCCATGCTGCAAGACCTGCCCGACGACGACTGGATCGCGACCGCCGATATCGCCCGCGGCATCGAAGCGCTGATCGCCCACGATCTCGCTTTCGACGCGCTGATCTTCGCGCGCCACGCGCCCGCACTCGAAACATTGCTCACACGATATCCCGCGTTGCGCGTGGTGATCGATCACGGCGCAAAGCCGCCGATCCGCGACGGCAGCGCGCAAGCGTTCGAAGCGTGGGCTCAGGCCGTCGCGCGGCTCGCGCGCTTCGGACAGGTGCGCTGCAAGGTTTCGGGACTCGCCACCGAAGCCGCGCCGGGCTGGCGCGACGACACCTTGCGTCCGTTTATCGCGCATCTGCTGGCGAGCTTCGGCGCGCATCGGCTGATGTGGGGCAGCGACTGGCCCGTGCTCAATCTCAACGGCGATTACGCAAGCTGGCTCGCGAGCGTGCAACGTCTCTTCGCGCCACTCGCCGCGCACGAGCGGGCGGCGATCTTCGGCGGCAACGCGGCGGCGTTTTATCGGTTGAATGACGTGGAATGAAGTCGAAAGACGTCGAAAAAATCAGTGCGCGTTAATCCAGCCGGTTAGACAACAGCGCCGAAAGGCCCGCGCGGCGTGGCGGCTCGCCATAATGCCTGTCATCGGGCTTCATCGGCGAACACGGCATTCAACACCGTATCAACTGGAGCGGCAGATGGAACAAAGGGGACAAAGACTGGCCGGCAAGACGGCCTTGATCACGGCTGCGGGGCAAGGCATCGGTTATGCCGCCGCGGAGTTGTTCGCGCGTGAGGGCGCGCGCGTGATCGCCACCGACGTGCGCATCGACGCGCTCGGCAAACTGCCCGTCGAAGCGCGTACGCTCGACGTGCGCGACAGCGCTTCGATCAACGCGTTCGCGCGCGAACTGGGCGCCATCGACGTGCTGTTCAACTGCGCGGGTTTCGTCCACGCGGGCTCGATCCTCGAAGCGAGCGAAGAGGACTGGGACTTCGCGTTCGACCTCAACGCCAAGGCCATGTACCGCACCATCCGCGCCTTTTTGCCGGCGATGCTGGAGGCGGGCGGCGGCTCGATCATCAATATGTCGTCGGCGGCATCGAGCGTGAAGGGCGTGCCCAACCGCTTCGTCTACGGCGCGTCCAAGGCGGCTGTGATAGGGTTGACCAAGGCCGTGGCCGCCGATTTCATCACGCGCGGCATCCGCTGCAATGCGATTTGTCCCGGCACCGTGGCCTCGCCTTCGCTGGAGGAGCGCATCGCCGCGCAGGCATCGGCGCAAGGCACGACGGTGGACGCGGCGCGCGCCGCCTTCGTCGCGCGCCAGCCGATGGGGCGCGTGGGCAAGCCGGAGGAAATCGCGGCGCTGGCGCTCTATCTGGCCTCGGACGAATCGGCATTCACGACGGGCCAGGCGCATGTGATCGATGGCGGCTGGTCGAACTGATCCGCGATCGGTTTCGCTGCCGCATCCATAAAGACACTGTAGAGAGACACAAGGAAGATAGACGATGAAACTGCTTCGCTATGGCCCGAAAGGCCACGAAAAGCCGGGCCTCGTGGATGCCGAAGGCCGCATCCGCGCGCTCTCGGGCGCTGTCGCCGATATCGCCGGCGATGTGCTGTCCGATGCGGGCCTCGCGCAACTGCGCACGATCGATCCGCAAACGCTGCCGCTCGTCGAAGGCAATCCGCGTCTCGGCCCGTGCGTGGGCCATATCGGCAAGATGGTGTGTATCGGTCTGAACTATGCCGATCACGCCGCCGAATCGAATATGCCGATTCCCGCCGAGCCGGTCGTCTTCAACAAGTGGACCAGCGCGATCGTCGGCCCGGACGACGACATCGAAATTCCGCGCGGCTCGACGAAGACCGATTGGGAAGTGGAACTGGGCGTGGTGATCGGCAAGTTCACGAAGAACGTCAGCGAAGCGCAGGCGCTCGAACACGTAGCGGGCTATTGCGTCATCAACGACGTGTCCGAGCGCGAATGGCAGATCGAGCGCGGCGGTCAGTGGGACAAGGGCAAGGGTTTCGATACCTTCGGCCCGACCGGCCCGTGGCTCGTGACGCGCGACGAAGTGCCCGATCCGCAGAATCTTTCGCTGTGGCTCGAAGTGGACGGCCATCGCTACCAGAACGGCAACACGCGCACGATGATCTTCACGGTCGCGAAGATCGTGTCGTATCTGTCGCAGTGCATGAGCCTGCAACCGGGCGACGTGATTTCCACCGGCACGCCGCCGGGCGTGGGCATGGGCGTGAAGCCCGCGCCGGTGTACCTGAAGGCGGGGCAGACCGTGCGCCTGGGCATCGAAGGGCTGGGCGTGCAGACGCAGAAAACGCGTGCGGCGGAGTAAGCGCGGCGCCTGATACGGGCAGCAGCGAACCAGAAGCGAAGCGCAAAAGCGGACGGCCGCGGGTTTCAGACCCGCGGCCGTTTTCCTTGTTACCCGCGATGCAGCCTCAAACCGGCATATGCACCGTCTCGCCGTTCGCGTCGCCCATCCTGCTGACCGTGCCCTGCGCGAGCGCCACCAGCCGCTCGCCGCCGTCTTCCATCACGAACACGCTGCACTGGCAGGTGGCCTGCTGGCGCCCCGCGTGAACCACGCGCGCCCGCGCCATCAGCGTGCCGGAGAGCGCCGGCCTCAGATAGTTGATCTTGTATTCGCCGGTGACGACGCGCGGCCCGAGCGCCAGCGCGCCCGCGAAGGTCAGTGCGTTGTCGGCGAGATAGGAAATCACGCCGCCGTGCACGAAGCCGTGCTGCTGCTTGAGTTCGTCGCGCACGGGAAGGCGCAGCGTCAGCTCGTCGGGGCCGACGTGCATCAGCTCGGTGCCAAGCAGCATGCTGAACGGCTGCGCCATCAGCGCGCCGCGCGCGCGGTCCACCAGATCGGTCATGGTCGGCTTCCTTGGGCGCTGCCCGCATGAATTCCCTAACCACTCTAGGAAGCGTCTTGCGGCGGCGCAAGGTGAATCGACGAACGCCTTTACGCGGATTGTTGCGGAAAATGGCTTGAATAAATCGGCAATCCGCTCCGGCATTTCAAATAGTCCTTTCAAATCGTTTTCGAAACGATCTGTCGCTGTTTTGACGCGGAAATTTCATGTTTTAAGCCTCAATTCAACGTTTGCGCCTGCCGTAAACCCCAGTGCAGGCGCACGCGATCACATGCGGGCGCTCACCCCACACTCACTGCCATCCCAGGTGTTCAAGATGTTCAGCAAGATCAAGGTCGCATCCGGCCTTCTATGCGTTCTAGTCGCATTCTGTGTGCTCCAGCTCGTGACCGAGGGGCTGGGTTTCTGGTCGCTCACCCGCACGCACGACGACGTCAAGGACCTTTCCAAGGTCGCGCTGCGTCAGGCGAGCGCCGCCAATGAAATCACCCAGCATCTGATGGACGCGCGCATCAACCTGTCGCGGGCGGGCACCCGTCTGATTCGCGGCGGCGGTGCGGCGCCGACCGACATCATCAGCCACGCGCAGGACGAACTCGGCGCGGCCGATCAGGCGTTCGCGACGCTCAACGCCGTCGAGGCGATGAACGACGAAGACCGCACGCGCATCGCCGCGCTCGGCCAGCGTTATCAGGTCTATCACAAGGCGCTCGCCGAACTCGTCGACGATCTCAACGCCAACAACATTCAGGCCTTCCTCGATCAGCCGACGCAGTCGTATCAGGACGCTTACCTGAACGAGCTGCACGAGTTCGCGCGTTTTAGCGCGGCGGCCAGCCGGGCTTCGCTCGAATCGATCGATACGCGCCTCGCGGTGTTCCAGACCGTCGGCATCGTGATCCTGATCGGCCTCGTCGCGCTCGCGACCAGCGTGCACTTCGGGCTGCGCAACGGCGTGGTCGCACCGCTCGAAGAAGCGGGCCGCCACTTCGATCGCATCGCTCGCGGGCATCTGAACGAGACCGTCACGGCGCGCGGCGATAACGAAATCGGCCGGCTGTTCCGCGGCATCGCGATGATGCAGGCGAGCCTCGCGCGCACGGTGCATACGGTGCGCGAGACGGCGGGCGGCATCAACGTGGGCGCCGACGAAATCGCCACCGGCAACGCCGATCTGTCGGCGCGCACGGAATCGCAGGCAGCCTCGCTCGAAGAAACGGCGGCCAGCATGGAAGAGCTGACCGGCACGGTGCGCAACACCGCCGAAAACGCCCGCGAAGCCAACGCGCTGGCCGAAGCGGCACTCGATGCGACCTCGCGCGGCGGCGCCGTGGTGGGCGAAGTGGTCGAGCGTATGCATGCGATCGCGCAAAGCTCGGACAAGATCGCCGAGATCATCGGCGTAATCGACGGTATCGCGTTCCAGACCAACATCCTTGCGCTCAACGCGGCCGTCGAAGCGGCGCGCGCGGGCGAACAGGGCCGCGGCTTCGCGGTGGTGGCGGGCGAAGTGCGTGGGCTCGCGCAGCGCAGCGCGCAGTCGGCGAAGGAAATCAAGACGCTGATCAGCGAGTCGGTGTCGCAGATTCGCGGCGGCTCGGAACTGGTCGAGCGCGCGGGCGAGTCGATGCGCGAAGTGTCGACCTCGATTTCGCGCGCTACGCAGATGATGGCGGGTATCAGCGCGTCGTCGCTCGAACAGAGCGCGGGTATCGATCAGGTCAACACGGCCGTTTCGCAGATGGACCAGATGACGCAGCAGAACGCGGCGCTGGTCGAGGAAGCGGCGGCAGCGGCGGCTTCGCTGCATCAGCAGACGCGTCAGCTTGCGGAAGCGGTGGCGGCGTTCGAGATCTCGCCGGCGGTGCTGGCGGAAGGCCGCAATCTCGCGGCGCTGAGTGCGGCGCGCACGGAGCCGGACGGAGCGTTTGCCGCAGCCTGAGTTTGCTGCAGCGAAGTCGGTTTCAGCATGAAGAAAGGGCAGCCACGGGCTGCCCTTTCTCGTTTACGTCCGCGCGGCGTTAGAGCGCGCTGTACGCCGTCAGCAAATGATACGGCGTAGTCGAAGGCATATCGGCGCGAGCGATTTCGCCGTTTGCGCTGCGGCATTCCACCCAGCCTTGCGGCGTGATGAAGCGCCCGGCGAACTTGCCGATCTGATCGTTCAACGTTGCGCGCACAACGGTATCGTCGTGCGTTGCAATCGCACGCAGATACTCCGTCTGCGCCCAGATGCGCTGCGTGGCGTCCGTCACGCGGCCTGCTTCATCGACAGCCGCAGCCACGGCGCCCGAGACCGGGTCCACGCCGTGCTTCACTGCAAACGTGAACGCGCGCGCAAGCGCTTCCTGCAGCCCCGAGGCACCCAGCCGGGCATGGCCCGCCTGCGTCGCCAGCCAGAACCATTCGAACTGATGGCCGGGCTCCAGGCGGTTGCCGGCCGCGCCGATCGGCAATTCGGCGATACAGCCCGTGGGCGTATGCAGAAAGCCGCGCGCGAGCGCTTCGCACAGACGCGTGATGGCGGTGTCGAAGGCGGTGTCGCCGGTGGCTTCGCGGGCCACGAGCCAGGCTTCGGTCAGATGCATCAGCGGATTCTGCAGCGGGCCGCCGATGGCGCTTGCGAACGAGACGTCGAGCGCGGCATGCAGCAAGCCGTCGTGGGCCTTGAAGCGGTCGAGGATCAGCGCCGACGTCTCGCGCGCCACATCGAGCGCCTCGCTCACGCCAAAGCGCTGTCCATATGCCGAGCAGGCGAACACGACGAACGCGTGCGTATAGAGGTCCTTGGTGGTATCGAGCGGCGCGCCTTGCGGATCGACGCTATAGAACCAACCGCCGTGCGTGCGGTCCGCAAAGAGACGGCACAGCGATTCGAACAGCGTATGCGCGTGCGCCGCGTCGCCGTTCTGCGAGAACACGAAAAGCTGGCGCGCGCAGGCCATCGCGCGATAGCGCGTGTCGGGCAAGGGCGCGGTGCCGGTGGCGTCGAGCGCTTCGTGCGGCAGACGCAGGGCGGTATTGAAACCCGGGCCGCGCCACAGCGGCAGGACGGTGCGGTCGAAATGATCGCGCAGGCTGGCTGCGCCGGTAAATGCGTTCATGAAGGACGTGCCGCACGGCTGACGGCGGCAACAGGCTGAATCGGTGCCGCCGATTGTACGCTGCGCCGCTGGCTGTCTCGAATCGAAGCCTTACTAAAGCTTGCTGGCGAGGCAAGCCCGACTTCCACCTAACGACAAGGAGAACGCCAACCATGCTGAACAACTGGGAACTCGTTTCGCGACTCGTCATTGCGGCGGCGCTGGGCAGCGTCATCGGCTTCGAGCGCGAGCGGCTGTCGTGGGCCGCCGGGCTGCGTACGCACATGCTGGTGTGCGTGGGCTCGGCGCTCATCATGATTGTGTCGGCGTTCGGTTTCGCCGATGTGCTCAGCGCCGATCACGTCGTCCTCGACCCGTCGCGGATGGCCGCGCAGGTGGTCTCGGGCATCGGCTTTCTGGGCGCGGGCTCGATCCTGCTGCGCGGCGAGATCGTGCGCGGCCTGACCACGGCGGCGAGCCTCTGGTCGGTCGCGGCCATCGGCCTCGCGGTGGGCGGCGGCTTGTATACGGCGGCGATCGCGGCAACGGTGATCATCGTCATCATCCTTGCGGGCATCAAGCCGCTGGAGCGCCGCTTCATCACGTTCCGGCAGCGCCGTCAGATCTCGCTGCTGGTCACGCGCGGCGCGCTCACCTTCCATTCGCTGCACGACGCGTTGGGCACTTCGAGCCCGCGCGTGAAGCAGTTCGTGGTGCAGCAAAGCGACGATTCGCCCGAACTGGACGAAGTGATGATCGTGCTGGCGCGGGTTTCATCGATGGAGTACGAGGCGATCTGCACGGCGCTGCGGCGTCTGGACGCGGTCAAGGAATTTCGTGAGGACGGCCAGCGAAGCTGAGTCATCGACGGATGAGGGTGCGGGCGATGTAGCAATGCGTCATGGATACTTCATATTTTAGGGACGCACACCGGTAACGTTTGCGGCTAAGATGCCTGTCCAGAGGCGCCCGGCCAAAGGATGGCCGCGCGCCTCGCGAGTTCATCCGAAGTGAGCATCATCGTTGACCCATGGCCGATCACGCAGATTACGCAGACAACGAAGACAATGCAGTCAACGGAACGTCGGGAAACGGGCGCGGTGCGCGCACCAGCGCCTCCCGGCGACGCACTCCGGTGTCTTCCGCCGAAACCGACTCCGCTACGCTGGACTCCCAGCCTCCTGAAACCACCCTCGATCTGTTTGGCGAAGGCCCCGCGCTGGAATTCGTCGGCACGCCGCAGACCATGAGCGCCAAGGTCAGCCGCGCGATGGCGTCGCCCGCCGCGCGTCGCGCAGCGCGGCAAAAAGCGCCTGCGCTGACGCCGGAGCTATCCGACGAACCCATCGAGCCGTCTTTTCACGCCGATACGGCACATGAGGACGCGTCCGCGCCGCAGCAGGCCGAAGTGGCTTCGGCCGCTGCATCGGCGGAAACCGCGCAGGTTGAGCCAAACACTGAATCCGCAGCGCCGGACGCAACCGTCGCTCCCAGGCCATACAAGGAAAAACTCGAACCGGCGGCGCCGTCCGTCAGCGGCTTTTCCTACGCGCCCACGAGCGCAAGCGGCAGCCCGGCGCATCTGACGTCGGTGGTGCATGCTTCGGATTTCGAGGCGGCGGTGCATGGCCCCGTCAATGAGCGCACGGCCGAAGCGTCGCCTGCCGATCTCGCGGCCGCACTGGCCGTGCAGGCGCGCCGCACGAAGTGGATGCTCACGGCTGCGGTGGCGGCGCTGGCGGTCACAACGGTGCTGGCGGTGGCGGAAACGGCCATGCTGGCCAATTTTTCCGCCGATTCGCAGGCGCAGCAGCAGCGCATCGAGTTGCTGATGCAGAACCAGCAGGCCGCGCTCGACAAGCTGGCGGCGCGCATGGACACGCCGCCGGTTGCAGCGCTCGCGCCGATGGCTATTGCGCCTGCCGCCACGTCGGCGGCGCCTGCTGCGGCGCGTGCGCAGTCCGCTTCGGCGCCTTCGCGCCACGCCGCGCGTGCTGCGCGAAAGGCCGCTGAAAAAGCCGCAGCGGAAAAGGCCGCCGCAGAAAAGAACGCTGAAAAGGCCGGCTCGCACGCCGCCGCCAAAACGCGTTCGCAGCAGGGCGCCCGCCCGACGCAGACGGCGAAGAACTAATCAGTCAGCGCCGCATTTTTCCTTTCGAACCCTGAAAATCAGATCGCCTATGTGTTGCCCTTGCGCAACGCATGGGCGCCTGTTGACGGGCCGCGACGCCGCGCCGCAGATTTTTTGTTGCAGCGCACTGGCGTTTGCCTAGGGAAAACCCTATAATGCTTTCATTCCTAGGGAAAACCCTTAAAACCTGTCACACCGGGAGTCATCATGAGCTTTATCCTCGCACTGCTCCAGAAGGTGGACGACTTCTTCGCGTCGCCCTACCTGCCGATGGATGCCGACTATTCGTATGCTGCGCGTGCTCGCGAAGCCGAACGCATCCGCCGCTCGCACTACGCACCGTTCGGTCTGCCGCGCGACTAAGCTGTTCACCGCTGAATACGGTCTGATCGCAATCGGAGCGGGACGAACCAACGCCTGAGGCGTTGTTCGGGCACACGCCGCCCATCTGCTGGTCGATCTGCAGCGAACAAAGCCGGTTCTTGTAAAAGAGCCGGCTTTGTTGCGTCTGGCGCCCGAAAAAACGTCAGCCAGGCCGCTCCGCGTCGCGCACGACCTCCAGCGCCGGCGTCTTCGGGCTTTCGGCCTTTGTGCCGACTTTCGACGGTCCCTTGCGCGCGGCCCGCACCGCACGCAGGCGCGCATCGAAATCCTCCAGCACGCCGTCGCGTGACAGCGACGCAACCGCGAACGCCCGGCCGGCCTTGCCGAATTCCGCACGCCGGGCCGGATCGTCGGCCAGTGCGCGGATTGCCTGGGCGAGGCTGGGCGCATCGCCGGGCGGCACCACCATGCCGCGCGGCGCGACGGCGCTATGCAACTCCGTGCCGGGGCTGGCCATCGCGATCACCGCGCGGCCGCTTGCGAACATGCCGGTGAGCTTGGACGGCATGACGAGATCGGCGGCATCGGCGCGTTGCGGCAGCACGTGGATATCGGCGAGATTGAGGAGTTCGTTGAGCTCCTCGACGGGACGCAGATCGATCACGCGGCAATTCGGCAACTCGCCGCAGGCCGCTTCGATGGCCGCGCGCGCCGGCCCGCTGCCGCAGAACACGAAGGCGAGATCGGGCTGATCCTTGAGCGCGAGTGTGGCGTCGGTCAGCACGTCGAGGCCCTGTTTCATGCCCATGTTGCCGGAGTAGAGCACGACCACTGCGTCGGGCGCGATGCCCAGCGCTGCTTTCAGGCGGCTCACGCGCTCCAGCGGAAACACGGCGTCGGTGCTCGCCCAGTTGGGAAAACGCACGAGTTGCGCGGCGCGCACGCCTTTGTCGGCGGCGCGCTCGAGCATCTTGCCGGAGATCGTCGAGACACTGTCGAAGCGCGTCAGCAGCGCGCGTTCGATCGCCAGCGCCGTGCGTTTGAGCCACGAGCCGCGCAGAATGTCGAGCTTGAATGCCGCATCCACTTCGAAGTCCTGAATATGCAGCCACGCGTGTGCGCCGCATAGCCGCGCTGCGAGCCAACCGGTGGGCGCGTTGAGCAGACTGGGCGCAACGCAGAACACCACATCGGGACGCCAGAGCGCAAAGCGCAACATCAGCGGCAGGCTCGATAACGCGAAGCTCGCGAGATGCACGAGGCGGCCCTTGCCGCGTGGCTTCGACGGCACCCACAAGGGCGCACGCGCGACCTGTACGCCGTCGCGCGTTTCGCTGGCGTAGCGGTTTGCCGAGTACGGTTCTGCTACCTGCCACTCGGGATAATAGGGCGGCGCCGTGACCACGCGCACTTCATGTCCGCGTGCGGCGAGCCAGGTGGCCATTTCGCCCGTGTATTTGCCGATCCCGGTCATTTCCGGTGCGTAGTTGATGCCGTAGATCAGGATCTTCACTGGCCCTCCGTGCGCGCGGCGAATTGGACTCGAGCGGGAATCGAACCATGCTCGAAGCGAGTGCTCGAATCGTGTTCGAGTGTGGCCGATTATGCGGCGCGCAATGATGTGCCCGCCCGCCAGAATCTCGCAGCGATCGGACAATTGTCCGATATTGAAGATCCGTGTCGATCAAGCATTCAGGAGTACCCAGCAAGCCGGTCGCGCATATGGCGCACGGCACGCACCATCGTGCGCAGCCGCGCTTCGAGGCCTGCGTCATAGTGATGGATGATGAGCGAGCGGCGTTCGCCATCGGCGACATGCAGGTTGTGGTGAAGCGTGACAAAGCCATTGAATACGTAGGCGTTGCCGGGCTCGCAGCGAATGCGCAAACCACGCCGCGTGCCGAAACCGCTATTGACGATTGCGCGACGCAACCCGAAGGGCAGGCCGTGCTCGAAAAAGAGCCACGCCTTGGTCATCAAATGCGCGAGCGGTGCAAGCGGCGCGCAGCGGCGCATATGCACGATCAGGTCGCCGTTCTGCTCGCCATCGGGCGCGCGCTGCAGCGGAATCAGCACGGTCAGTACATGCGAGTCGAAATGGCGCAGATAGCTTTGCGCGGCCATCGCCGGCCCGACGCAACGTAAAACATGAATGGGCGGATCGTTCGCTTCGCGCGCCTGGGTGCGCGCAACCCACTGTCGCGCTGCTGCGCAGACTTGCGCTTCCATGGCGCTGAAGGCGTCGTGCCGGCGCAGCGCGTCGGCGAACTGGCGCGCCGCTGCCGAGGCGCGTCGTCCGTCGGGTGGCTGCCATTCGTGTCGCGCGGCTTCAATCGATGCATTGATGCTTGCCAGCAAGTCGGGCGGCACAACGCCGACGAATTCGCTGACAAGGCCGCCGTGCGCAGCCGTTACCCCTTCGCTCATGGCCTGACCTGTTGTCGTGGTTTGGTATGTTTGCCGTCGCGGTTCGCCGCTTCGAAGCCCTCGAGCCACCTTACTACGCACCGGAATGCGTTCGACGCCAAGCTTTCGGCGGAATCGGCCATCCAGGGTTCAGGAGCGGTAAATGTGGCCGGTCATATTTTTGCCATGCACCATACAAAAGCAATTCTTCCTGTGGTTTTTTCCTCACGGTTTTTGTCCATGCGGGAGAACCCCGTTACTTCTCTCCATTCAGCTTTCGATTTGTCCGAGGAAAAATCACTGAAAACATTTTGAATGGAACGGATTCTGCTAGCCGCGCCAATTTTATTGATTTTCCGATTCAAAAATGAAACGTTTCTATATAAGCCAGACGAATTAAATGACCGATTTCTCAGCTTGATTATTTATCCGATTTGCCGGGAATGCGGAATTACAGGGGTTTTGCGCATGCTGCATCGCAATGGAAGTGCGTTTGCTTGCGCTCTGCCAGAATCGTGCGCACCTGAGCATCGGGGTGCTGCTTGCTGAATCGCTTTCATTTGCTTTAAGCGCCGAATGGCGGCCATTCTTGTCTTATCAATGTGCGTAAGGCCACATAATTACCCAGTTTATTGATCCGCCAACACCTCGCCATAATCCGTCACGTCACGCGCAATGCATTTCGGCGCGCTATGATGCACTGCACACGAAACAACAAAATCGCATCGACGAATGCGAGAAAAGGGAGCCAGCGGACCGTCCACATTGGGGATCAGCCATGGCATACGTCGTTATAGATGATCGAGGTTTGGCCGCGTCGCTATCGGCTAGAAATACTGCGGCGCGAGTCACCCGGGAAAGTGTTACTCGGCAAATCGGGATTGTGCTGTTCGAAGGTTTTTCCCTGCTCGGCGCAGGGATGGTGGCAGAGGTATTTCAGCTGGCTAATGACATTGCAATGGCCGAAGGCAACCGCACGCTGCCGTACCGCGTCTGGATGCTTTCGGTGGAAGGGGGCGCAGTGGCGTGCTCGTCGTCGCTCAGACTGGCGACGTCCGCGATCGACGAAGTGGGCGATTCGTGCATCCGCGGTTTCGACGCGCTTTTTATTGGCGGCGGCCGCGCCGTGGCGAATGCATTGAACGATGCGCGCCTGAAGGCGTGGCTGCATCGCGTCGTGCCGGCCAGCGACGAAGTGCGGGCGATTGGCGAAGGGCATGCGTTATTGAAGGCGGCCGGGCTCGAGTCTGAGCAGGGCGGCGCGCCGTTTGGTCAACGTGTGCGCCTCGCGGGCACGGAGGAAGATGCAGCCGCCGACGATCATCACGAAGCGCTGCGCGCGGCGCTCGTGCTGATTCGCCGCGATATGGGCGCCGATGCGGC
Source organism: Paraburkholderia sp. J69-1 (assembly GCF_905220255.1). Lineage (NCBI taxonomy): Bacteria > Pseudomonadati > Pseudomonadota > Betaproteobacteria > Burkholderiales > Burkholderiaceae > Paraburkholderia > Paraburkholderia sp. J69-1. The sequence continues at coordinate 74,513 of NZ_CAJMZG010000029.1, read as the reverse complement.
GCGCAAGGTCGGCGAACGCGCGTTGCCGAGCCTTTCCACGCGGCTTTCCGCGCTGTTTGCCGATGCCTCGCGTCCCACCTCGGGCGACAAGGTCTGGGCGTCGGCGCGCTGGCTCCAGGAGAACTGCGAGCGGGCGATCTCGGTGGCGGATGCGGCGCAGGCTTTCGCGATGAGCGAGCGCAATTTTCTGCGGCGGTTCAAGGACGTGCTCGGCATGACGCCCTCGGATTATCTGTTGCAGGTGCGGCTCGAGCTGACCTGTCAGTTGCTCGTCAACACGGATCTGCCGGTGGACAAGATCGCACGCCGCAGCGGGATGCGCGACGGCGACCGCCTGTCCAAGGTCTTCCGCAGCCGGCTGGGCGTTTCTCCCACCGAATATCGCAGCCGTCACCGCGTTCGGGTGGACGACGCGATTGGCCAATGAGCGCCGCATCGGCGATCTCACGTAGATAGCGCGTCCACGCGCTAACAGCACGTACCGCGCGGCGCGACGCCGTGCGAGGCGGAGACAGCACACGCATTCCTCTTCGACGACGGGCGAGGCGTCCGCGCTTTGGCGCGGCGCTGCCCCGGCGGTTTTAACTTCCTATAGATAATAGGAGTACGAAGCAATGGAAATCGATTACGCAAAACTCGTCAAGCCGCTGGAGTCCGCGAAGGCGGCGCCGGTGTTCATGACCGTCGATGTACTCGACGTCAGCACGCCGGGCGCGCCGATGACGCATATCCCCACGCTGCGCATCGTGCCGGTGGTGCTGGCGGGCGGCGCGGGCACGCGTCTGTGGCCGATGTCGCGCGAGCAATATCCGAAGCAGTTGATCGGCGTGATCGGTCAGGACACGCTGCTGCAATCGACCATGCGTCGCCTCGACGGTTTTCCCACGCCGTGGGAGATCGTGCCCGAGCCGATCATCGTGTGCGGCGACGAGCATCGCTTTATGACCGCCGAGCAGAGTTGCGTGAACGGCGTGAAGGCGGCGATTATCGTGGAGCCGGAGCGCCGCGACACCGCGCCTGCATTGACGCTGGCCTGCGCCGCCGCGTGCGCGCAAGGCGGCGACGCCATCGTCGTGGCCATGCCCGCAGACCACGCGATTGGCGATCTGGCTGCGTTCCAGCGCGCCGTGAGCCGCGCGGCGCGTTATGCGGAAGCGGGTGCCATCGCGACGCTCGGCGTGCCGCCCACGCGTCCCGACACCGGCTTCGGTTATATCCGTCTGGGCGCGCCGCTCGATGAAGGCGCGCGCAATATCGCGGGCTTCGTCGAAAAACCCGCGCCAGAACTGGCCGCGCATTACGTGGACACCGGCGATTACTGGTGGAACAGCGGCATTTTCGTTGTGCGCGCATCGGTCTGGCTCGACACGCTGCAACATCTTCAGCCTGAAATGCACGAGGCCTGCATGGCCGCGTATGTGTCGGGGCAGCGTGATGGCGCGTTCTTCCGTCCGCATCGCGATTACTTCAAGACCTCGCCGTCCGATTCGATCGATTACGCCGTGATGGAGCGCCTTGGCACCGACGCCGCGCTCGCGCAAGGCGTGGTCGTGCCGCTCGATGCGGGCTGGTCCGATCTGGGATCGTGGGACGCCGTGTGGGACGCGCTCGACAAGGACGCCGACGGCAACGTTGCGCGCGGCCGCGTGATGTTCGAGAACGCCACGTCGAGTCTCGCGCATTCGGAAGGGCGTCTGGTGGCCTGCGTGGGCGTGAGCAACGTGGTGGTGGTGGAAACCGACGACGCCGTGCTGGTCGCCGACCGTTCGCACGTGAAGGACGTCAAGGGTCTGGTGTCGAAGATCAAGGCGATGCACGCGCCCGAAGCGAATACGCACCGCAAGGTGCGCCGTCCCTGGGGCTATTACGACTCGATCGACAAGGGCGCGCGTTTTCAGGTCAAGCGCATCGTCGTGCAGCCGGGCGCGCAACTCTCGCTGCAACTGCATCACCATCGCGCCGAACACTGGGTCGTGGTGAGCGGCACGGCGCTTGTCACGCGCGGCGACGAGCAGTTCATGCTCAGCGAAAACGAATCGACCTTTATCCCGATCGGCGTGCGCCATCGTCTGGAAAACCCCGGCAAATTGCCGCTCGAAATCATCGAGGTGCAATCGGGCGCGTATCTGGGCGAAGACGACATCGTGCGTTTCGACGATACCTACGGCCGGGCCTGAAGCGATCTGGAGCGCACTCGTTGCGCTCGCAACTGGAGAGTCGGGTCATGAGTACCATCGAGTTCGTGCCGGAATCTCCGGCCTCGTTCGGCGGCGTGCAAGGACTGCTTGCGCGCATGCTGGACGTCACGCTGGTCGTCGGCTGTGCGCGGCTGGCGACTGGCCTGCATGCGGCCGATAGCGTGTCGCTGGGCGTGGAGGGCGCATTTGCGTTGTTCGCCTGTGCATTTACGCTCGCCGTGTTTCCTGTGTTCGGCGTGTATCAATCGTGGCGCGGGCGCTCGATTCTGCGGTTCCTTTCGCAGGTCGTGCTGGCGTGGGCCGTAGTCGCCGTCTGTGCGCTCGTGATGATGTTCGCCGTGCACAGCACCGACGCCGTTTCGCGCGAGTGGTTCATGTGGTGGACCGGCTATACCGCGGCGGGCATGGTCGGCGTGCGGCTGGTCGTGCGCGCGGCGCTCTCGCGTGCGCGCCATGCCGGCATGAATCTGCGCAACGTGGCGATCGTCGGCTGCGGCGAGCATTGCCAGCATATGGTCGAGCGCATCCAGCAGGCGCCCGCTACCGGCTTTCGCGCCATGGCGGCATTCGATGCGAAACCAGCGGGCGGCGCGGCCATTATCGGCGTGCCGGCGTTTGCAGGCACGGAACACTTTGCGAGCTTTGTCGATTTCGTGCGCCGCAACGGCATTCAGGAAGTGTGGCTCGCGCTGCCGCTGTGCGAAGAGCAAACCATTCTGCAATGCGTGAATGCGTTTCGCGACGATCTCGTGAACGTGCGATTCATTCCCGATGTGCGCAGCATGGCGTTGTTCGGCAATGCAATGGTGGATCTCATCGGCATGCCGGCGATGAATCTCGTGGCCTCGCCCATGCCCGCGCATGCGCTGGTGAAGAAAGAGATTTTCGACCGCGTGTTTGCCGCCGCTGCGCTGCTCGCGCTGCTGCCGGTTTTCATTGCGGTAAGCCTGGCTGTGAAGCTGTCTTCGGCGGGCCCGGTGTTCTTCACGCAAAAGCGCATGGGCGCGGATGGTCGCGTATTTCGCATCTACAAGTTCCGCACCATGCGTCAGCACACCGAAGTCGCGGGACAGGTCGTGCAGGCCACGCGCAACGATTCGCGCATCACGAAGGTGGGCGGGATTCTGCGTCGCACGAGTCTGGACGAACTCCCGCAGTTCTATAACGTGCTGCGCGGCGACATGTCGGTGGTCGGCCCGCGCCCGCATGCGATCGAGCACGACGAACTCTATCGCAAGGTCGTGAACGGTTATATCCACCGTTATCGCATCAAGCCGGGTATCACGGGCTGGGCGCAGGTGAATGGCTATCGCGGAGAGACCGATCGCGTGGAGAAGATGGAGCGCCGCGTCGAACACGATCTCTATTACCTCCATCACTGGTCGTTCGCGCTCGACATGCGCATCGTGGCGGCCACCGTTCTCAAGGGGCTCGTGCACAGCAACGCGTATTGAGCGCCTGTTTTACAGCGCTTTCATAGATGTTCCGATCGGAGGGTGGTGGACGCCATGCAGCAAACGCGTCTGTTCCGGGGCCTTCGATCGTCCGTCGTTTCCTCTCAACGTTGGGGAAGAATGATCGTGTTCATCCAGATGCTGGAAGGGTTCATCGTTGCCGTCATCCTGCAAGCGTGCCGCAGAGCACGTTGCGCGATGCGCGCGCATTCAGGCTTGCTATCAGGCCGCATCGTCAAGTCTCGCCGCATGGGCCGCGGCGGACTGGCGGCCATCATTGCCGTTCTCGCGCTCGTGAGCGCACTGACGGGTTGCTCGACTGCGCCGGGTATGCGCATGTCCGAGCCGGCCTCGTTGCCGACCGGCGACACGTCGGGTAACAACGCCCAGGCGCAGACCGATATTCCGATCACCGAAATCAATCTGCGCCTGATCCAGCAATTGCGCGCATCCGCAGCGCCGGACAGCGCGTGGACCGTGCTCGCTTCGGCGAACCAGCCGGCGCATTACACGCTCGGTCCCGGCGACGTGCTCGATATTACCGTGTGGGATCACCCGGAACTGATTGCCGCGCAAAGCGGCCAGGCCAATAGCGTTTCGGCTCAGCGTGCCGCCGATCCCGCGCCCGGTTTCGTCATTGATCAGGATGGCTATCTACAGTTTCCGTACGTGGGACGCGAGCACGTGGCGGGCATGCAGATCGAGGACGTGCAACGACTCGTGCACGACCGTCTTTCGGTGGTCTATAACAAGCCGCAGGTGACGGTGCGCATCGTCTCGTACCGCTCGAAACAGATCTACGTGGACGGCGAAGTGCTGACACCCGGCTCGTACGCCATCAACGACGTGCCGATGACGCTCTATCAGGCGATTTCGCGCGCGGGCGGCTTCACGAAGAACGCCGATCAAAGCCAGATGGTGCTGGTGCGCGACGGCAAGTCATATCGGCTCGATCTGCCGGCGATGCTTGCGCGCGGCGAGAATCTTTCGAGCATCCGCCTGCGCAATGGCGATCTGCTGCGCGTGGTGGCGCGCGAGGACAACGGCGTTTATGTGATGGGCGAAGTGTCGAAGCCCGTGACGGCCGTGCCCATGCGCAACGGCAAACTCATGCTCAGCGATGCAATCTCGCAGGCGGGCAGCGTCAACGCCAATACTGCCGATCCGCAGCAACTCTATGTGATTCGCGGCGCGGAAGGCACCGAGCCGCAGGTCTATCACCTCGATGCGCGCTCGCCGGTATCGATGATTCTCGCCAACCAGTTCCAGCTCCAATCCAACGATGTCGTCTATGTCGACAGCAACGGGCTCGTACGCCTCTCGCGCGTGCTGAACCTCCTTCTTCCGGCCATTAACGCGGGCCTTACCGCAGCGGTGTTGACGAAATGAACGCACCTACTCCTCGCCTCGTACGAGAGCCCGCTGCCGAGCACCTGAGCGCCGTGGCGCCGGTGGAGACGCAGCCGCTCGCCGCCCAGACCGATGTGCCGCTTTCGATGTGGTTTTCGCGCATTGCCGAAAGCTGGCGTCTGATTCTTGCGATGACGGTGATCGCGTTACTGCTGGGCGGCTTCTATGCGTTTGTCGCCACGCCCGTGTATGAAGCGCAATCGCTGATCCAGATACTCGATAACCAGTTGTCGGCGAAAGATCGCGATTCGCTGGGCGAGCTGGCTTCGATCTTCGATAAAGGCGGCACGGCCGCTGCCGAAATCGAATTGCTGCGTTCGGACCTCGTGGTGGGACAGGCGGTGTCGCGTCTGCATCTGGATATCGACGTGCAGCCGCATTATTTTCCGCTGATCGGCGCGGCGCTCGCGCGTCATGTGCCGCCGGGCGACCTCGCGCCGCCGCGCTTCGGCCTTGCGCAATACGCGTGGGGCGGCGAAGAACTGGCGATCAGCGCGCTCGATCTGCCGCCGCGTCTGGCGCGCGAAGGCGTGGTGCTGGTCGCGCAGGGCGGCAATGCCTACAGCCTGGTGACAAAAGGCGGCCAGCTCGTGCTCAACGGTCGAGCAGGAACGACGGCAACCGCGCCCTTCGGCGATGGCACGGTGACGGTGCGGGTCGATAATCTGGTGGCGCGCCCCGGCACGCAATTCGGCGTGTCGAAGGTGTCGCTCGAACACGCCACCGGCGAATTGCAGAGTCATCTCACGGTGGCGGAAAAGGCCAAGCAGTCGGGCATGATCGGTGTGAGCCTGCACGGCAACGATGCGGCACGCACGGCGCTGATCCTCAACACGATCACCGAGCAATACGTCAAACAGAACATCGACAGCCGCTCGGGAGAAGCTGAGCATACGCTCGCATTTCTCGAGCAGCAGCTGCCGCAGTTGCGCGCCGAGCTCGACGATGCCGAACAGAAATACAACCGCTTCCGCAATGAAAACGGCTCGGTCGATCTGAGCGAGGAAAGTCGTCTGCTGCTGCAACAGGTGGTGGACGACAAGACCAAACTCGTCGATCTCCAGCAACAACGCGATGCCATGGTGCAGCGCTTCACGCCTGCGCACCCCGCTGTAGCGGCGCTCGATGCGCAGATGGGCACGCTGCGCCAGCAGATGGCCGATCTCACCGCGCGCGTGGAGAAGATGCCCGACACCGAGCAGAACGCGCTGCGCCTGATGCGTGATGTGCGCGTGGATACGCAGCTCTACACGAACCTGCTCAATAACGCGCAGCAGTTGCGCGTGGTGAAAGCCGGTCAGGTGGGCAGCGTGCGCGTGGTCGATCACGCGTCGATGCCAGAATTTCCAGTGCGCCCGAATCGTTCGATCATCCTGGTGTTCTCGGCGTTGCTGGGCGTGCTCGTGGGCGTGGGCGTCGCGCTGTGCCGCAAGATGGTGTTTGGCGGCGTGGAGAATTCAAAGGAAATCGAGCATGTCATTGGTGTGCCGGTTTATGCGGTCGTCCCGCGCAGCAATGCGCAACTCAAGATCTATGAAGAGATGAAGCGCGGCACGCGTGCCCAGCATGTGCTCGCCGGATGCGCCGCGCACGATGTCGCGATCGAGGGCATTCGCAATCTTCGTACTGCCATGCAATTCGGCCTGCTTGCTGCGAGCAATAACATTGTTGCGATCACGGGGCCGCGCAACAAGGTCGGCAAGTCGTTTGTCTCGGTGAACTTTGCGGCGGTGCTCGCGCTGGGTGGCAAGCGCACCATCATCATCGACGGCGATATGCGGCGTGGCGATATCCACGAGTACCTCAATATCCGCCGCCGGCCCGGACTTTCCGACGTGATCGCGGGCGCGGACCTCGATAGCGCCGTGATCCGCAACGTGCTGCCCGGCCTCGACGCGCTGCCGCAAGGCACGGTGCCGCCCAATCCTTCCGAGCTGCTGATGAGCGAGCGCTTTCGCTCGCTGCTGGAGGAGCTTTCCGCGCGCTACGACGTGGTGTTGATCGATACGCCGCCCGTGCTGGCGGTGACCGACGCCGCGCTGATCGCGCGCCGTGCGGGCTTGACGCTGCTGGTGTGCCGTCATGGCCGCGATGCGCTTTCTGGCATCGGCGAGACGGTGCGGCGGCTGCGGCACGGCGGCATTGCGGTGAAGGGCGTGGTGCTCACCGATGTGCCGCGCGGGCCCTTCGGCTACGGATCGAACTTCCCCACCTACGCGGCGGACGCCGTGGAATTGCACTGAAGCATCGGCATCGGCAACACGCATTCGCCGCACGCGCACACACACTGGAGAGCGCCATTATGGAACGCAAGGTTGCACTGGTTACGGGCATCACGGGGCAGGACGGTTCCTATCTCGCGGAACTGCTGCTCGACAAGGGCTATGAAGTTCATGGCGTGAAGCGCCGTGCTTCGCTGTTCAATACCGATCGTATCGATCATCTGTATCAGGACCCGCATCAGTCGGGCCGCAATTTCGTGCTGCACCACGGCGACCTGACCGATTCGACCAACCTGATCCGCATTATCCAGACCGTGCGGCCTACGGAGATTTACAACCTCGCTGCGCAGAGCCATGTGGCGGTATCGTTCGAGGAGCCGGAATATACGGCCAATGCCGATGGGATCGGCACGCTGCGCATTCTGGAGGCGATTCGTATCCTTGGCATGACTAAGGAAACGAGGTTTTATCAAGCGTCGACTTCCGAGCTTTATGGTCTGGTGCAGGAAATTCCGCAGACCGAACGCACGCCGTTTTATCCGCGTAGCCCGTATGCCGTAGCCAAGCTCTACGCGTACTGGATCACGGTGAATTACCGCGAAGCGTATGGCATGTACGCGTGCAACGGCATCCTCTTTAACCACGAAAGTCCGAATCGCGGCGAAACCTTCGTCACGCGCAAGATCACGCGCGCGATTGCGCGTATCAAACTGGGCCTGCAAAAGACGCTCTATCTGGGCAATCTCGACGCCAAACGCGACTGGGGCCACGCGCGCGATTACGTGCATATGCAGTGGCTGATGCTGCAGCAGGAGCAGCCGGAAGATTTCGTGATTGCGACCGGTGTGCAGTATCGCGTGCGCGATTTCGTCGAAGCTGCTGCGAAAGAGATGGGCATCGAGATCGCATGGAGCGGCACCGCCGCCGAAGAGATCGGCACGGTTTGCGCCGTGCATGACGGCAAGCACGTCAAGCCTGGCGACGTGATTGTGCGTATCGATCCGCGCTACTACCGCCCGACCGAAGTGGAAACGCTGCTGGGTGATCCCGCCAAGGCCAAGCAGAAGCTGGGCTGGGAGCCGACCACGAGCTTCGAGCAACTGGTGAAGGAAATGGTCTGGTCGGACTATGAACTCGCCGGTCGCGACGAACTGGTCAAAGAGCACGGTTATGTCGCTTACGACTATCACGAATGAGTGCAACGGCAAGGAGCCGATCATGCAGAACAAACGCAAACGAGTCTATGTAGCGGGACATCGCGGCATGGTGGGCGCCGCAATCGCACGCATTCTGGCGCTGCGCCCCGACGTCGAACTGGTGACGCGCACGCACGCGGAACTCGATCTCACGAGTCAGGACGCCGTGCGTGCTTTCTTTCGCGACGAAGCCATCGAAGAAGTCTATCTGGCCGCCGCAAAAGTCGGCGGCATTTTCGCCAACGATCACTATCCCGCCGATTTCATCTATCAGAACCTGATGATCGAAGCGAACGTGATTCATGAAGCGTGGCGCGCGGGTGTGCAACGCCTGCTGTTTCTCGGTTCGAGCTGCATCTATCCGAAGTTCGCCGAGCAACCCATCGACGAAGGCGCGCTGCTCACCGGCAAGCTGGAGCCGACCAACGAGCCTTATGCGATTGCGAAGATCGCCGGCATCAAGCTGTGCGAGAGCTACAACCGGCAGTTCGGCGCATCGCACGGCACTGACTATCGCAGCGTGATGCCGACCAATCTCTATGGTCCCGGCGATAACTATACGATGCAGACGAGCCATGTCGTGCCCGCGCTGATCCGCCGTTTTCACGAGGCGCGCAGCAACGGCGATCGCGCGGTGCAGGTGTGGGGCTCGGGGCGTCCGCGTCGCGAATTCCTCTATGTGGACGATATGGCGGCCGCGAGCGTCTATGTGATGGAGATGGATCGTGCGGTCTACGAGCAATGCACGGCGCCGATGCAAAGCCATATCAACGTGGGCTTCGGCAGCGACGTGACGATCGCCGAACTTGCACAAACCATTGCTGGCGTCGTCGATTACGACGGTCAGGTGGAATTCGACGCATCGAAGCCCGATGGCACGCCGCGCAAGCTCATGAATAGCGCGCGCCTGCGAGCGCTGGGCTGGCAGCCGACGGTGGCGCTGGTGGATGGGCTTGCACGCGCCTATGCGGCCTTCCTGGGCACGCAGGTCGAAGCGATGCCCGTGCGCGGATTCGCTAACGCCTGAAGCCCGAAGCAGGACCACCACGAGAGTCGAACGCAAGGACGTCGTCACCATGACCAGCTTTCGCATCGTTCAACCGGAAATCAAGGAACACGGTTGCGGCGTTTCCGATCACTCGGGCGTGCTCGTGCGCTTGTTGCGCGAGCGCCAGCGTGATGCACAGCGTTACGCCGTGCCCAATCGCGCCGCGGCGCGCACGGTGCCGGTGGTGCCCGGCGACGTATGGATCCTGCAACTGTCGATCTACGGTTTCAGTCGCAAAGGCGTGCCGCTATGGCTGCCGGCATTCGTCGATGCGGCGCGCGCGCGTGGCGTGAAAGTGGTGGTCTATTTTCACGAGCTCTGGGTGCTGGTCGCGCGCGGACTGTCCAGTGCGTACTGGCTCGCGCCGATGCAGCGGCGTATCTGCGAACGCGTGGCGGAACTGGCCGATTACGCGTTCTTCAATACCGATTGGGCCTATACATGGGGCGTCGAACGCATGGGCGAGCGCGCGATCTATTCGCCCACTTTTTCTAACGTAGGCGAGCCCGATTCGGTAAGCGCCTGGCGCGAACGCGACGATATTGCGGTGGTATTCGGCTCGGCACGCACGCGTGAAGAGATCTATCGCGAAGCGCTGCCCGCGCTTGCCGAGCAGCTCGGGCGTGGTCATATCGAACGCGTGATCGATGTGGGTAGCGGCGGCCCGTGGCTCGACAGCGTGGAGCAGGCATTGCAGCCCTGGCCTTTCGAAAGAAGTGGTCCGATGCCTTCCGAGGCGATTTCGCAATTGCTGATGCGCGCGAAATGGGGCTTCTTCAATACGCCTTGGGGACAGGCATCGAAATCCGGGGTGTACGCAGCCTATGCCTGCCATGGCGTCGCGCCGGTGTCGATTTTCGACGGCGTCGGCAACTATCCGGTGCCGACGTTTTATCCGCTGCCCGAGCAGCATTTCCTCACGCGCAATGCGTTTCGCGAAGCGGGCGACACGCTCGATACGACATCGGCGGCCATCGGCGCACGCGTGTTCGCGGAGCATGCCCGCAGCGCTCAACTCATCGAAAAGATCGTGGAAATCACGTCATGAACGGGGCAGCGCGACCTATGGCAAGAGCAGCACGCGGCAAGAACGTCGCGGTGTTTCATCCGGGCTTGCAGCATTCGCATCAGCTTGCGTGGGGACTCTACGAGCGCGGCATGTTGCAGACCTTCTGGTCCGGCGTGCCGGTGCGTTGCGAGGGCGATAGCGGCCGCTCGTACCTTCCCGCACGGTGGCGCAGGAAGGTGCGCGACACGGAAGTGCCGCAAGCGCTGCGCCGCCATCCCGTCTGGTGGCAAATGCTGGTGCGGGCGAATTCGCTCGCGCGCACGGCGCCGACACGACACGACTACATGCATCGCGTGTTTCACTGGTTCGACTGGTGGGTCGCGCAGCAGGTGCGGGCGTTGAAGCCCGCTGCCGTTGTGGGCTACGAAAACTCGGCCTGGCATACCTTCAAGGCCGCGCGCGAAGTAGGCGCGACCTGCATTCTCGACGCGCCTTCGCTGCATCACGAAGATGCGAAGCGTTTGATCGAGGTGCCGTCGAACGGCTATATCGACGAAATCAATCGCCGCAAGGACGAAGAAGTGAAACTGGCCGACCTGGTCATTACCTGCTCGGACATGGCGCGCGAAACGTATCTGCGTGCCGGCGTGGACGAACGCAAAGTCCGTTCCGTGCTGCTAGGCGCTGAACTGCCCGCAGGCGTTGCGCGGCGCGCCGAATCGGCAAAGCCGGTGCAGTTCATCTTTGCGGGCACGCTTTCGTCGCGCAAGTCGATCGACCTGATACTCGACGCCTTCGCGCGTCTGAACGCAGACAGTCATTGCGCCGATCTCACGCTGGTCGGCGGCAGCGAAAGCCCGCAATGGCTCACGCGCGCGAAGCAGGTCCCGCACGTGCGCTGTCTCGCCGGCGTGCCGCAACGCGAACTTTATGCCTTGTTTGCCGAGGCCGATTGCCTTCTACTGCCTTCGCGCTTCGACGCTTTCGGCATGGTCGTGGTGGAAGCGATGGCGACCGGCACGCCCGCCATCGTGTCGACGATGACGGGCGCGCGCGAAGTCATCACGCGCTTTCCCGATAGCGGCTGGGTGGTCGAGCCGACCGAAGAAGCTATCTATCGGTCGATGCGCGAGAAAGTGGCGGACCGCCGCTCGATACGCGAAGCGTCGGAGCGTGCGCTGGCGGCGTCGCGCTATTTCACGTGGCGTGCGTATCGCGCGCGCGTGGCCGATCTGATCGCCGAAACGCTGGAGTAAGCCGATGCGATCATCCGCGATCTCTACCAGACGTGCCGGGCAGGAAGCGCTGCGCTTCGATTTTCTGCTCGTGCTGACCGTGATTCTCGTCACGGTGTTCGAAGGCGCGGTGCGCAAATGGATCGCGCCGGGCCTCACGAGTCCGTTGCTGTTGTGCCGCGATTGTGCGGCTTTCGCGCTGGTCGCGCGCACCGCGTTGAGCGGCCGCTTTGCCGCGATGCCGTTCGCCACCCAATGCCTGCTTGCATGGACTTTTGTGGTGGCGGGTTGGGGACTGTTCCAGATCATCGTGCTGCAAGGGCCGATCGTGTTGTTTCTGCTCGGGCTGCGTTTCTGGCTGCTGTACTTCTGGATGGCGCTGGCGATGGCGTGCACGCTCACGAACCAGGAAATCGTGCGTGTGATGCGGCTCATGATCGTGCTGGGCATCATGATGACGCCGCTCGTGATGCTGCAGCATGTCCTGCCGCCTTCGTCGCCGATCAACGTGCAGCCCGATACCGACGAAGACGCGATCTTCCGCGTGACCGCCGACATCGTGCGCGTGAGCGGCACCTTCACCTTCACGATGGGCTTTGCGTGCTTCATTGCGGTGGTGTCGCCGATTGCGATCAGTTCGGTGTGGAACGGCGTGCGTCTTTATCGGCATGCGTGGCTCGCGGTGGTGGCATTTATCGCCGTGTCGATTTCCACGCTGGTGAGCGGCTCGCGCGCATCGATCATGTTCTTCGGTGCGTTGCTCGCCGTGCAGACGCTGGCGGGCTTGGGAGCCGCGAAAACAGGCAAGGCGCTGATGCAATCGTTCGTGCGAACGGCCTTGGCCGTGATCGCGCTGGCCGTCACGCTCGGCGTGTTCAGCGATGCGCTCACTGCCACGCAAGAGCGTTTCCAGACTGCGGCCGCCGATGAAGACGTGATGGGCCGCATCGAAACCGAATTGCTGGGCGAACCCGCCGCGCGTAAAGAAATGAATGCCATTGGTCACGGCCTGGGCGCGGGCACCAATGCGGGTTCGGTGCTGCTGACCGGCGAGAACGCGTTCGAACTCGCGGAATCGGAGCCCGCGCGTGTGCTGCTGGAAATGGGTGTGATTGGCTTCGCGTGGCTGATGGTGAAGTGCCTGATTTTCGCGGTTGGCCTGTCGCGCAGTCTGGTGCGGCTCGTGCGCTGTAGCGAGACCTTGCCGCTGCTGATGTGGGCGACCACGGCGTATGGCATGTCGTCGTGGCCGGTGAGCGGGCAGGTGAGCGCGAACGCCTTTGGCTATATCGCGCTGGGTCTGGCCTTGTGTTCGACGCGGACACTACCGGCAAGCGCGCCCATCGACGATCCGATGCTGAACTGGGGAGCGCGTTCATGAAAGTGCTGCTGGTAGGCAACTATCCCGCCGATGGCCAGAAAAGCATGCAGGCCTATTCGCAGATGGTGCTGGGCGGCTTGCGCGCGGCCGGCGTGGAGGTGGAGTTCATGGCGCCACGCGCGGTGTTGCTGCGCTCGCAGGCTTCGGTATCCGGGCTTGCGAAGTGGATTGGCTATATCGACAAGTTCGTGATCTTCCCGTTTTCACTGGCACGCGCCGCGCGCCGTTTCGACCGCACGCATGTGTGCGATCACTCGAACGGCATGTATCTGTTCTGGCTGCCGCGCGAACGCAGCAGCGTCACCTGCCACGACGTCATTGCGATTCAGGCGGCGCGTGGGCTGGTCGAGGGCTGGCACACGGGATTTACCGGCAAGGTGCTGCAGGCGCTCAATTATCACGGTATCGGGCGCGCGCGGCGCATCGTTTGCGTGTCCGATCTCACGCGCACGCATCTGCTGGCGTTGCGCGCCGATGTTGCGCCGCGCACGGCGGTGGTGCTCAATGCCCTGCATAGCGCTTTTCAACCCGATCCCGCGTGGCGCGCGACGTTGGGCTCGAACGGCCATGGCGCGCTCGGCGAGCGGCCTTATTTCCTGCACGTGGGTTCCGACCATCCGCGCAAGAATCGCGTGGCGGTCACGCGTATCTTCGAACATCTGCTGCGTAAGCCGCGTTTCGCCGATGCGCAACTGGTGTTCGTCGGGCCGCCGCCCGATGCGGCGATGCGCGAGGTGATCGCCAGCGGCGGGTTCGGCTCGCGCGTTCAGGTGGTGGAAGACGCTCCGCATGCGCTGCTTGTTGCGCTGTATTCGGGCGCGCAGGCGATGATTTTTCCGTCGCTGAACGAGGGCTTCGGCTGGCCGGTGATCGAAGCGCAGGCCTGCGGATGCCCGGTGTTTGCCGCCGGTATCGATCCGTTGCCGGAAGTGGGCGGCGCGGCCGCCGTCTATTTCGATCCTGCCGATTCGGCGCGCGCGGCGGAACTGGTGGATCGCGCGAATTTCGAGCGCATGACGCTGGCCGGTCTCGACAACGCTACGCGTTTTACCCATGAAGAGATGACCCGCAAACTCATTGCCGCGATTGGCCTCGATGCAACAAGGCCGATTGTCACTCATGAGGAATCCATAGGGACTCACGCATGAAGATTTTGCATATCCTGCCATCGACGAATCCCTTGCTTGGCGGCACCGTGGAAGCGGTGCGCCAGTCGGGCGCCTATCTTTGCGCGGCGGGCCATACCGTCGATGTGCTGTCGCTCGATGATCCGGGCGACGCGCATGTCGCCGCGTTTTCGCTGCCGGTGCATGCGATCGGGCCATCGGCGGGGCACTACCGCTATAACTCGCGGCTCGTACCGTGGCTGCGCGCGAATGCGCAACGTTACGACGCCGTGATCATCAACGGTCTCTGGCAATACCACAGCTTTGGCGCGTGGCGTGCGCTGCGTCGCTCGCGCGTGCCGTATTTCGTCTTCACGCACGGCATGCTCGATCCGTGGTTCAAGCGCACGTATCCGCTCAAGCATTTGAAGAAGTGGCTCTACTGGCCGTGGTCAGAATATCGCTTGCTGCGCGACGCCTGCGCCGTGTTGTTCACGAGCGAAGAGGAGCGCCTGCTTTCGCGCGATTCGTTCTGGCTGTATCGCGCGAATGAACATGTGGTGCCGTGCGGAACGGCGAGTCCGCCGCTACAGGGCGAATCGCTGCGCGATGCCTTTTTTGCGGCGCATCCGCAATTGCGCGGCAAACGCCTCATGCTGTTTCTGAGCCGTGTGCATCCGAAGAAAGGCTGCGATCTGCTGATCGAGGCATTCGCACGCCGCGCGCAGGCGCATCCTGACTGGCATCTCGTGGTGGCAGGCCCCGAGAGCGGCAATCTGGGCGAGCGTCTACGCGCCCGCGCGAGCGAACTGGGTATGAGCGAACGCATCACCTGGACCGGCATGCTGGAAGGCAATGAAAAGTGGGCCGCGTTCTATGCGAGCGATGTCTTCGTGCTGCCTTCGCATCAGGAAAATTTCGGCATTGTGATTGCGGAAGCGTTGGCTTGCCAGTTGCCGGTACTCATCACGAACAAGGTGAATATCTGGCGCGAAGTGCTGGAAAACGAGGCAGGTTTTGTGAGCGACGACACCGTAGATGGCGTCGAACATAGTCTCGATCGCTGGCTGCGCCTGAAACTCGGCGACAAGGAGCGCATGAAAGTACGCGCGCAATCGCTCTACGAATCGCACTTCACGGTCAAGGCGATGGCGCATGGTTTGATCGACGCGGTCGAGCGTTTTGCCTGATTTCCCAGACCCGAGTGGAGTGCGCCATGTATCAGGATCTCTCGCAGTTCAGCATGCCTGCCGGCTTTCGCGGACGTTCGAAATGGTTCGTGCAGTGCTGGTGGATCGTCGAGGCGCTGCTATTCAAACCCTCGCCGCAATTCGCTTATGGATTTCGTGCGTGGCTGCTGCGCCGCTTCGGTGCGAATGTGGGCCGCAACACGGTGATCCGGCCTTCGGTGACGATAACGTATCCGTGGAAGGTCAGCATTGGCGATTACGCGTGGGTGGGCGATAACGCCGTGCTCTATAGCCTTGGCGAAATCACCATCGGCGATCATGCAGTGGTCTCGCAGGGCTGTTATCTGTGTGCGGGCGATCACGACGCCACCGTCGAAAATTTTCCGATTCGCGCCCGCGATATTCGCGTGGCCGATCAGGCGTGGGTGGCCTCGGATGTGTTCGTCGGGCCAGGCGTGACGATCGGGCGGGGTGCGATTGTGGGGGCACGCAGCAGCGTGTTCGCCGATATGCCCGAAGGCATGGTGTGCTTCGGCCATCCGTGCCAGCCGGTGCGGCGGCGCGTGCCGCAGACGGCGTGACGCGGCGCGCTTACCAGGGGCTCTGGTAGACGGTGCCGCTGGAATCTGCCGGATAAATCGATGCGGGGAAGGGATTGGCGAACACGTCGCCGTGCTTCGTGGAAGCCGAGGCCGACGACGTTGCCGAGCGGCGTAGCGCGACGCGCGTGACAGCGGCGCTGCCGTCATCGGGAGCGCTGAGGTTGGTGTCTTTCGGCACGCGTGGCAGTCCCAGCAGTTGTTGCTCGCTGGCGCGCGAGGCGTCTTCGGTAGCGAGGCCGCTGTTGTTCGAGGTCGACTCCGATGCCGATGAATCGCGCGCTGACTGTGCATCGGTGCGAGTAGAACTGGCCGTTGTAGCGGCATAAGCATTGGCGCCAGAAAGCACTGCCGCGCTTACACCGGCAATCAGCATCATCAATGAGATCGAATGTTTCATCGTAGTCCGAATGATTGTAAGTGAGGCGTTGAGCAGGAACCTGAGCCGACCGAACAGATTATAGGCATCGCCGGTCTGCAAACCAAACCCTTTACGGGAAACATCGCGACGATGAGCACGCCCAGCAGTGAAAGCCCAAACGAGGCACGCTACGTTTCAGACGATGTGGCCGCGCCGCGCGCTTCGCGTCTGCGTGCGCTGCGTAGTTCAGGCGGATTGCCGGTATTTGTCGCGAAGTTTCTTTCGCGCGAAGCCGTGGTGCAAGGCCTCAATTTCGTTGGCGGCATCTGGGTGGTGCGTGCGCTCACGATGCATGAGTATGCGTGGTACACGATTGCCACCACCATGCTGGGCGCGGGTATCGTACTTGGCGATATGGGCGTGGGCGCGGCGCTCTTGAGTCTCGCGGGACGGCTGTGGCCCGACCGTCCCACGGTCAACCGGCTATTCGCCGTGGCTTACGAAGCGCGCACGAAGTTCTTTGCGTTATTCGGTGCCGTGGTGTTTGGCGCGGGCGTTTTTCTGCTGACAAGGTCGCAGGCTTCGTGGCCAGCTGCTGTGGCGATCATGGTTTGCGTGCTAGCCGTGACCTTTTTTCAGCTCAACTTCAGTCTGCTTTCGGTACTGCCCAAGCTCGAACAGGATCTCAAGTCGCTACAGCAGATCACGATTTCCGGCGCTGCAATACGCCTCGTTTTGCTGGCCGCCTTGCTGGTCTCGGCGAATACGATTACGGCGCTGCTTGCCGCGCTGATCGCCATCGCCTGGCAGGCCTGGACGATACGCCGCCGCTACGATATTGCAGATCAGGATACGCATTATCCGCTCGACACGGTTCGTGCGGAGTTTTCGAAAGTCGCGCGGCGCCAGGCGCCCGCATCGATTTACTTCTGTATTCAAGGCCAGCTCAACGTGTTGTTGCTCGGCTATTTCGGCAGTGCGACGCAGGTTGCGCAACTGGGTGCGCTCGGACGGATTTCCGCATTGCTGATGGTCACGCAGTCATTGTTTTCCAGTATTCTCATGCCGCGTTTCGCCGTATTGAAAGACAAGGCTGACATGCTGCGCAAGTATGTGCTGGCGGTTTCGGCGTTCCTGGTTCTGATCGCGATATTGCTCGGTGCGGCATGGCTGTTTCCCGGTGTGGTGTTGTCGGTGCTCGGCGGGCAGTATGCGGGTCTGCATGGCGAACTGCTTTTGATTCTCGGCTCGGCTGCACTTTATGTCATCGAAGCGTTGCTTTATTCGCTGAATATGTCGAGAGCATGGGTCGCGTCTTCGTGGATTCAGGTGGTTGTGACGCTCGCGTTTCAGGCGGTTCTGCTTGCATTCATGCCCATCGATACGATCGCTCGCGTCGTGATTTTTTCGTCGATCAGCCCGGTGGTCTCGATCGCTGTGTATCTGATTTCGGCCACGTTTCACTTTGGCAGGATGGAAGCATGAAACTCGTCATCGGCGCCTGTATTCTCTATGTCAATAACGTGATCGTGAATCGCTTGCCTTTGCGCTTCGTGAGACAGGTCTGGTATCGCTGCGTGATGGGTTTCAGCATTGCGCCGGGTTCGGCGATTCTCACGGGCGTCACTTTCGACGCGCGACGCGGCTTTGCGATGGGCGCGAATTCCGTCATCAACGATGAGGCGCGTATGGATACGCGCGGCGGCATCGTGCTTGGCTGCAATGTGTCGATCAGTTCGCGGGCGACCATTTTGACGGCGGCGGGCGAGCCTGGAAAAGCGCGTTTCGCGGGGCAGGAGCGCGGCGTGATTATTGGCGATCATGTTTCGATCGGATTGAATGCGCTGATCATGCCGGGGGTGATGATCGGCGAAGGCGCGGTCGTGGAGGCCGGTGCGGTGGTCACCGCCTCGGTCGAACCTTATGCCATTGTTGCCGGTGTGCCGGCGCGTGCGATCGGGCGGCGTCATGGCCGGCTCGAATGCAATCCGCTCTATCGGCAGCTTTGCAAATGATGCAACGCAGGCGCACGCGACACGGCGAACGAACGGCGGCGCGCAGACGCATCGTGCGCTGGAGCATCACGATCTGCGCGGCCATCGCGCTGCTGTATGGCGCGTGGATCGCGCTCGATATGATGCGTTCGTCCGCTGTGGTGCAGGCGGCGGCCGCAGTCAGCGCGGCGAGCGAAGCAAAAGCGAAAGAAGTTGCGAGCGCATCGAATGTGAAAAGCGCCACCGAGGCTGCTGGCGACCACGCGTCCATACCGATTCATTTTTCGCTCGCGCAGCCCGGCTATGTCACGCTCGTAATCGAATCGACCGATGGCCGCCGCGTGCGCAATCTCGTGAGCGAGACGCCATTTCCGGCGGGCGACAATACGGCGTGGTGGGATGGTCTGGACGATCTCGGCCGCGATCCCGATGCCGCTGCGCACGCGCAATACCGCATTCCCGGGCGCCTGGTCGCGCCCGGCACGTATCGTGTGCGCGGGCTCGTGCGGCCTGCGCTGAAGGCGCTGTACGAATTCAATCCCTACGATCCGGCGCGTCCGCCGTGGAAGACGGCGGATCGCAGCAGCGAATGGCTGGCAAATCACGCGGCACCATCGGCGGTGCTGTTCGTGCCGGGCGGCGCTAATGGGTCCGCGCACGCTGGCGCCGATGGCGCGATGCTCGTCGGCAGTTATGTGACGGAAGGCGGTAGCGGTCTGGCATGGCTCGATATGCAGGGCCGCAAACGCTGGGGCCAGACGTGGATGGGCGGCGTGTGGACGGGCGCAACGCAACTCGCGCGCGATACGGGCGAGCACGCGCTGCTTGGCGCTTATGCCTATGCAGCGACGTCGTGGCGCAGCGATCAACCCGGCGACCACTACAGCGAATTGCGCCTGAATGCGCTGATGAGCGCAGGCGCGCAGCGCAGCGCGCCAGCCGATGCGCGTCTTGGCACCGGCGAAGATGTGCCCGTGCTCACGCCCGCGTATCGCATCGACGAATCGCCCGACACCGTAAAGTCCGCAGCCGACGATCCCTATCCCGAGCGTCATTCGGCCATCGCCGGGCTGGCGGTGCGTGACGGGCTGATCGTCGTTTCCTTGCGCGCGCTGAATCAACTGCTGTTTGTGGATGCGGCGCGGCATCGCGTGGTGCAGCGCGTGCCGCTGGCGGACCCGCGCGGCCTCGCGTTCGATGCGCAAGGGCATTTGCTGGCGTTATCGGGCACGCGCCTCGTGCGGCTCGATGCGAGTCTCGATGGCAATGGGCAGTTGCATGTTTCGTCGCCGCAAGCGGTCATCGCAACGGGACTCGACGATCCACAATCGCTTTGCGTCGATACGAACGGCGCACTTTACGTGAGCGATTGGGGCAAGAGCCATCAGGTGAAAGTCTTCGATGCGGCGGGCAAGCTATTGCGAGCGATCGGACACGCGGGTGCGCCCGTTACGGGGCTTTATGATCCGCAGCATATGAATCATCCCGCGGGGATGTCGATCGACGGCAGCGGGCGTCTGTGGGTGGCCGAAAACGACAAGACGCCCAAGCGCGTGAGCGTCTGGGACGCCGCGAGCGGCCGCTTCGTGAACGCGTTCTATGGACCGCCGCGATATGGCGGCGGCGGCACGCTCGATCCGCGCGATCGCACGCGCTTCTATTACGCCGACGAAGCGGGCGCGATTGCATTCAAACTCGACTGGACCAACGGCAGCGGCGTGCCCCAATCGATTCCCTATCGCGCCGATGCCGACGATCTCGGCCTGAGCGGCAGCGACACCGGCGGCATGCCCGACTATCCGCTTTATCGCGGCAGCGAACGCTATCTGACCAACGCGCATAGCGCCCAGGTGACGGGCCGGCCCAGCGCGATTCTCTGGCATCTGGGCGCGGACGGCGCGGCGCATGCGGTCGCGGCGGCAGGGAGCACGTTCGACAGTGCGGGCAAATTGCTGCCCGCATTCAACAGCGATGCGATGCGCGCGCGCATGCCGGCCGGCAGCGATCCGTTACACCGCGCGTTGCTGTTTGTCTGGCGCGACACGAACGGCGACGGCCGCATCGCGCCCGACGAAGTCACGTTCTGGCAACCGCAAGGCGAAGCGCGCGGCAATGCGGCGATGCTCGGCAACGTGACGGTACTCGACGATCTCTCGTTTGCGATTGCCTACGCGGGAAGCGCGGCGGTGGTCGTGCCGGCTACGTCGATCGGGCCGCGCGGCGTGCCTGTCTACGATCCGTCGCATCTCAAGACGCTCGCGACGAACGTGCAGGCGCCCGTGAGCACGGGCGGCGGCCAGGTGCTGGTGGGCCGCGACGGCTGGACGGTGTTCACCACGCCGCCCGCGCCGTTCGCGCCGCAAGGCGTCGCCGGTCTGCGTGCCGATGGCGCTGCGTGGTCGTATCCCAGTCTCTGGCCGGGGCTTCATGCCTCGCACGCCGCGCCGGTGCCCGGCAAACCCGGCGAACTGATCGGCACGACGCGCGTACTCGGCAATCCGTTCGACGCGCCCGCGCCTTCGGATGCGGGCCAGCTTTGGGCGATCAATGGCAACGAGGGCAGCGTCTATCTCTTCACCACCGATGGGTTGTTCGTCGCGACGCTGTTCAAGGACACGCGGCTCGATACTGCGCCGCCGCCCGCGCAGGCCACGCGTGGCCTCGACCTTGCCGCCACGAGTCTCGGGCCCGAATGTTTTCATCCGACCATCGTGCGCGCCGACGACGGCAATATCTATATGCAGGCAGGCTCGACCGCGCCGCTGCTGCGCATTGTCGGGCTCGACGGCGTGCAGCGTTTGCCGGATCAGCAGATCACGATCACGGCGCAGCAACTCGTGGATGCACAGCGCGAAACGCGCGATGCCGCGGCGCGCGTGGCCAGCGCGAGCACGGCCAATAGCGTGCTCAACGTGGCGATCCACGCCGAATCGGGCGCGCAGAACTGGCCCGATTCATCGACGCAATGGGCGAGCATCGATACGCGTTCCATCCAGGTTGGCGATTGGGGTCATCAGGATAGCGAAACAAAAGCGGCGCTGGCGATTTTCGGCGACCGGCTTTATATCGCCGTGACGACGGACACGCCCACATTGCTCGACAATAGCGGCGAGGCGTTGCAGAACCTCTTCGCGACCGGCGGCGGCATCGACCTGATGCTGGGCACGAATGCCGACGCCGCGCCGAATCGCAGCAATGCCGTGCAGGGCGATGAGCGTCTGGTGGTGTCGCGCGTGCACGATATGTCGAAGGCGATGCTTTATCGGCCGGTGGCGACGCCCGATGGTCTTGCGCCGATTACCTATAGCTCGCCGTTGCGCACGATTCATTTCGATCGCGTCGACGAGGTGAGCGACAAGGTCGATGTGTCGATCGAGCGTCAGTCAGGCGGCAACGCACAGGAAGTGCTGTACAAGGTGTCGGTGCCCTTGAGCGTGCTGGGCCTGAACGCGACAGCGGAGCGCACGCTGGCCGGCGATATCGGCGTGCTGCGCGGCAACGGCTTTCAGACGCTGCAGCGCGCGTACTGGTCGAACAAGGCGGGCGGCCTGGTCAGCGACTTGCCGGGCGAGGCGGAACTCACGCCGAACCTCTGGGGCAAGCTGCGTTTCGTGGATGCCGCGAATCAGTGAATCTCGATCGAAAGCGCGATTAGAGGCGCAATTGAAGGTGCGATTAAAAGTGCGATTAACGATGCGATTCAGCGCACGCTGCGAGTCGCGAGCGTGGCGGCAGCGGGTTGTTCGTGCATCGCGTGCCGCGTCTTCACGAAGCGTTCGCGCACGCGGCTGCAAGGCCGGTCGACGTAGACGGTGATCGCAAAAGCGGCGGCGTAGGACAGCAGTACTTGGGGCATCGTCGCCAGTGCGCGCGAAAAGTGCGGCAGCGCGGCGATCTGCGGCAGGTAATGCGAGACGTAGAGCAGCGGCAGCCAGTGCACGAGATAGAGCGAATAAGACGCATCGGACAGCAGGCGATCGAACTTGCCGCTGCGAACGCTGAGCGTGCCGAGTGCAAACGGCAGCGCAACCGCCGCCAGCGCCGCGTTCAGCAGCGGATTCCACGTCATATAGATTTCGCCGCGATGCGCGCCGCCAAACAGCACCGGGCGCAATGCGGGCACGCAGGCGAATAGCACGACGACACCCAAGGTCAGCAAGCCGGAAGTCTGCGCAACCCGAGGACGCGGCAGCAGCGCGGGATAGCGCGCGGCCAGCATGCCGGCGAGAAACCACGGCAGATACGAGGTAGACGCACGGTCGTAGAAAACCGCGAACGACGCCACGCTCACGCCCGCGCACAGCAGCACGGCAAGCAGCGCGCGCCGTTGCAGCAATGCGATCACGAACGGCGCGACCAGATAGAACTGGAACTCGATGTCGAGCGACCAGGCGGGCACGAGCGGCGCGCCGGCGGCGGTGTTGTAGCCCAGCAGTACGAAGCTCGAAATCAGCGCGAGCGGGTCGGGCGGCGCGAATGGCAGAGCGGGCGCGATCACGAGCGGCAGCGCGAACGAGATCGCCATCGCGCTAAGGCTGCAGAGCAGAAACACCGGCGCGAGCCGCCACGTGCGCGAAATCATGAAGGTGGCGTAGGGCTCGCGCGTGGCGGCGTACTTCTTCTGCCACATCGTAAAGACCCAGTAGCCGCTTAGCGCAAAGAACAGATAAACCGGCATATGGCCGATGCCGAAGCTGGTGTAGTGAAACACCACGACGAGGGTCGCGAGCAGAAACCGCAGAGCGCCTGGCGCCATGATCCTTCCTCCTGTAGCAATCGGCCGTTGGGCGGGTTTTCAGGCTTCTGACGCCGGGGAGCGCGACGGCTCGACCTGCAAGGCAGGGCGCGCGCGCAACAACGTATCGAGTGCATGACGAACGCGCGGCGTGTGCCGCTCGGTGAGCAGCGAAATGGCGTAGCAGTACGCATAGACCAGCACAACGGCGGCGACGAACCATGCCATGCCGCGCGCGTCGGGGCGCTGCACGAAATGCAGGCCGAAGCTCTGCGCCGCTGCCGCGCAAAGCAGCAGCAACGCCGGGAAGTGGAACAGATAAGTCGTGTACGAGAACTCGGCGAGCTGGCGGTGCCATGCCGCGAAGGGCAGGGCGCGCGTGAGACGGCTCGCGCTCGCCAGCGCCGCAGCATAGGCGATCCCGAGCACGAAATCGCGCGCGAACGCGGCCAGCAGATTCGATTCGATCACGGCGATGCCATGCGTGAAGCGCGAAGCGGCCAGCGCGAAGGCGAACAGCGCAAAGCCAGCAAGCGGGTGCGGACGCCACGCGCTCGAACGCACCCATCGATACGTCAGCACGCCCGTCAGCCACACGAGGCCCCACAGCATGATGGAGAACGGCAGCAGCAGGGCAAGCGCGCAGGCCGCGGCGGCCCAGCCCAGCCGCCGCCCTTTATCGCTCGTGAGCGCCGCGGCGCCCAGCGCGAACACGCAGTAGTACCACCACTCGCAGGCCAGACTCCAGAGCGGCCCGTTGCTGCCGAGCGTCTGCGTGAACACGCCTTGCATCATGAAGAGATTGCCGAGAAACGTCGGCAGATTCATCGCGGAGCCGATGACATAAGTGATCGTCGCGATCGGTGGCTCGGGCATCGTCGTGTAGATGCCGCTCGCGTTGAACCAGCGCAGCCCGGCGCTATCCAGCGCGATGCCGATCAGCAGCGCAGGCACGAGCGTCGTGTAGATGCGGCTCGTGCGCGCGGACGCATAGGCGCGCAGATCGGGCCCGCGCCGCTGCCAGCGTTCCAGCGTCGAGCCGCCCACCAGAAAGCCGCTGATGACGAAGAACACCACCACGGCTTCGTGGCCCAGGCCCGTGAAAAGGTATAGCGCGCGCATGAACGGACCCGCCGTCGCCGACGCGCCTGCCGTGGAAAAGTCCGCGAGCGTCAGCGCGCGCGCGTGATTGACGACCACGAGCAGCGCGGCGAACCAGCGCGAGAAATCGAGGAAAGTGGTGAGCCCTGGCTTCATCGTAGCGAATGTCCTGGCGAACGCAGGCCAGCGTGCGCGGATGCTGAGTGGTTCGAACGATGCTACTGCCGCAAAACCGCCGATGTGCGCCATGGCCTCGGCGTTGTGCGACATCGACACCGTGCGGGTGCCGCGCATGCGGGCCGCGTGTGCGCTGGCGTACGTTGGGGCGAGATCGGCGGCGGGGTGGCTGCAATCGGCGAGGCATTGGCGTGCGCGCTCGCGCGGCTGCCCATACGCTCGGATCTCGGGGTTAGTACTGATCGACCTCATCCGGCCAGTCCAGGCAAGGCCAGGTAAATGCGGGCACATGCGGGCAAATGCAGGCGACGCCTGGCAAACACGTCGAGGAAACAACGATGCGCACAATACGCAAGGCGGTTTTTCCGGTCGCGGGTCTTGGCACGCGCTTTCTACCGGCCACCAAGGCAAGCCCGAAGGAGATGCTGCCGATCGTCGATAAACCCTTGATCCAGTACGCCGTGGAAGAAGCCGCTGCGGCGGGCGTGACGGAAATGATCTTCGTGACGGGGCGCAGCAAGCGCGCCATCGAAGACCATTTCGACAAGTCGTATGAAATCGAGGCGGAATTGATGAGCCGCGGCAAGACCGAACTGCTGCGCGTCGTGCAGAGCATCAAGCCGCGTCACGTGACCTGTCTGTTCGTGCGTCAGGCCGAAGCGCTCGGCCTCGGTCATGCGGTGCTGTGCGCGGAAAAGATCGTCGATAACGAGCCGTTCGCCGTGATGCTCGCCGACGATCTGCTCGACGGTCAGCCGCCCGTGCTGTCGCAGATGCTCGATGTGTTCGGTCATTACGCGTGTTCGGTGGTGGGCGTCGATCAGATCGAGCCGGAAGAAAGCCGCTCGTATGGCGTGATCGACGGGCGCGCGTGGGACGACCGCATTTTCCGCATGAACGGCATCGTCGAAAAGCCGGAACCGGCCGATGCGCCTTCGCGGCTGGGCGTGGTGGGGCGCTATGTGTTCACGCCCGGCATCTTCGAGCATCTGCGCCGCGTGACGCCGGGTGCGGGCGGCGAAATCCAGTTGACCGATGCCATCCTCTCGCTGCTCGCGCGCGAACAGGTGCTGGCGTACCGGTTTCGCGGCAAGCGCTATGACTGCGGCAGCAAGATCGGCTACCTGAAGGCGACGGTCGAGTTCGCGCTGCGCCATCCCGAAGTGGGCGAAGGCTTCGAGCGCTACCTCGAAGAACTGGCGTTCGAAACCGAGGCGGCCGCGCAGCGGGCGAAAGTGGCATGAGCACGTCGCCGCTCGCGTTGGTGCGCGCGCCCGCGCTGCCATTCGAAGCCGACGATTCGCCGCCGCTCGACGAAGGCGAGTTTCTGTCGGCGGTCAGGCTGTCGCCGCTGGTGGCGATCGATCTGATCGTCACCGACGAGGCCGGCCGCGTGCTGGTGGGCTGGCGCCGGAACCGGCCGGCGCGCGCCTGGTGGTTCGTGCCGGGCGGGCGTATCCGCAAGAACGAGACGCTGGACGCGGCGTTTGCGCGCATCGTCGAAGCCGAGCTGGGGCTGGCGGGCGTGACGCGCAAGCAGGCGTCGTTTTACGGGCTCTACGAGCATCACTACCCGGACAACTTCGCGGGCCGCGAAGGCGTGCCGACGCATTATGTGGTGCTCGCGCACATCATGGCCGTGGAGGACGCGCGCAGCGTCGGGCGGCCCGAGCAGCATAGCGAGTACGCGTGGATGGCGCCGGAAGCGCTGCTCGCGCGCGACGATGTGCATGAGAACACCAAGGCGTACTTTCGCTGATCGTTACGCCGATTGTGTTGACGTTCAGGGCCGCGCCGATGCAGGGCGCGGTTTTCCTTTGCGCACAGGCACTTGCGTGATGCACTCACGGGTTATCAACAGGGCTCTCAACAAAATCTGTGGAAAAGTTTTTGGCGGGGTGGGGCGCCTGCGTGGTGGCGGTTTGTGATTTTTGTTTGTGGATCAAGGAGTTGAGGCGGATTTCCAAGCGTTGTTCACAAGGCTGTCAACGAAATCTGTGGATAACGTGGCCGCTCAATGGTCCCAACTTATCCACTCGCAGCACATTTCCCCACCCCATGTCATAGTGTGAGCCGCGCTAAATCCGCATCAAACCGCCGCTCTCATGTCCGACACCTACTTCTACGACCCCGCCGCCGGCCACGGCCTGCCTCACGATCCCTTCAAGGCCATCGTCGCGCCGCGCCTGATCGGCTGGATTTCCAGCCGATCGCCCGAAGGCGTGCTCAACCTCGCGCCGTACAGCTTCTTCGGCGCCTTCGCCACGTTTCCGGCCGTGATCGGCTTTTGCAGCGAAGGCCGCAAGGACAGCATCAGCAATATCGAAGCGACCGGCGAGTTCGTCTGGAACCTGGCATCGCGTCCGCTCGCGGAGCAGATGAATCGCAGTTCCGCGCCCGTCGCTGCCGATGTCGATGAATTCGCGCTTTCGGGCCTCACGCCCGCGCCGGGACGCAATGTCGCGGTTCCGCACGTGGCCGAAGCGCCCGCCGCGCTCGAATGCAAGCTGCTGCAGATCGTGCGCCTGAACGCGCTCGACGGCACGCCGATGGACAACTGGCTCGCGCTCGGCCAGGTGGTCGGCGTGCATATCCGCGAGGAATATCTGAAGGACGGTCTGTTCGATACGCACGCCGCGCAGCCCATCATGCGCGCGGGCTACCGCGCCGACTACGCGCAGATCGGCGAGATGTTCCAGATGGTGCGCCCGAGCGCCTGAACCCCGGCTCGTGGTCGGGCGAGCGCGGCCGCGCCCGTTGCCCGCCGCCCCGCGCACGCCGATAATGGCCCCACATCGCGCGTCGCGCGGGGGAGACAGTCCATGCAATCTCCGACCGGCTCGGTCGTGGCGCTCAGTTCGGCGGCCTCGACGATGTTTTCGATCGGCATGATCTTTCTCGGCTACTGGGGCCTGCACGAGGCCTCGCCGTGGCGCGCCGGCGACCGCGTGATCGTTGCGCTCGCGCTGGCCGGTTTCGCGTGCCTCGGCAGCGTGCCGTGGCTGGCCACTTCGCCCGCCGCGCCCGGCGACGAGCGGCGCTTTCTGCTCGCGCGCCGCGTGTTCGCCACAGGCGCTTGCGCGGTGTGGGCCTCGATCGCGCTGTCGCTCGTTCTCTAGCGCGCTGAAAGACCGGTCGCGCAGTTTTGGTACGATGCACGCTTTGTCAGCTATCCAGTTGCCCGCGTGAAGCGTTCCGTGTCGTTCATCCGCGCCCTGGGCGCGAAGTGTGCCTCCAGCCTGAAGCCCCTGATGTCGCGAGTCTGCGCGCTCGCGCGCCCGCGGCTCGCCCAGGGCATCCATCATCTGCGCCATCCGACCCGCCGCGGCGTGCTGATCGCCGTGGGTGCCGTGCCCGCAGCGGTCGTGCTCTACGTGCTGGTGCTGATTCCGTTTACGCCGGGCATCGGCGACATCCGCAAGGCGCGAGTCGACCGGCCGGCGCAGATCATGTCGGCGGACGGCAAACTGCTCGCCGAATTCAAGCCGTCGAACCGCGAATGGGTGCCGCTCGCGCAGATTTCGCCGCATATGGTCGACGCGCTGATCTCGACCGAAGATCACCGCTTCTACGAGCACCACGGCATCGACTTCAAGCGCACCGCGGGCGCGGCGCTGCACACGTTCTCGGGCGATCGCCAGGGCGGCTCGACCATCACGCAGCAGCTCGCGCGCAATCTGTATCCCGATGAGATCGGCCGTGCGCCCACGCTCACGCGCAAGATCAAGGAAGCAATCACCGCGTTCAAGATCGAGGCCGTCTACAGCAAGCCGCAGATTCTCGAAACCTATCTGAATACGGTGCCGTTCCTCTACAACGCGTTCGGCATCGAGATGGCGGCGCGGACGTACTTCGGCGTATCGGCGGATCAGCTCAGCGTGCTGCAGGCCGCGACGCTCACCGGCATGCTCAAGGGCAACGCCTACTACAACCCGGTGATCAACCCCGAGCGCGCGCTCGCGCGGCGCAACACCGTGCTTTCGCAGATGGTGAAATACGGCAAGCTCACGCCCGCGCAATTCGCGACGCTTTCTAAAAAGCCGCTGCGTCTGGACTTCGAGCGTCAGACCGAACCGCCTGGCCCGGCGCCGCATTTTGCGCAGCAACTACGCAAGTGGCTGATCGCGTGGGCCGACCGCAACGACTACAACATCTATTCCGATGGCCTGGTCGTGCGCACGACGATCGATTCGCGTCTGCAGGCGATGGCCACGGCATCGCTCAAGCAGCACGCGAACCAGTTGCAGGGCATCGCGAACGGCGCATGGAGCGGGCGTAACGGCTGCTCGGCGGATAACGATCTGTTCAAGACCTTCATGCGCGAAACGCCGGATTTCAAGGCCGCGCACGACGCGGGCGCCAGCGACGCGGACGCGCTCAAGAAGCTCGCCTCGGACCGCAGTTTCATGCGCTCGCTGTGCAAGGCCAAGACCGATGTGCAGGCGGGCTTTGTCGCGATCGATCCGCGCGATGGCCAAATCAAGGCCTGGGTGGGCAGCCGCGACTTCCAGGACGAACCGTTCGATCACGTGCAGCAGGCGCGTCGTCAGCCGGGTTCGACGTTCAAGGCCTTTGTTTATGGCGCGGCGTTCGCCAATGGCGCGAAGCCGTCCGATACGATCATCGACCAGGCCGTGGAAATGCCGCTCGAAGGCGGGGAAATCTGGCGTCCTAACGATGATGTGCCGCCCAGCAACAAGCCGATGACACTGCGCGACGCGCTCGCGTTCTCGCGCAATCGCATCACGGCGCAGGTGATGCAGGCGGTCGGCCCGGACAAGGTGGAGCGTCTCGCGCGCGCGATGGGCGTGCGCGACAGCCAGCTCAACGCGGTGCCGTCGCTGGCGCTGGGCACGAGCCCGGTCACGCTCAAGGAGATGGTGTCGGCGTACAGCACGATCGCCAACGACGGCGTGTATCTGCAGCCGCGCATGGTCACGCGCATTGAGGACAGCAAGGGCGAGGTGCTGGCGGAATTCGGCAGCGCGTCGCCGGAGCGCGCGCTGTCCGTCGACGCCGATCGCACGCTGCTCGACACGATGCGCGACGTCGTGAATCGCGGCACGGGTTCGAGTATCCGCACGCGCTTTGGCATTCGCGCCGATGTGGCGGGCAAGACCGGCACGACGCAGGACAACGCGGACGGCTGGTTCATCCTCATGGATCAGCAACTGGTGGCGGGCGCGTGGGTCGGTTTCGACGATGGCCGCGTCACGCTCAACAGCGATTACTGGGGGCAGGGCGCGCGCAGTGCGCTGCCGATCGTCGGCGATTTCTTCCAGCGTGCGCTGCGCTCGCGCATTGTCGATCCGCGCGCGCGCTTCGATACCGAAGTCACGCCGGGCGCCTTCGAGCAGTTCCGCGATCGTCTGAAGACGTGGATGGACTCGCTGTTCGCTTCGAAGCAGCCCGAGGCGCCGCGTCCGGTCACGCCGGTCAAGCGTGCGCCTGCGCCTGAGCAGCCTGAGCCGGGCGAAGTGCCGCCGTCCAGCGGTGTGGCGGCGGCTTCGTCGTCGGGTGCTTCATCGGCATCGGCGGCTGCGGCGGCTTCGGACGCGGCGGCGGCTTCGGCGATCCTCAACGGCGTCACGCAGCCGGGGCAGAGCATGCCGCCGATTCTCGGGCCGTCGGGCGCTTCGCAGCAGAGCGCGCCTTCGTCCCAGCAGCCGCCGTATCCGGCGCAGGAGCCTTCGCTGGCACCGACGCCCACACCCGATGACGCCGACTCCAGCGGCGGCGCGCCAGCGCAGTACACGCCGCCTCAGGGCAACTGACGCGAAACGCCGCGCCGGGCGGTCCTCAGATCGCCTGCGCGCGCGTCGGTACAGGGGCCGGCGGTCGCGCCCTTGCAGAGTTCGAGCGGCGCGAACGGCGTGCAGGTCGCGCCGGAAGCGGTGCGCAGCGCCTTGCCCGCACAGGTAGCCGTGGCAGACACCGGCGCGATGTCGATCGTCATCTCAGGCAAAGCGAGCGCGTGACGGCGCTCGGCATCCCAATTCGCGAACGCGGGCCGCAAGGCCAGCGCGCTGTGCGGCACCGGGCCGAGGCCACGCCACACGAACGACGCGCGCACGTCGAACACCTCATCCACGAGTCGCTTCGCCTTCGTATCGCCCGCTTCGGTCACGGCGCGCCGGTACTGGTTTTCGGTATCGGCGCGACATTCGTTGATCTGCTCGACCAGCATCAGCACGGCCTGCAGCACGTCGAGCGGTTCCGGTCCCGCGATCACGACCGGCTTGACGAAATCCCCCGAAATCGAGCGATAAGGCGCCACGCCGATCACCTGGCTCACGTGCGAGGGCGCGAGAAAGCCGTTGAGCAGCGCACGCTCGCCGAGGGCATCGTCGGCGAGCAGAAAGCGCATGGCCGCAGGCGTCAGCACGTGATTGCACAGCACGCTGAAATTGCCGATGGCGAGCGCACGCGTGAGCATCAGCGCTTCGGCGGTGGCGGGCGCGGCGGTCTCGAAGCCGGTCGCCAGCCAGACGATCTCGCGCTGCGGATGGGCACGGGCAAGCGCGAGCGCGTCGGCGACCGCGCCGGGCGTGACGATGTCCGCGCCAGCCGCGCGCGCAGCGAGCAGATTGGCGTGGCGTGCGCCCGGCACGCCGAGTGTGTCCTCGCTCGCGCAGAGCGTGACGCCGCGTTCGAGCGCGAGATCGATCGCGTGATCGATGCGGCTGGCGGGCAGCACGCAGCCGGGGCAGCCGGGCCCGTGAATCAGCTCGATCTGCGGCGGCAACAGTGACGCGAGATCATGACGCGCAATCGCCAGTGCATGGCTGCGGCAAAAACCCATCAGCCGATAGCGGCGACGCCGCTCGACGGCATCGCGAATGCGCGCGCTCAGGCCGCGTGCGATGGGATTGTTGCGAATGTCGTCGGTGAATTTCATCGGACGGCTCGCTCGTTTGATTCGACAGGGCGCACGATCCGGGTTTCGGCACCGCGTATGAGCGCGGAAAACATATTCGGAATCCTTCGTTTATTCAAGATGCGTGGTGCCGGCGGGCCGTTGCAGAGCGGCGAAATAGTGGGCCAGGCCGCTGGACGCGTGGCGTGCTTCGAGATCGCCGCGCGCGATGGCGTCGAGCAGATCGAGTGCATCGTCGATCTTGCGCGCCTGCTCCACGCCGATGACGGAACGCGCCGCGCCGTTTAGCGCCAGCACCCACGCACCGGCCGGCAGCGGCCCGGTGCGGGTGAGATCGAGCGCGCAGGCGCCGTGACGCGTGACGGCCTGCGCGGTCAGCCCTTCCGCGCAGACGATGCGCGCGGGCAGGCCGATCCCGGCGCGCGAGCCGCGCGGCGCAGACGAATCTCCGGCTGGCGAGCCGGTGTGGCGGGTAAATTGGAGCATGGCAATCCTGGGGACAGCGGTGCAGCGCATCAGGGCGCGCGCGGCGAAAACGAGCGCGAAAGTTAGCAGCATCTTGGAAGCGGCCGATTGCACGGCGATGAAGCTGTTGATCTTGCGCAAGCTAAAGCAAGGGCGGCGGACGGGTAGCGCCGCTGTGTCGCGGCTGGAGCGTGGTGTCGCGCCGCGGAGCGTGGCAGTTCGGAAACGTTGATCTATGTTGCGGGGGCGCAGGAGGGGGCGCAATGTTTAAAAGATATCCACAGATTTTGTTGGCAACTCTGTGCATAACCCCCATCCCGCCCTCCGCCCGCGAACCCGCCAACACCCCATCCCACGGCGCTTGCAGCGCGCCACCCGAACCGGCTCACCGTCGCATTTCGCATCCACGACCCCGCACAAGCGATAATGCCGGGCGCGGGCCGCTGGCCCTTCCTCTTCTGGAGTCGAATCTGATGTTCCGTATGTCCCCGCTTTTCCGTGCGCTGTGCGCGTCGGCGCTGCTTGTCACCGCGTTGCCCACGTTCGCTCAGGCGCTGCCTACGCCAGCCGCTTCGGCCACGCCGGCCGCAGGAGCGACGTCGGGCGCGTCGCAGACCTTGCCCGCCGGCGCGATGGCCGTGGTCAACGGCGTGCAGATTCCGCAATCGGCGCTCGATAGTGCCGTGCAGGCAGTGATCAGCCGCAACCAGGACGCCACCGACTCGCCCAAGCTGCGCAAGGCGCTCAAGGAGCAGTTGATCGTGCGCGAAGTGATGCGCCAGCAGGCCGTCAGCGCGCACTACGATCAGCGTCCGGAAATCGTCCAGGCATCCGGCACGGACAAGACCGATCTCGTGATTCGCGCGTGGATGCAGGACAACGTGCACGTACCGGCGCCGACGGAACGCGAAATCCGCGCGCGCTACGACACCACGAATGTGGAACTCGGCAAGTTCGAATTCAAACCGCAGGTGATCGTGGTCGCCGACCAGAAGCTTGCGCAGGATGTGATTTCGAAGGCCAAAGCGGGCCAGCCGTTCGATGCGCTGGCGCGCGATTACAGCATGGTGCCGTCGAAGGCGAACGGCGGCGAAATGCCGTGGGTCAGCTTCAGAACGCCGGTCAAGGAAGGCAACACGCATGGCGTGCCGGTGGATTTCGCGCGTGCGCTCGCTCAACTCAAGGTGGGCGCGGTCGCGCCGCAGCCGGTGCGTTCGGGCCAGGCGTGGGTCGTCGTGAAGCTCGAGGACAAGCGCGCGATGAAGGTGCAGCCGTACAGCGAAGTGAAGGAAGAGATCCGCCGCGAACTGACGGCCGAAGCGATGGATGCGGGCGCGGCCAAGCTCGTCAAATCGCTGGTGCAAAGCGCGACGATCATCCAGTAACGCGCGACACGAAGTAAAAAGGGCGCTTGAGTGACCTCAAGCGCCCTTGTGCGTTGACCGACCGCGTTTCGTTTTACCGCTCGCCGCGCAGCTTGAACACGCTGACCAGTTGCGCGAGCGTGGCGGCCTGATCCGAAAGCGCCGCGGCGGCACGCTCGGCGTCGCCGACCAGCACGGCGCTCTGCTGCGTGGCCTCGCCGATCTGCGAGACCGCGATGTTGACCTGCTCGATGCCGCCCGACTGCTCGCGCGACGCCACGCTGATTTCGGCGATGATCGCGCGCACTTCCTCCACGCGCGTGACGATGTCGCGCATCGTCGTGCTCGCTTCGCCCGCGATGCGGTAACCCGTATCCACTGTCGCCGACGATTCCGAAATCAGCGCCGCGATCTCGCGCGCCGCCGCCGCGCTGCGCTGTGCGAGCGCGCGCACTTCGCTCGCGACCACCGCGAAGCCCTTGCCGTGCTCGCCCGCACGCGCGGCTTCCACGGCCGCATTGAGCGCGAGGATGTTGGTCTGGAACGCGATGCCGTCGATCACGCTGGTGATGTCGGTGATCTTCTGCGAGGCGCGGCTGATGTCCTGCATCGTCGCGACCACGCGTTCGACCGCGCGTCCGCCGTCGAGCGCCGCGTCCGCTGCGCCCGTCACCACGTTATTGGCGCGCTGGGCGTGATCGGCGTTCTGCTGCACCGTCGAGGTGATCTCTTCCATGCTCGCCGCCGTCTCTTCGAGGCTGCTGGCCTGGCTGGCGATACGCTCGGCGATCTCGCCGCTGCTTTCGGCGATGCGCGCGGTGTCGTCGCTCATCTGCGCACTCGCGCCGCGCACCTGCGAAACGATCTGCGCGAGACCCACGCCGATGCCGTCGATGGCCTGGGTCAGACGGCCGATTTCGTCGGCGCCTTGCGCGCTCGCCGGGCCTGCTGCGTGCGTCGCTTGCGCCGCGCCGATGCGCACCGTCAGGTCGCCCGCCGCGAGTTGCCCGGCGGCGTGCGCGGCGGCGTCGAGCGGCTGGCTCACCATGCGCCGCGCCGCGTAGATCGACAGCGCCGCGAACAGCACGACCAGCGCGAAGCCGATCGCCGCGAAGTCGTTACGCGTGGTGTTCACTTCGGCCATGATCTCGTCGCGCGGCACCACGCCGCCCACCAGCCACTGCCATTGCGGCACGCTCACGAACGACACGAGCTTGGCGTGCGCGTCGCGCTCGCCGAGCGTGGCGTCGGCGCTGCTGTAATCGAAGGTGCCTTCGTGCGCGTCGAGCATGCGCGAGTAGGGCGCGTTGGCATCATCGAAATGCTGGCCGACGGCGGCCGGATGCACGAGGAAATTGCCGCGTGCCGAGCCGTTCGAGGCGTCCATCACGAAGTAATAGCCGGTGTCGCCCAGCTTCAGTTTGCCGATCTCGCTCTTGATCGCGCCGATCTGCTTGTCCACGTCCACGCCCACGAAGAGCGCGCCGATCACCTTGCCGCTGGCATCGGTAATGGGCTTGTATTCGGTGATGTACTGCTTGCCGAACAACTGCGCGAGACCCGAGTAGCTGCGGCCGTCGAGAATCGGCGCGTAGGCCGGACCTTTGCGGTCGAGCAGCGTGCCGATCGCTCGCGAGCCGTCCTGCTTCTTGAGCGAGGTGGTCACGCGCACGAAGTCGTCGCCGGTGCGGGCGAACACGGTCGCGATGGCGCCGCTGCGCGCGAGGAATTGATCGGGAATCGAAAAATCGAGGTTCAGCACACGATCGCCCACTTTGAAAGTTGGCGTGGCCTTGCCGCCGATATCGACGGTCTGCGTCGGATCGAGCGCGAAGTCGCCGGGCAGGAAGCTGGCGAACAGCGTCATCGAGCGATCGACTTCGGCGTCGAGCGCACTGTCGATCAGCGCGATGGTGGACGCGACCGAGCGATCCTTTTCGGCGATACGCGCGCGCACCTGTTCGCCGACCTGAGTGGCGGCGCTATGGGTGATGGCTAGCGTAAATGCGATAAAGATCGCCGCGACGATCACGCACGAAAGCAGCGCGAGACGCACACCCACACTGGTGCGTCGCTGGACGAATGAAATCATTGAAGCGGTTCCTGAAGAAATGATGCCGGGAACTGGCGCTTTCGAAGCGCTGGCATACGGATTACGGCCAGCTTTAGCGATCCTTGAGGGGTGCAGAAAAAAAGCGCCAACGTTTGCGTATGAATACGCGCGAGCGCCGATATGGGGTGCGATCTGGGTACGTTGATGCGTAAGGGATTGCGCTGGATCGATGCGTGAAAAGCGCGATAGCGTGTCGAATATTTCGCACGCTGAAATATTATTTTGTGGTGCGTGAAAATATAGGAAATGGCGCTGCATATGAAATGCCGCGCCATATAAAGGCGACGTTATGAACGATCGGGACGATCGCGCCAGGTGCGCAGCAGCAGCGCATTGGTCACGACGCTCACGCTCGAAAATGCCATCGCCGCGCCCGCGATCATCGGATTCAGCAGACCAAAGGCCGCGAGCGGAATACCGATCAGGTTGTAGATGAAGGCCCAGAACAGGTTCTGCTGGATCTTGCGCCACGTGCGCCGCGAGATGTCGATGGCGGCGGCCACGAGCGCCGGATCGCCGCGCATCAGCGTGATGCCGGCGGCGTGCATGGCAACGTCGGTGCCGGTGGCCATGGCGATGCCGATATCGGCGGCGGCGAGCGCGGGCGCGTCGTTGATGCCGTCGCCGGCCATCGCCACGATCGCGCCGGTGCGGATCTTCAGATCGCGCACGGTGCGCGCCTTGTCGTCGGGCAGCACCTGCGCGTGCACTTCGTCGATGCCGAGTTGCGCGGCCACGGCCTGCGCGCTGCCTGCGTTATCGCCGGTCACGAGCACGCTGCGGATGCCCATCGCCTTCAATCGCGCGATGGCGTCGCGTGCGGTGGGCTTCACGGTGTCGCCGAAGGCGAGCAGGGCGAGCACGGCGTTCGCGTGCGTGTCCATCAGCCACGAAACGGTGTTGCCTTGCGCTTCGAGCGCCTTCGCGCGATCGGCGAGTTCGGGCGCGACCGCGAGTTGCAGTTCCGCAAGCCAGCGCGCGCTGCCGATGGCGAGACGGCGGCCATCGACCTCGGCTTCCACGCCACGGCCGGGCACGGCGCGCGCCTCGGATGCGGCGGGCAGTGCGGCGCCGTGCGCCTGCGCCTCGAACGCATTCACCACGGCTTTCGCGAGCGGGTGATCGCTGTGCTGCTGGACGGCGGCGGCGAGCGCGAGCGCATCGGAGCGTGCGATGTGTTGCGCGGCTTCGAACGCGGCGAGCGACGGCTGGCCGAGCGTGAGCGTGCCGGTCTTGTCGAAGGCCACGACGCCTACGTCGTGCGCGGTTTCGAGTGCTTCGGCATCCTTGATGAGTACGCCGTGACGCGCGGCCACGCCGGTGCCCGCCATGATCGCGGCGGGCGTGGCGAGGCCGAGCGCGCACGGGCAGGCGATCACCAGCACGGCCACCGCGTTGAGAATCGCGGTTTCCGCAGACGCGCCCGCGAGCAGCCAGCCGCCCAGCGTGAGCGTCGCGATCACGAGGATCGCGGGCACGAACACGGCGCTCACGCGATCGACGAGACGCTGGATCGGCGCTTTCTCCGCCTGCGCGTTTTCGACGAGGCGGATGATGCGCGCAAGCGTCGTTTCCGCGCCGATGGCGGTCGTGCGCACGGCCAGCAGCCCTTCGCCGTTGATCGAACCGGCGGTGACGGAGTCGTCGGGCGACTTCGGCACTGGCAGGCTTTCGCCGGTGATCAGCGATTCGTCGATATGGCTGCGGCCTTCGAGCACGACGCCGTCGGTCGGCAGACGCTCGCCGGGACGCACCACCACGATCGCGCCGACGCGCACCTGGGCGAGCGGCACATCGCGCTCGACGCCGTGTTCGCGAATGCGCGCGCGCTCGGGGCGCAAGGCGTTGAGGGCGCGGATGGCGTCGGTGGTCTGGCGCTTCGCGCGCGCTTCGAGCCACTTGCCGAAGCGCACCAGCGTGATGACGACCGCCGAAGCCTCGAAGTACAGATGCGCGCTCTCGCCGGGATGCGCGAGCATCGCGTAGACGCTCACGCCCCAGGCCGCCGAGGTGCCGAGCGCGACCAGCAGATCCATATTGCCCGCGAACGCGCGCACGGCCTTCCAGGCGGCGCGGTAGAAGCGCGCGCCAAAGCCGAACTGCACGATGGACGCGAGCACGAACTGCGCGGCGGCGGGCAGCATCCAGTGCAGGCCGAGCCAGTGACCGAACATCGGCACGACGAGCGGCGCGCTGAGCACGGCGGCGATCAGCACGGCGCGCAGTTCGCGGCGCGCGGTGGCTTCGGCGATTTCGGCGCGCGACGGGGCGGCGGCGTCCGGTTGATCGTCCGTGGCCGCGGGAGGGGCGTCCTTGACGATGGGCGTGGCTTCGTAGCCCGCTTTCCGGACGGCGGCGACGAGGCGCTCGCGGGTCTCGGCGTCGAGCGGCGCGTTCAGGCGCACCGATGCTTCTTCGGTCGCGAGGTTCACGCTGGCGCTCGCGACGCCCGGCACGCGCGAGAGCACCTTTTCGACGCGATTCGAGCAGGCCGAGCAGGTCATGCCGCCGATCGCGAAGTTCGCGGTGTCGGCGGGGTCGCTGGATAGCGATGCGGATTCCGGCGCTGCGACCGGCGTGGCTTCGTAGCCGGCCTTTTCGACGGCAGCGACGAGTTGAGAAGTGAGCGCGGCGGTGCTGGCGGCATCGGCTGCGGCTTCGACGGTGGCTTTTTCCGTGGCGAGATTGACGCTCACGCGCGCGACGCCCGGCACCTTCGCCAGCGCCTTTTCAACACGCATCGCGCACGACGTGCAGGTCATGCCGCCGATGTCGAGTTCCGCCACGCTGCGGGCCGCCTGGCCCACGCTTTCGGCAATAAGGGGTTCGTTCATGATGTGCAAACGCGATCTGATTCGATAGGAAGCAGTATCTACGTTCCCATCATGGGAAGGTCAAGGGGCTATTTGGGCCCTTTCGAGTCGAGCCAGCGATTCCCCCCCGCCCCCCGTAACGAACAATTGCCTCCGTCAGGCTTTTCTTAGTCTTTTGTGGGCGATACGATAGCGACCGGCGGCATTGGCCCCGCTGCGCGCACTGGACCAACAGCCCTTGGGGGGGCTGGCGCGTTTTGCCGGAGGCCGGTCGACGTCACCCATGGACCGCCCGCTTCGTACAGAACCAACAAATGACAACAAAACGTTGCACTATGCCCTTTTTACGCGCCTGCGCCGCTCTGGCGGGCGTGGCCCTCATCGCCGGATGCGCGTCCGCGCCCGAGGGTGCAGCACCCAAAAACAGCAACGGCTGGGTCAAGGACGAAGTGTCCGACTCCTACGTGTTCGCCTATCCGCTCGTGCTGATGGACGTCTCGCGCGAAGCCGCCACCGGCAGCGCGCCCGGCCAGGCCGCGTCGAACACGCTGCGTAACGCGCAGTCGCTGCCGCCCGTCGGCGCGTCCAGCCCGCCCGAACCCAATCTCGATACGCTCGTTTCGACCGGCTGGCTCGATCTCGGCAATGAACCGGTGCTGATCTCGCTGCCCGATACGCATGGCCGCTACATGGATGCGCGCGCGCTCGACATGTGGACCAACGTGCTCTGGTCGACGGCAACGCCCGCCAACGAGCGCGTGAACGGTCTGAAGGCGCAAACGATTGCGTTCGTCCCGGCCGGCTGGAAGGGCACGCTGCCCGCGCGCGTGAAACGCATCGACGTGAGCACGCGTTATGCGTGGTTCATCGCCCGTATCCAGACGCGCGGGGGCGCCGATCTGAACGCGGTGCGCCGTCTGCAGCGCGGTCTGCGCGTGGCGCCGCTGGCCGCGTGGGACGCGCACGGCAAGCGCGCGGCGCAGGCCGACGCTCAATCCGGCGCGGGTCTGAGCGGCGATCCGGTCGAAACCGGCGCGCCCGCCGCGCGGGTCGCGGCGCTCGACGCCAATGGCTACTTCAACCGCCTCGCGCTCGCGCTGGAAGACAACGCGCCGGTGCCCGACGACCAGCACGCGCTGAAGATCCTCGGCGATATCGGCGTGCATCCGGGCGATGGCGCGCAACTGCCGTCGGGCAGCAAGGATATGGCGATGGTGAACGCGGGTCTCGCCGATGGCCGCACGCGCGTCGCCACGCCGCCGTCGAACCTGCTGGCGGGTAACGGCTGGCTCTGGATCGGCGACGATGCGGGCAACTACGGCCCCGACTATGCGCTGCGCGCCTACGCGGCGTGGGCGTCGCCGGGTCTGCCGACCAGCCGCGACGAAGTGCGCGCGCGCGTCGCGCAGGACAGCGACGGTCACGCGCTCAACGGCGCGAATCGCTATGTGATTCACTTCAGCGCCAAGCGGTTGCCGCCGGTGCGCGGCTTCTGGTCGATCACGGCCTACACGACCGATGGCGCGCTCGATGGCGATGCGCCCGTGCGTATCGCGTTTGGCGATCGCAACGGCGCGCGCCGCAATCGCGATGGTTCC
The DNA here is from genome assembly GCF_905220255.1 of Paraburkholderia sp. J69-1. Taxonomy (NCBI): domain Bacteria; kingdom Pseudomonadati; phylum Pseudomonadota; class Betaproteobacteria; order Burkholderiales; family Burkholderiaceae; genus Paraburkholderia; species Paraburkholderia sp. J69-1. The sequence goes on along the minus strand of NZ_CAJMZG010000029.1, from coordinate 34,867 downwards.
ATCGACGTGCATGTGAGCGCCGAGCGTGCGCGTGGCGGCAGCAACTGGGTGCCGGCGCCGAAGGGCGATTTCCGCCTCGTGCTGCGCATGTACGCGCCGAAGCCGCAGGCCACCGACGGCAGCTGGCAACCGGCCGCGGTCGAGCGTCAGTAAGTTGAATCAAAGTCGTAAAGTCTGAACGCAGCGGCGCATCCCGCCGCTGCGTTTCTTCCGCGCGCGGCGTTCTGCGGCGCGCTCCCATCTGTCATTTCCTGTCGATTTCCCCGGCGTTTTACAGCCGCGTATCGCGCCATCGGGCCTATACTTCGGGGCAGTCGGGCCCATCTGTCTGTCGAATTCAGCAGGGCACAGCCCAAGCCGTTCCACCATCCGCGGCGAACCTGTCGCCGCGTCACTGGCCAGCAAGCATGGCAAGCCTCAACAAAGCAACGCTGACTACTTCATTGCAATCGGTGCGCGCCGCCGCGCGTGCGCCGCGTACCCGCAAGATCTTCACGGGTCTCGTCATCTTTCTCGTGGTGTTCGGCCTGCTCGGTTTCTTCGCCGCGCCGCCGCTCATTCGCCATATCGCCGAGCAGCAGTTGAGCCAGCAGCTCGACCGTCCCGTCACGATTGCGCGCATCGCGCTGAATCCCTACACCTTGCGGCTCGAAGCGGATCGCGTGCATATCGGCGAGCGCGGCGCTCAGGGCGAGTTCTTCGATGTCGAGCGGCTGGTGGTGAAGCCGTCGTGGTCGTCGCTCTTTCGCATGGCGCCGATCGTCGATGAAGTGCGGCTCGATTCGCCGCGCGTGACCATCGTGCGGCTCGACGCGCAGCGTTTCAATTTTTCGGATCTGATCGATAAATTCTCGAAGCCGTCCGCCCAGCCCAGCAGCAAGCCCGCGCAATTTTCGGTGTCGAATATCCGCATCGAAAACGGTCAGATCACGTTCGACGATCGCCTGCTCAACGAGAAGCACGTGATCGACCGCTGGACGCTGGGGATTCCGTTTATCGCCACGCTGGCGTCGAAAACCGACATCTTCGTCGAGCCGCTGCTGCGTGCGCGTATCGACGGCGCGAGCACGCTCGCGATCGACGGTAAGACCAAGCCGTTCGCGGCTTCGCGCGAGTCGGAAGTCGAGTTGCGTCTGACCGCTCTCGACGTGCCGAAGCTGCTGACCTATGCGCCGACCAGGCTGCCCATCGCGCTCAAGAGCGGCAAGCTGTCGACCAATCTGAAGCTTGATTTCGTGATGTCGGGCGAGAAGCCGACGCTGCGCGTTTCGGGCACGACGGACCTCGACGATATCGATGCAACCGACAACGCCAACGCGCCGCTCTTCGGTGCGCGCGGGCTGCATGTCGCGGCGGCGTCGCTCGAACCGTTTGGCAACGTTTATCGCTTCGACACGATTCGCCTGGATGCGCCGACCGTCTGGCTCGCGCGCGACAAGGCCGGCGTGCTGAGCGTCGAAAAACTCGTGGGCGCGCCGGCGGCGAAAGCAGAAACGCCGGCCGATGCCAAAGGCAAGCCGGTGGTGAGCGCTTCGGCGGCTGCCGTGGCATCGGCGGCGTCCGCAGTGAAGGCCGAAGTCGCGGAAAAGGCGCCGCCGCTCGATCTCTCGATCCGCCAGTTGGCAGTGACCGACGGCACGCTCCACGTGCACGACGAAGCCGCATCGAAGCCCGTCGATCAGACCTTGAGCAACGTAGCCGCGACGCTTGCAAACTTCTCGACCACGGCGAAAGCGCCCGCGCCATACACGCTCGCCTTGAGCACGCAGGACGGCGGCGCGGCGCAGGTCTCGGGCAACTTCGGCATGGCCGCGAAGCACGCCGATGCGAAGATCGCCTTGCGTGCCTTGCCGCTGCCGCCGATGCAGCCGTATCTCGACAACGCGATGGCCGCGCAGATCGTCGACGGCAAGCTCACGCTCGATTCGACCGTGACGGCCGATTGGGCGAAGTCGCCGGCCGCCGTGCAGGTGGGCGCAAGCACGATCGGGCTCGACGCGATCAAGATCGCCGCGCGCGGCGCCAAAACGCCTGCCGTCGCGCTCGCGAAGGGCACGGTGCAGCTTACGCAGGTCGATCTGGCGGCGCGCACGGCGCAGATTGCATCGGTGGAAGCGAACGGCCTCGCGGTGAACGCCGAGCGTCTGAAAAACGGCGATATCGACTTGATGAAGCTGGCGGGCGGCCATGAAGCCGCGCCGCAGCGCTCGGCGATTCACGCGGCGCAGAAGTCGGTCAAGGAAGGCCCGGCGTGGCACTACAAGATCGATAGCGTCAGCGTGAACGGCGGTTCGGTCAACTTCACGGATAGCTCCACGCAGCGCCCGGTGAAACTGGCGATCGCGCCGCTCGACCTCAAGGTCCAGCAGATCAGCGACGATATGCGCCACGCGCTGCCCATCGAACTGAAGGCGACGGTCAACCGCAAAGGCACGCTGGCGCTCGACGGCGATGTGAACCCGACGCCGCTCAAGGCGCAACTGAAGATCGACGCGAACCGGCTCGACGCCGCGGCTTTCGAGCCGTATTTCGGCAATCAGTTGAATGCCGTGATCGCCAGCGCGCTGCTCAATATGAAGGGGCAACTGGCGGTTGAGCAGGGCAAGGCGCTCAAGGCGAACTATCGCGGCGACGTGGCGCTGGTGGATGTGCGCATGCTCGACAAGGCCACGTCCGATCCGTTCGCGGGCTGGCGCTCGCTCGCGCTGAGCAACCTCAAGGCCACCTACGACGACGCGCGCGGCACCGATGTCGACGCGAGCCGCGTGACCTTCGCGGGCTTCTACGGCCGCGTGTTGCTGGACGCGCAAGGCAAGCTCAACCTCAAGGACGTGGTGGCGCACCAGAGCGGCGAAGCGCAATCGCTCACGCGCGACACCAGCGCCGGGCAGCGCGGCGGCCGCGAGCCGGTGCCGCTCACGCCGCAGGCCGCGAGCGCGCCGGAAATGGCGTCGGCGCCGGTGCCGGCTTCGAGCGCGACCACTGTGACCGCGGCGCAGCCGCCGTCGAAACCGGTGCGCCTGCACTTCGGCCAACTGGTGTTGCAGGCCGGCCGCGTGAACTACACCGACAACTTCATCAAGCCGAATTACACCGCCGACCTCGTGCAGATCCAGGGCACGGTGGGCGCATTCGGCACGGAATCGACCACGCCCGCGCCGGTCGATGTATCGGCGAAACTGTCGGCCAACGGACCGATCTCGATCAAGGGCACGGTGAATCCGCTGATCGCCAAGCCTTCGCTCGATCTCACCGCGAGCGCGCACGATATCGAGCTGACCAACCTCACGCCGTATTCGACCAAGTACGCGGGTTATCCGATCACCAAGGGCAAGCTCAACGTCGATCTGCACTATCAGCTCGCCGATGACCAGCTCACCGCGAACAACCACATCTTCATCGACCAGTTGACCTTCGGCGATCACGTCGATAACGACACCGCGACCAAACTGCCGGTGCGTCTCGCGATTTCGCTGCTGAAAAACCGGCGTGGCGAGATCGACGTGAATATTCCGGTTTCGGGTTCGCTCTCGAACCCGGAGTTCAGCCTCGGCGGCTTGATCTGGAAAGCGGTTTTGAATCTGGTCGCGAAGGCGGTGACGGCGCCGTTCTCGCTGCTCGCGAATGCGTTCGGCGGCGGCGGGCAGGAACTGGGTTACGTGGAGTTCGAACCGGGCCAGGCCAAACTCACCGACGCCGACGACAAGAAGCTCGACACCATCGCCAAGGCGCTCGACGACAAGCCGTCGATCAAGATCGATCTGATCGGCCGCGTCGATCCGGCTGTGGATACGCCCGCGCTGCGCGAGCAGTACGTCGATCATCTGGTGCGCATGCAGAAGGTCAAGGACACCGTGGGCAACGGCGAAAGCGTGGATACGTCCGAGGTGAAGGTCGATCAGAAGGAATACGAAAAGTATCTGACCAAGGCGTACAAGGACGGCGACTTCAAGAAGCCGCACAACATGATTGGCTTCACGAAGTCGATGCCGGTGGACGACATGAAGCAGGCGCTCGCCGAACACGCGCCTGTGGACGACGCCACGCTGCGCGATCTCGCGCAACAGCGCGCGCAGGCGGTGCAGCAGTATTTTGAAGGCAAGGTCGATCCGAGTCGCGTGTTCGTGGTGGCGCCCAAACTCGACGCGAAAGGCATCGACGACAAGGGCGCAACGACGCGCGTGGATTTCGGCCTGAAGTGAGGTCGTGACGGCGAGGCGCGCCGGTGTACGCGCCTCGCAGGAAATCGCGCTTGAGGCTTGAGCGTTATGCGGCGAGCGCAGCAGGCACGCGCCGTTTGACCCACTGCGTTGCCTGATCGTAGGCATGCGCAATCTGCAGCACGGACAGATCGGCTTGCGGCTTGCCGATCACCTGCAGACCCATCGGCAAGCCTTGCGCATTGAAGCCGGCCGGCACGCTGACCACCGGCAAACCCGCCAGACTCGCGCCGATCACCACTTCCATCCAGCGGTGATAGGTGTCCATCTCGCGGCCCGCGATCGACTTCGGCCAGGGCTGGCTGGCATCGAACGGGAACAGTTGGGCGCTCGGCAGCGCGAGATAGTCGTAGCGCTCGAACAGCGCGAGCAGCGCGTTGTACCACTGGCTGCGCGCGACCGACGCATTCCACACGTCTTCGCCCGAGAGGCTGAAGCCGCCTTCCACTTCCCACTGCGCTTCGGGCTTGAGCAAATCGCGCTTCGCGGGATCGCGATACAGCGCGCCCAGCGAGCCCGCCACCGAAAAGTGACGCAGCGTGCGCCAGCAATCCCAGAGTTTTTCCATCGGATAGTCGGGCTGAGCGGCGTCGACCTGGCAGCCGATTGCGCCGAAATCCTTCAGCGCCGTTTCGCAGAGCGCGAGCACGCCGTCTTCCATCGGCAGATAGCCGTCGTAGTTGCCGAGCCAGCCGATCCGCGCGCCGCCGAAGTCGCGCGCGAGCGGTTGCGTGAACTGCGCGCCGTCCTGGGCGATGGAGAGCGGCGCGCGCGCGTCGTAGCCGGCTTGCGTCGACAGCAGCATGGCCATGTCGGGGACGCTGCGGCCCATCGGGCCTGCATAGCCGAGCTGGTTGTAGAACAGATCGGCGGCGGGCACCGAAGGCACGCGCCCTTGCGACGGACGGAAGCCGAACACGTTGTTCCAGCCCGCCGGATTGCGCAGCGAGCCCATCATGTCGCTGCCGTCGGCCACGGGCAGCATGCGCAGCGCGAGCGCCACGGCCGTGCCGCCGCTGCTGCCGCCCGCGCTGCGCGTGGCGTCATAGGCGTTGAGCGTGGTCCCGAACACCGTGTTGTAGGTATGCGAGCCCAGACCGAATTCCGGCGAATTGGTCTTGCCGATAAAGATCGCGCCTTGCGCGCGCATGCGTGCGGCCATCAGGGCGTCGGCTTTCGGCACTTCGTCGCGGAAGATCGGCGAGCCTTGCGTCGAGGCGATGCCCGCGGTGGCCGTGAGGTCCTTCGGCGCCTGCGGCATGCCGTGCAGCCAGCCCTTGTATTCGCCGCGCGCGAGTTGCGCGTCGTGTTCATCGGCTTCCTTGAGCAGCGCCGCGCGCTCGCGCAGCGACACGATCGCATTGGCCGGCGTGTTGACGCGCGCGATGTGATCGAGGAAAGCGCTCATCACTTCGCGGCACGAGACCTTGCGCAGGCGAATCCATTGCGAAAGTTCGAGCGCGTCGGCGGCGACGATGTCCTGGGGTGTGGCGGGCGATGCCTGATTCATGTGCGACTCTCGTGAACGGTGGTTAAACGATGGATTGCGGATGGAACAGGGGCAGCTTTTATTGTCGCGCGTCAAACTCGCAAGCGAAAGGAAACGGCTGGTTGCCGCGTGAATCAGCGGTTGCCGCTTTGGGCGAGATTTAGCCGATATGGATCGGTTTCGCCCCGTTGATAACGCGATGCATCGGGTTAACCCCCGCGACTTGGGCTTCGTCGTTTCAGATTTTTCCTATGCAAAAAGGGGAGTGTGTCGTTCAGGCTGTAGTTTTCAAGCCGAAAGGCAATCCGAATTCACGCCCCCGAAAACATGGAACAAAAAATGAAGCGCATCGTGGTTATCGACGATCATCCGATCGTCCTCAAGATGCTCGCCAACGTCCTGCATACCGAATATGAACTGGTGGGCGAATGCGGTGATGGGGAAGAAGGCCTGCGTCTCGTCCACGCCTTGCAGCCAGATCTCGTTATTCTCGATCTCGAATTGCCGAAGCTCGATGGCCTGTCGGTCATTCGCGGCATCCGCGCGAAGCCGTTCGATACGCGCATTCTGGTGTTGTCGGCCAAGCCCGAACAGGTCATGGCCAATCACACGCGCATCGCGGGCGCGAACGGTTATGTGAGCAAAAGCCGCGGCGTGGAAGAACTGTGTGGCGTGGTGAAGGCGGTGCTGCTCGGCTACGACTGTTTTCCGGCAGGCAGTTGCGGCGGCGGGCGCGACGTGGCGCTCAACGGGTTGTCGCCGCGCGAGGTCGAGGTGCTGCAATATCTTGCGCGCGGCATGAGCAACAAGGGCGTGGCGGCACGCCTCGGTCTTTCCGACAAGACCGTGAGCACCTACAAGACGCGCGTGCTCGATAAGCTCGGTGTGTCGTCGCTGGCGGCGTTGATCGAATTCGCTACGCTGAACAAACTGATCGATTGATTCATGTGCAGAAGTGCTGCGGCCGCGTGCCTTTCATGGGTACGCGGCCGTTTTATTTGCAGGTCGCTTCGCGTGGCATCGATGCGTAAGATGTGCAGAAAAGCACGCAAGGACCATAAAACCAGCGCGCAAAAAAAAGCCCCAACCAGTTGTGGTCGGGGCAATGAGAATACACCGTGCGCTCCGGGGAACGAAACGCCCGATTACCTTACCGTCACGGCGCAAACGAAGCAACGCGACTGCATTACCCTGCATTACCCTCTGCACGATGATTCATCCAGCAAGCCGCGCGCGGATTCCAGCGCGGCGAATGCAAACACGCCCTGAACGGTTGAGGATCAAGGCTGAAATCGATTCGGATACCGAATCAGGCAAAAGAGGTTTCAATCGCGCCGATGCGCGCGTCGAGTAAGTAAAGGAAATACGATGCCGATCGGGTGTTTGCATACGCATTGCATTGCGCATGCCGACAATGCGCCGAGGCCGGTCTTTCCTTGCGGAAGAGACCGGCCTCGGCGGTCACGCCTGATCGATCAATCGATCAGTAGCGCGGCGGGGGCGGCGGACGATGATCGTCGTCGCGGTAGTGCGGGGGACCCGCATCGTGCGGATGATGGTGCATCCACTCGTCGTGTTCCCAATAGCGGTGGCCGTCCCAGTAACGGTTATCGTGCCAGCCGATCGACAGTTGCACGCCCACCGGCATCATGTGCGCTTCGCCGTAATGCGGCGCCGAGTCGGCGCGCAGACCGTAAGGCGCAGACTGGGCGAAGGCGCTCGAGGCACCCATCAGCGCACCGCCTGCCAGCAGCGCGGCTGCGAGAGCGCGTGCGGGGGTCTTCCAGCTCTTCGTGTTCATGTTCTTTCCTCCTCTTCGAGATCGCCATTCGCCTGGTGCAGTGCATGGTGCGCTGCGTTGCGTTCGGCCATGGATCAAAGCTTATCGGGCGGAAGTCGGTGAATACGTGAGCACTTGTAAGCTTTCATTTCGAGCCAGCCGACGCCTGAAATCGCCGATTTAACCTTTAGGCCTTGATGCGAAAAGGATTACCGGGTCTTTCTGAACCTTGCCATCGCGTTTCAAAGGGTCAGGTTGTCAAGAGGCGTTACATTCCATGCCCGGCTGGCTTTGGCTCATACGAATGGTTGTGATCGCAACATGTCAATCACGATTCATTTTCCATTCATATTCCTTTCATTTGCTCGATTTTCCAGATTCCGGTGTTTTGCCGAGGTCGATTGCAGCCTGAGAACCCACTTGCGCACGCAACTCGTATTTCTGGATTTTGCCCGTCGCGGTACGCGGCAACTCGCCAAACTTCACCACGCGCGGCACCTTGTAATGCGCGAGCAAACCCCGGCAATGCGCGATGATCTCTTCGGCGGTTGCGCTTTCGCCGGGGCGTAGTTCGACGAAGGCACACGGCACTTCGCCCCATTTCGCGTCGGGCATCGCCACGACGGCGGCGAGCGCCACGGCCGGATGCCGATACAGCGTGTCCTCGACTTCGATGCTCGAAATGTTCTCGCCGCCCGAAATGATGATGTCCTTGCTGCGATCCGTGATGCGCACGTAGCCGTCGGGCGTCATCACGCCGAGATCGCCGGTATGGAACCAGCCGCCGCGGAACGCGTCATCGGTGGCGCGTTCGTTCTTCAGATAGCCCTTCATGCAGATGTTGCCGCGGAACATGATTTCGCCGAGCGTTTCGCCGTCGTTGGGCACGGGTTCCATCGTCGACGGATTGCGCACGCTGATGCCGCTCTGCAGGTGATAGCGCACGCCCTGACGCGCGGCCAGGCGCGCCTGTTCGTCATCGGGCAGCGTTTTCCAGCTTTCCTGCACCGCGCACACCGATGCCGGGCCATAGACCTCGGTGAGCCCGTACACGTGCGTGAGTTCGATGCCGATGGTTTTCATCTTCGCGATCACGGCCGGCGCGGGCGGGGCGCCCGCCACCATCGTACGCACCGTATGCGTGATGCCTGCGCGATAGTCGGCGGGCGCATCGGCGAGTGCGCCTTGCACGATCGGCGCGCCGCAGTAATGCGTGACGGCTTCGCTGCGAATCAGATCGAACACGAGCTTCGCGTCGAATTTGCGCAGGCAGACGTTCACGCCCGCGCGCGCCGCCACGGTCCACGCGAAGCACCAGCCGTTGCAGTGAAAGAGCGGCAGCGTCCACAGATAGACCGCGTGCTTCGGCAAATCCCATTCGAGGATGTTGCTGACTGCGTTCAGATACGCGCCGCGATGGTGATAGACCACGCCCTTCGGATCGCCGGTCGTGCCCGAGGTGTAGTTCAGCGCGATTGCGTCCCATTCGTTGGCGGGCGGCCGCCAGGCGTACTCGGGGTCGCCTTGTTCGAGGAAGGCTTCGTAGTCGGTGGCGCGCGGGAAATGCCCGGCATCGGCGGGCGCGATATCGGCGACGCTGATGATCTTCAGTTGCGGAAACTCCAGCGCCGCACGTTGCGCGAGCGCCGCGAATTCCGTATCGACGATCAGCACTTTCGCTTCGCCATGGCGCAGCATGAAGAGCATGGTGGCCACATCGAGACGCGTATTGAGCGTGTTGAGCACCGCGCCGAGCATGGGCACGCCGAAGTGCGCCTCGACCATCGCCGGAATATTGGGAAGCAGCACCGCGACGGTGTCGCCGCGCCCGATGCCGGCGCGTTCGAGCGCGCTCGCAAGACGCCGCGTGCGCGTGTAGGTTTCGCGCCAGTTGCGGCGCACGTCGCCGTGCACCATCGCCAGGCGATCGCCATAGACTTCGGCGGCGCGCGCGATGAAATCGACGGGCGTGAGCGGCACGTAATTGGCTTCGCGCGGCGCGAGCCCCTGTTCGAACGGGTGCGTCATGGTGCTCTGTCTCCTGTCTGGCCTTCTGGCGGACGATTTGTCGGTATGATTCCCGCTACCGTAGCAGGGCCGCGCGCCCGAGTCTGTCGTTCGCGCGACAGAGCCAGACATGGCGCGTAAAAGCGGATTTTTCACTTCGAGATCAGCGCCGCGATGCACACCGACGAGCCACCCATTATGCCCCCGGAAAACGACGCCGCCGCGCGTCTGGCGGCGCTGTTCGAGCGCTGCGCGTGGTTCCGTGCGCTCGCGCCAGGGCATCGCGCCTGGGTGCTCGAAAGCGCGCATGCGCAGCACTACGCGGCGGGTGCGATCGTGGCAGCGCGCGAAGCGCCATCGGCGTACTGGCTGGGCGTGAGCAGCGGACTCGTCAAACTGGCGATCTTCAATGCTTCGGGACGCGGCTGCACGTTTTCGGGCGTGCCGCACGGCGGCTGGTTCGGCGAAGGCAGCGTGATCAAGCGCGAGCCGCGCAAATACGACGTGATCGCGCTGCAGCCGTCGCTGGTGATGGCCGTGCCCGCCGATACGTTTCATCGGCTCATGGACAACAGCCTGCCGTTCAACCGCTTCGTGATCCATCAGCTGAACAACCGCATGGGCGAGTTTATCGGGCTGATCCAGAACAGCCGTCTGCTCGATGTCGATGCCCGCGTGGCGCAGGCGCTCGCGCAGATGTTCAATCCCGACCTCTATCCCGAGACCGGCCACGCGCTGGAGATTTCGCAGGAAGAGATCGGCATGCTGGCGGGCGCATCGCGTCAGCGCGTCAATCAGGCCTTGCAAACGCTCGAACGCGAAGGGCTGGTCACGCTGTCGTACAACCGTGTGGATGTCGCCGATCTCGACGCCCTGCGGGCTTTCGGGCGCGATCAGATCTGAGCCGCATCGCCGCGTTCTGGCAGAAGTCCTCACCAATCTTCCTGAGACTGGAACAGTCCTCCCCTCGCGGCCCGGTTTTTGGGTGCGCAGGCGCTGCGTAGACTTGTCGCATCGACTCGCCGGACGCACGGCAGATCGCCCGCGCAGCGAGTCCGTTCAGACCACAGGAGAGTACGGTGAAGAACGCAATGCTACGCACGGCGCTGGTTTCGATGATGGCAGTGATTCCGGCGATATCGTTCGCCCAATCAGTCCAGTCCGTCCAGAATGGCCCGCTGACACGCGCCCAGGTGATCCAGGAACTGGTCGATCTGGAATCGGTTGGCTACAGCCCGGCGTCGGGCAACGATGTGAACTATCCCGACGATGTGCAGGCCGCAATGCTTCGCCTGCAGGCGAAGCGCGCCGCCGAAGCGCGGGTCGCGCAACAACAGCAGCCGCAGCAGGACCTGAATCAATCCGGTTATGGCGCGCAGCCGGCGCAGACGAGCGAAGCGGGCGGCCCGGGCGCGGCAGCCGCGGTACGTCGTGCCGAGCCGGTGGTTTATCAGCATCACTAAACAGTGTTGCGGGTTCGGATGAAGAAGCGCGGCCCTTCAGCCGCGCTTTTTTATGCGTCGGGCGGCACGCCCAGCATTTGCAGCGTGCCTTGCATGACGCCCGAAAACACCGGCCCGGCCACCGTGCCGCCATAGAACGATCCGCCCGCCGGATCGTCGATCATGACTGCGACGATCACGCGCGGCGCGCTCATCGGCGCCATGCCGACAAACAGCGCGCGATAGCGGTTCTTCGCATAGCCCGCGCCGATCTGTTTGCGTGCGGTGCCGGTCTTGCCGCCCACGCGATAGCCTTCGACATTTGCCGCGCGGCCCGTGCCGCCTTCGCGCGTGGCCATTTCCAGCATGTTGCGCAGCGACGCCGCCGAGGCGGCCGTCGTGACCGCGCGCGGTTGCGTGGCGGCCGATGCGTTGCCGTTCTCGTGCAGCAATTTCGCGGGATACATCGTGCCGTCGCCGGCATAGGCCGTATAAACCTGCGCGATCTGTAGCAGCGACGCCGACAGCCCGTAGCCATACGCCATCGTCGCCTGCTCGACCGGACGCCAGCGCGCCCACGGCCGCACGCGCCCGGCTGCGGCGCCGGGGAAGGTCACTTCGGGCCGCAAGCCCAGACCGTATTCCTGATACTTGTTCCAGATAGTCTGCGCGGGCAGATTCAGCGCCATCTTCGCGAGCGCGATATTGCTCGACTTCTGGATCGCTTCGGACACCGTCATGCGGCCGTGATTCGAGGTGTCGTGAATCACAGCGGGGCCGATGCGGAAGGTGCCCGGCGTGGTGTCGATGATCGTGTTCGCGTTGACCTTGCGCAGATCCATCGACAGCGCGGCCACCACGGGTTTGATCGTCGAGCCCGGCTCGAAGGTGTCGATCACGGCGCGATTGCGCAACTGGCGGCCCGTGAGGCGCGCGCGATTATTCGGATCGAACGATGGCCAGTTCGCCAGCGCGAGGATGTCGCCGTTCTGCGCGTCGAGCACCACGACGCTGCCGGCCTCCGCATGATTTTTCGCGACGGCGGCCTTGAGTTGCGAATACGCGAGTTGCTGCACGCGGCGGTCGATGGTGAGCTGCACCGTGTCGCCGTTGCGCGGCTGGATGCGCTCGCTCGGCTCGGAGATCACGCGGCCCAGACGGTCGCGGATCACTTCGCGCTGGCCAGGCGTGCCGTGCAGACGTTTGTCGGCGGCGAGTTCGACGCCTTCCTGGCCTTTGTCCTCGACGTCGGTAAAGCCCACCACGTGCGCGGCCGATTCGCCTTCGGGGTAGAAGCGTTTGGAGTCGGCGATCAGCGTGATGCCGCCGGTGGCCATTTCATCGATATGGGCGGCGGTTTCGGCGTCCACCTGACGCTTGAGCAGCACGAACGAGCGCTCGGGCGGCAGACGGCGGCGCAGTTCGGCGACCGGCATGTCGAGCAGTCTGGCGAGCGGCGCGTGCGCGGCTTCGTCGAGGACTCTGGGATTGGCCCAGATTTCGAAGGTTTCGAGGCTCACGGCGAGCAGCGCGCCATTGCGATCGACGATACGCCCGCGCATGGCGTCCAGTTCGAGCGTGCGCTGATAGCGCTTTTGCCCTTGCTTGACGTAGAAACCGTGATTGACGACCTGGACCCAGAGCGCACGCCCGGCGAGCGCGGCGAACGCGGCAAAGACGATGAACACGACGAGTTTCGAGCGCCAGGCGGGCAACTGCGGCGCCAGCATCGGATGGCGGGTCGCAGTGGCGTGCGGGTCGCGCGGCGGTTTCCTGGAGCGGATCATCGAGTGGTGCTGGGCGGATAGTCAGAATGTTATTGTAAACATAGAGTAATTAAATTGAAATTTAAGGTGGCGCTTGGCGGTGCTTGGTGGCACTCGGTGGCGCACGAGAAAACTGATTGCGCGCAAAGAAAGGGGGATTGCCACGCATCCCGATTGCTGCGTGACCCGCCTTACTTTAGAGTAAGGAGCACCAACGGAGGAAGACTATGGCTTCGGCAACCGTGACATCCAAGGGGCAGATCACCATCCCTGCCGACGTTCGAACCCATCTTGGTCTCTCAACAGGCGACCGGGTCGAATTCGTGCTCAACGAAGCAACCGGGCACTACGAAGTCGTGCCAGCAACCTGCTCGGTGACGGCGCTTAAAGGCATTGTCCGCAAGTCGCGCAAGCCGGTATCGATCGAAGACATGAACGAGGCCATCGCCTTGCAAGGCAGCATGTCCCGATGATCGGCCTAGATACCAACGTTCTCGTGCGCTATTTCGCGCAAGACGATCCAGTACAGGCGAGGAAGGCGACCGCGCTTATCGAGTCGCTGACTTCAGAACAACCCGGTTATGTCACGCAGGTGGCCTTGGTCGAGACGGTCTGGGTGCTCGCGCGAGCCTACGAGCTTGGTCGCGATGAGATCGTGCACGTGATCGAGACCGTGTTGCGCGCGCGTGAGTTGATCGTCGAAGCGGCTGAGACCGTCTGGAAGGCGGTACGTCTGTACGCGGGGTCGTCAGCCGATTTTGCCGATTGTCTGATCGAAAGACGTTGTCACGACGCTCAATGTGAATACACGGTGACCTTCGATTCGAAAGCCGCGAAGACGGCCAATATGAAGCTCATCAAGTAGGCCGGTTGCCACGCCCCATCGGCGGATCGTGGCAACGCCTGAGATCTGCGCTTACCCCGCCACCGGCAGCCTGAAACTCGCGATCGACTCGCGCAGTCCCGTGACCTGATCCTTGAGCGAATGCGCGGCGGCCGCCGCCTCTTCCACCAGCGCCGCGTTCTGCTGCGTCACCTGATCCATCTCGCCCACGGCGCGATTCACCTGCTCGATGCCCGCGCTCTGCTCGCGCGAGGCGTTGCTGATCTCCTCCAGAATCTCGTGCACGCGCCGCACCGACGTCACGATTTCGCTCATCGTCGATCCCGCATTGGTCACGAGTTGCTGGCCTTGCGTCACCGTGCCCGTCGATTTTTCGATCAGCGCCTTGATCTCCTTCGCGGCCGCCGCCGAACGCTGTGCAAGGCTGCGCACTTCGGCCGCCACGACCGCGAAGCCGCGTCCCTGTTCGCCCGCGCGCGCTGCTTCCACGGCGGCATTGAGCGCGAGGATATTCGTCTGGAACGCAATGCCGTCAATCACGCCGATGATGTCGCCGATCTGCTGCGAACTGGTCGTGATCTCGCCCATCGTGCGCACCACGTCATCCACGACGACGCTGCCGCGCGTGGCGACATCGGCGGCCTGGCTGGCCAGCGTCGCGGCGTGCTGCGCGCTGTCGGCGTTCTGGCGCACGTTGGCCGTCATCTGATCCATGCTCGAGGCGGTTTGCACGAGCGCGGCCGCCTGTTCCTCGGTGCGTTGCGAGAGATCGGTGTTGCCAGCGGCGATTTCGTTGGCGCCCACGTTGATGTTTTCCGCGCCGCTGCGCACGCGCGCGACCGTCTGCACCAGCGCGCCCTGCATGGTCGCGAGCGCGCTCATCAGGCTCTGCGCATTCGCACCGTGCGCTTCGACGCGCGAAGTGAGATCGCCCTCGGCGATGCGCCCGGCCGTGTCCACCGCGATTTCCAGTTCGCCGCCGATGCTGCCGCGCACGCTCTTCACCACGAAGGCCATCACGACCGTCGCCGCGCCGCCGAGCACGAAGGTCACGATCAGCCAGCGCACGAGGCTGCTGTAGAACGCCGCGCTCACATCGTCCATATACATGCCGGTGACGATCACCCAGTCCCACGGCGCGAAGCGGTTGCCGAAGCTCAGTTTCGGCACCGGCTCGCTGTGGCCCGGCTTGGCCCAGAGGTAATCGACGAAACCGCCGCCTGGCTGATTGGCCGCTTCGGACAGCGCGGTGAAGACGTGTTTGCCGGCCGGATCGGTGAAACCCGATAGTTCCTTGCCGTTCAGTTCAGGCTTGATCGGATGCATCAGCATCACGGCCTGCGAATTGTTGATGCTCAGATAACCGTCCTTGCCGTAGCGGATCGAGCCGATCACCGCGAGCGCCTGCTTTTGCGCATCGGCTTCGGGCAGGACGTTGTGCTGCGACAGTCCGTAGTAATAGTTGGCGATGCTGGTCGCTTCGTCGACGAGCGTGGTGAGTTGCGCGCGCCGCTCGCGAATCATGCCGTCGCGGCTTTGCCATGCGCCGAAGGCAACGATCAGGAGCAGGCCGATCCAGAGGATCGCGATCATCGAGCGGAGTTTCTTGGTGAGGGTCATCGTCTGCTGGGTCGGTCAGGGTTGGCTAAAAGCCGGCGGGCAGGGATGCTTCGCCTTCCTGTGTTTACGGCGTTGGCAAACGTGCGCATGACTTAGGGCGAACCCTGTTTCCTCATAGGAAACAACGATTTGGGACGCTGCGGGCGCAGCGGCCCAGAGGCGCGTGACAGCACGTCGGGGTGAATGCCGCGAAAGTGCGCAAAAAACGGCGAAAAATGCCCCTAAAAGCCACAAATTTCACTGCAACTCCATGATTTGCCACTTCTGGTCGGGATCGACGGCAGATAAAAATCATTTCCGCTATAGTCGCGGCTTCGGTCCACGGCCAGCGCTGTTTTTACGCTCGCTTTATCGAGTCAGCGTGTTGGTTGCTGCATGCTTTGCCGCGATGTTTGTCGCGAAGTTTGTCGCGTTGATTGCTGCTTTAAACGCAGGCTTTAAATCTCAAAGCATCCGACGATGAACCTGTCGGAAAGCCGTAATCGATGTGCGCGAACGATCCTCGTGCGCAGGCGAGCGGCGGGCGACCTGTGGACCAGAAACCGGCTTAACCAACGATGCGATGCGCGCGACGCAGCAACTTTGCCGCGGCGCGACGATGTCCACTGGAGTAAAAAAAATGAACGCACGCGAACCCGCACTGGTTCCCAACGTTGTTTCCACCTCGCGCAGCGCACGTCTGCGCCAGATGCTGGTCAGCAACGAACTCGAATTCCTGATGGAAGCGCATAACGGCCTGTCCGCACGCATCGCGCGCGAAGCCGGCTTCAAGGCGATCTGGGGCTCGGGTCTGTCGATTTCCGCGCAGTTCGGCGTGCGCGACAACAACGAAGCCAGTTGGACGCAGGTGGTCGATAACCTCGAATTCATGGCCGACGCCAGCGATCTGCCGATCCTGCTCGACGGCGACACCGGCTACGGCAACTTCAACAACGTGCGCCGCCTCGTGCGCAAGCTCGAACAGCGCGGCATCGCCGGCGTCTGTATCGAAGACAAGGTGTTCCCGAAGACCAACAGCTTCATCGGCGGCGAAGCGCAACCGCTCGCCGATATCGACGAATTCTGCGGCAAGATCAAGGCCGGCAAGGACTCGCAGACCGACGAGAATTTCTCGATCGTGGCGCGCGTCGAGGCGCTGATCGCAGGCTGGGGCATGGACGAAGCGCTCAAGCGCGCCGAGGCTTACCGCCAGGCTGGCGCGGACGCGATCCTGATCCACAGCAAGCTCTCGAAAGCTGACGAGATCCTCACGTTCGCCCGCGAATGGGCTGGCCGCGGTCCGCTCGTGATCGTGCCGACCAAGTACTACAGCACGCCGACCGACGTGTTCCGCAAGGCGGGCATCAGCACGATCATCTGGGCGAACCACCAGATCCGCGCGGCGGTTTCGGCGATGCAGGCCGTGACGAAGACGATCTACGAAACGCAGACGCTCGTCGACGTGGAAGATCGTATTGCTACGGTCAACGAAATTTTCCGCCTGCAGGACGCCGACGAATACTCGGAAGCCGAAAACCGTTATCTGTCGGCCACGCGCTCGTCGGGTTCTGCGATCGTGCTGGCGGCGAGCCGCGGATCGGGCCTCGACGCCGTCACCGAAGACAAGCCGAAGGTCATGCTGCCGGTCGCGGGCAAGCCGCTGCTGCGCTGGCTCGTCGACGCGTTCAAGAAGGAAGCGATCAACGACATCACCGTCGTGGGCGGTTACAAGGCCGAGTCGATCGACACCGCCGGCATCAAGCTCGCGCGCAACGAACGCTTCGCGCAGACCAACGAACTCGCTTCGCTCGCCTGCGCCGTCAACGTGCTCGAGAACGACACGGTGATCTCGTACGGCGATCTGCTGTTCCGCAGCTACATCCTGCGCGACCTCGTCGATAGCGATGCCGATTTCAGCGTCGTGATCGACTCGTCGCCGGCATCGGAAAACGCCAGCGTGCGCGATTTCGCGTGGTGCTCGGCGGACGACGACCGCGGTCTGTTCGGCAACAAGGCGTATCTGCAACGTGTGTCGTCGGATCAGGCATCGCAGGGCACGGCGCCGAACGGCCGCTGGATCGGCCTGACGAGCGTGCGTGGCGCAGGCCGCGACAAGCTCAAGGCGAAGCTCGCGCAACTGCAGACGCGCGCCGATTTCGACACGCTCGACATGCCCGCGCTGCTCAACGCGCTGATCGAAGACGGCGAGAAGATCGAAGTGCAATACGTGCGCGGCCACTGGCGCGGCGTGAACGACCTCGAAGACTTCCGTCGCGCGGGTGATTTCGCCCACGCGCAGACCCCGATCGGCGGCGGCACCGCAGGTGCGAAGCTGGAGGCGAAGGCATGATCGAAGCGGCACAGTTCGTCGAAGCGGCGCGCGCGCAAGGCTTCGAATGGTATGCGGGCGTGCCGTGCTCGTACCTCACGCCGTTCATCAACTACGTGCTGCAGGACGATTCGCTGCATTACGTGTCGGCGGCCAATGAGGGCGACGCGGTCGCGCTGATCGCGGGCGTGGCGCTCGCGGGCAAGCGCGGCATCGCGATGATGCAGAACTCGGGTCTCGGCAACGCCGTGAGCCCGCTGACCTCGCTCACGTGGACCTTCCGTCTGCCGCAACTGCTGATCGTGACGTGGCGCGGCCAGCCCGGCGTCGCCGACGAGCCGCAGCACGCGCTGATGGGCCCGGTCACGCCGCAGATGCTCGATACGATGGAGATTCCCTGGGAACTGTTCCCCACGGAAGCCGACCAGATCGCGTCCGCGCTCGAACGCGCTGTCCGGCACATGGACGAAACGGGCCGCCCGTATGCGCTCGTGATGCAAAAGGGCAGCGTCGCGTCGTACGAACTCAAGGGCGGCGGCGCGATGCCTGAAAAGCACGCGCTGCCGGTCGCGCAGTCGAACTTCACGGGCCGCGCCTACGACGAACTGCCGACGCGCCAGCAGGCGCTCGAACGCGTGATCGCGGCGACGCCCGCGGAATCGACGGTCGTGGTGGCATCGACGGGCTTTTGCGGCCGCGAGCTGTACGCCATCGACGATCGTTCGAACCAGTTGTACATGGTCGGCTCGATGGGTTGCGTGACGCCGTTCGCGCTCGGTCTGGCGCTCGCGCGCCCCGACCTCAACGTGGTCGCGCTCGACGGCGACGGCGCGGCGCTCATGCGTATGGGCGCGTTCGCGACGCTCGGCGCCTATGGTCCGTCGAATCTCACGCACGTGCTGCTCGATAACGGCGCGCACGATTCGACCGGCGGCCAGGCCACCGTCTCGCAGCAGGTTTCGTTCGCGAACGTGGCCGCGGCGTGCGGTTACGCCGATGCCGTGGAAGGCGACGAACTCGCCACGCTCGACGCCGTGCTGAACGCTGCGCAGGATCGCGCGAAAGGCGCAAGCGGAGTCGCGGGCACGCGCTTCGTCTGCCTGACGATCAAGCGCGGCACGCCCGACGGCCTGCCGCGTCCGACCATCACGCCGCCGGACGTCAAGACGCGTTTGATGAAGCACATCGGCGCGGCCAGTTAAGCGGCCGACCCAGCGAACTTCGAAGGAACCTCAGCCCATGCTGTTGCTCAATCCCGGCCCGGTCACGCTCACCGAACGCGTGCGCCGCAGCCTGTTGCAGGAAGACCTTTGCCACCGCGAAAGCGAGTTCTTCGACGTGCAGGAAGAGGCGCGCACGCGTCTCGTCGGCGTCTACGATCTCGATCCCGCGCAGTGGCAGGCGGTGCTCATGACCGGCTCCGGCACGGCGGCGGTCGAAAGTATGATCGCCTCGCTGGTGCCCGCGAACGGCAAGCTGCTGATCGTCGAAAACGGCGTGTACGGCGAGCGCATCACCGCGATCGCCACGCAGTACGGCATCGCGCATGAAGTCGTGAAGCACGAGTGGATGGACGCGCCCGACCTCGCGCGCATCACCGCCGCGCTCGACGCCGACAAGGCGATCACGCACGTCGCGATCATCCATCACGAAACCACCACGGGCCGTCTGAACGATCTGCGCGAACTGGGCGCGGCGTGCCGTGCGCGTGGCGTGCAGATGCTCGTCGATGGCGTGAGCAGCTTCGGCTCGGAAGCGATCGATTTCGCCGATACGAGCATCGCCGCCGTGGCCGCGACCGCGAACAAGTGCCTGCACGGCGTGCCCGGCGCGGCCTTCGTGGTGGTGCGCCGCGCGGCGCTCGCGACGGCCGCGAGCCGCACGTATTACCTCGACCTCAAGCGTCTCGCGACCTTGCAGGATCAGCGCAATACGCCGTTCACGCCTTCGGTGCACGCGTACTACGCGCTGGTCGAAGCGTTGCGCGAACTCGCCGACGAAGGCGGCTGGCAGGCGCGTCACGCGCGCTATGCGGCGTTGTCCGAGCAGGTGCGTGCGGGTCTGGCCGCGCGCGGCATGGATTGCGTGCTGCCGAAGGAAGAATCGTCGGTGGTGCTGCGGGCGTTCCGTCTGCCGGCCGGCATCGACTATCCGAAGCTGCATGACGCGCTCAAGGCGCGCGGCTTCGTGATCTACGCGGGCCAGGGCGGTCTGTCGAAGGAGCTGTTCCGCATCTCGACGATGGGCGACATTCACGCCGCCGATGTCGAGCGCCTGCTGGCATCGTTCGACGAAATCGCGAAGTAAGTGAAGTAAGCATGCGTGGCTCGATCGAGCCATGAAAAAAGGGCCTTGCGGCGAGGAATCGCTGCAAGGCCCTTTTGTTTGATCGGCGTGAAAGCCTAGCTGGTTACGCGCTCGCGTGCGGGCGCTTTCGTCGCCTGCTTAGACGGCTTGGCGGTTTTGGCCGACTTGCGGCGCGCACGCGCTTTCTTCAGCCAGATCAGCACGCCCGTCACGCTGAGCACGGCGATCATCACGCCTGTGAAGCTGATGGCGATCCGTCCGGGCAAACCGGCGATGCGGCCCGAGTGCAGCGGAAACTGCGCCTGAATAAAGATGTCGCCGGCGCTGCCTTCGCCGGGAATCTGCTTCGCGAGCACCGCGCCGGTGCGCGCGCTCATGATCAGCCACGGATTGCCGAGGCCCGCATCGCCGTGATCGTCGCCGGCTGCGTAATAGCCCACGCCGATATAACCGAGCGACGGCATCGCGAACATGCCGCCCGGCGGCGCCGTAATGCCTTCGCGACGGCCCACTTCGGCGGCGTTGGCGATGATGCGGTCACGCGCCTGCAGCATCTCGGCGGGCGAGAGTTGCGGGCCGGGCGCGACCGTGCGGAACGGGTCCGGCGCGAGTTTCGAGAACACCGAGACCACCGGGCGCACGATCTCGCTGCCCAGATTCATCGATATCGATGTGAGCGCGATCACCGTCAGCAGGCCCCAGAGCCAGACGCCGCCCGAGCGGTGCAGGTCGAAGGTGAGCGCGTAGCCGCCGCGCTTGATGCGAAACGCCAGCGATTTGCGCCAGCTTTTGAAATTCGGAAACGCCAGCACGATGGCGAAGAAGCCGTCCAGCAGCCAGATCATCCCCACCACGCCCATGGTCCAGACGCTGAAGTTGATGCCCAGTTTCGTCGGCAGGAACAGCGTGTAGTGAAGCTGGTAGATGAAGGGAATCAGGTTCAGGCGTGCGAGCGAGGGCGCGCCCCACATGCGGCGGCCTTGCACGGCGCCCGTCACCGGATCGATCGCGACCTGGTTGTAGTCGAGCGCGTAGGGCTGCTGCGTGTGTGGATCGAGATGCGGTTCCGCGCGCACGATGAAGGTGTGGCCAGGCTCGATCCCGAGCGGCATATAGGACACCACGGCATGCGGATTGGCGGCTTCGAAGCGTTTGACCAGTTCGAGCGGCGGCAGCGGCGTGCCGGACGTGGCCGCATTGAAGAACGACGGATTGAGCGCGGCGTCGAGCTCGTGGTCCCAGGCGATTACCGCGCCCGTCAGGCCGGCGAGGAACAGGAAGGCGGCCGTGCCCAGACCGAGCCAGCGATGCAGGCGTACCAGCAGCGGTCTCATGAGGCGTGCCGTCGGACGGAAGCGGGCGCAGAGGTCAAAACGGTCACGATGGCGTCGGCGGTCGGGTTAAAGGGCAATGAGGGTTGATTCGGCTAAATTGTTGATCGCAAATGCGAATCGTTTGCATTTTACGGAGTGAGCCGGGCCGATGCAAGCGTCATCGTAAGGCTTTAGAAAGCAATAAACAGGCGTGGATCAAGGATGTCGTTTGCACGACAGCGCAAGGCGAGGCGCATGGCGAGCGCGCCGCGAAGGCTGTTCGCTGCGCGTGCGAGGAAGAGGCGGGTCAGGCGGAATGCGGCGCGCGGAGCACGCGCCATGACACTCAGACCGGGTCTTTGTTGGGCGGCCCGTCCGGGCGTTGCGGTTCTTCGCCGTGATGCCCCGGCGGCGGAGGCGTGAGCGGATCGCGTTCCGGGTCGCGCGTCGGATCGGCGAGCGGATCGGGAAGCGGGTTCGTATGCGAGCAGATCATCGCGGATACCTCGTGCGCGGGCGGCAAACGCCGCGCAGGACGTGTGGGTGGTCTTCATAGCGTAGGCGATGAAAACCGCGTCTGTGCGGTTTCGGAGCCCGCGGCCTTATCCGCAAGACCGGTTCCTGCAATGCGTGGCGGGCGCTTCAGAGGCCGTTGAGATCGGCGGGCGTATCGATGTCGCGCAGAATGCCGGGGTCGTCCACGCCGATGCGCGTGAGCGTCTGCGAAGTCAGCAGTGCGCGCGCGCCCGCATCGCCGTCCAGCGCCAGCAGTGCTTCGCGATGGCCGTAGCCGAAGCCCACCGGATGGCCGCGCTGCCCGTCGTAAAACGGCGCGACGAGCGGCTTGCCCGCGTCCAGTTCGCGCGCGACGGCTTCGATCGTGCTCACCGCGATGCGCGGCATGTCCGCGAGCGCGACGATCCAGCTTTCGCCTTCGGTATCGGCTTCGATCGCGGCTGCGAGGCTTGCGCCCATGCCGCGCACCGACGCTGCCGCGAACACCACGTCGCAGCCCGCTTCGTTGAGCGTGTGCGCGAGCGTTTCGGCGCCTGGCCGCACGACGGCGATCACGCGCGGCACGACCATCAGCAGCCGGTGCGCGGCCTCGTGCGCGACGGCGAGGCCGTTCGGAAGCGGCGCGAGGAGTTTGTTGCGCAGACCTTCGGGATCGAAGCGCGAACCGGTGCCGGCGGCGAGCAGTACGCCGGTGGCAAGCGATGCATAGGCCATGGGGAGTACCGCACGAGAGGGGTGAACGCCGATTGTGCGGCGCAACCGCGCGTGAGGCAAGCCCCGATGCGCCGGCGGTTTTCCTTCCACCAAAGCCGCTAAACCATCGTGTGCGGCGGCGACATCACTTTGTCGAGCGTGATCGGCAGATCGCGCACGCGCACGCCGGTGGCGTGATAGACGGCGTTCGCAATCGCCGCAGGCACGCCCGTAATGCCGATTTCGCCGATACCGCGCACGCCCAGCGGATTGAAATGCAGATCCGGCGCGCCGACGAACTGCACGTCCAGATCGCCGATATCGGCGTTCACGGGCACGTGGTAGTCGGCGAAATTGCCGTTCACGAAGCGGCCCGTGGCGGTGTCGAGCAGGCCTTCCTCGTGCAGCGCCGTGCTGATGCCCCAGACCATGCCGCCCATCAGCTGGCTGCGCGCGGTCTTGGCGTTGAGGACCTGCCCCACGTCATACACGCCGACGATGCGCGCCACCCGCAGGGTGCCGAGATCGGCGTCAACGTGGACTTCGGCGAACACCGCGCCGAACGAATGAAACGCGTATTGCTGCTTTTCCGCGCCCGGTTTCGTGCTGGCCTGCGCTTCGATCGGCTGGCCGCCCGCGCGCGCGATGATGGCGGCGGCGGGGTCGCGCCGCGAGGGATCGGCGCGCAGCGTCACCCAGGCGTCGATCACCGTGACATCGGCGGGCGCGGCGCCGTGGACCGGCGAAGCGGGATCGGCCGTGGCCAGTGCGATCAGTTTGTCGCGCGCGCCGCGCGCTGCGGCCTGCACGGCCGGCGAAACGCTGGCCGCCGATTGCGAGCCGCCAGATCCCGGCGCGCGCGGCAGGCTCGAATCGCCGAGCGCGAAGTGAATGCGTTCGGGTGCGAAACCCAGCGCATCCGCGGCCACCTGCGTCATCACCGTATAGGTGCCGGTGCCGATGTCCTGCGTGCCCGAAGTGACCATCGCCGTGCCGTCGGGCAGGATGCGCGTGATGGCGGCCGCCTCGCTGCGATTGGCTGGATACGTCGCGCCCGCCATACCCAGGCCGATCAGCGTCTGGCCCTGGCGCATCGCGCGCGGCGTGGCGATGCGGCGCGACCAGCCGAAGCGATCCGCGCCCGTTGCGTAGCACTCGCGCAGCGCTTTCGACGACCACGGCTTGCCATCCTGCGGCTCGACTTCGGCGTAATTTTTCAGGCGCAAGGCGATCGGGTCCATGCCGAGCCGCCACGCCAGTTCGTCCATCGCCGATTCGAGCGCGAACGAGCCCGTCGTTTCGCCGGGCGCGCGCGTGAATGTGGGCGTGCCGACGTTGAGCGGCACGACGCGGTGACTGGTGCTCAGGTTCGGTGTGGCGTACATCATGCGCGTGACGAGGCCGGACATTTCGGTCCAGTCTTCGAACGTCGAGGTGTGCGAGAGCGTGTCGTGGCGGATGGCAGTGAGCGTGCCGTCGCGGCGCGCGGCCAGCGAAAAATGCTGTTCCGTGCGCGGACGCGAGCCGACCGGGCCGAACAATTGCGGCCGCGCGAGCGCGAGCCGCACGGGGCGGCCGGTCTGCTTCGCGGCCATCGCGCACAGCGTCACATGCGACCACGACGAACCCTTGCAGCCAAAGCCGCCGCCGATGAACGGCGAAATCACCCGCACGTTGTCCGCCGGGATGCCGAATACGGCGGCCACGGCGGTGCGCGCGCCCGAGACGCCTTGCGTCGAGTCGTAGAGCGTGAGTGCCGGGCCGTCCCAGCGCGCCATCGTGGCGTGCGGTTCCATCGGATTGTGGAATTGCACGGGCGTGGTGTAGATCGCGTCGATACGCACGGCGCCTTCGCGCAGGCCGGCTTCGACATCGCCGCGTTGCGAATCGATCGGCCGCCCGGGCTGACCGGGCGGCGTGTGGGCCTGCGCTTTCGCGCGCGCGAAATCGGCGATGGGCGGCGTGGCCGCGTAGGTGACGCCGATGTGCTGCGCGGCGTCGCTGGCGTGTTCGAGCGTGTCGGCGACGACGACTGCTATCGGCTCGTTGCTGTAGCGCACGGCGTTGTCCTGCAAGAGCGTGAGGCGGCGTCCGGCGGGCGGCGTGAGCGGCGTGTGACCGCCGTTGGGCAGGCGCATCGCGTTTTGCCACGTCATCACCAGCAGCACGCCTGGCAGCGCTTGCGCGCGGCGCGTGTCGATCGACGCGATCGTGCCGCTCGCCACCGTGCTCGTGACGATCACCGCATGCGCGAGACGCGCTTCCGGGAAATCCGCGGCGTAGCTCGCGCTGCCTGTCACCTTGAGCATGCCGTCGATGCGGTCGATGGGCTGTCCGATCAGTGGGCTCATGCGAGGTCTCCCGAAGCGTGTGGTGCCTGGCCCGCGGCCTGCATGACGGCGCGCACGATGGCGCGTTGCGCGAGTTCGATCTTGAACGCGTTGCCTTTCAGCGGCTGCGCCTGGGCGAGTTCGGCGGCGGCTGCGGCGCGTAGCGTCGCCGTATCGATTGGCTGACCGGTGAGCCGCTGTTCCGCCACGCTCGCACGCCAGGGCTTGTGCGCGACGCCGCCCAGCGCGATGCGCACGGCGCGCACGCGCTGGCCATCGAGTTGCAGCGCCGCCGCGACCGAAACGAGCGCAAATGCGTAACTGGCCCGATCGCGCAGCTTCAGGTAATGCGCGTGATCGGCGAAAGCGGGCGGCGGCAGATCGACCGAGGTGATGAGTTCGCCGCGCGCGAGCGTGGTGTCCAGATCGGGCCGCTCGCCCGGCAGCCGATGAAACTGCGCGATGGGAATCGCGCGTGCGCCGTTCGGTCCGCGCACCTGCACGATCGCATCGAGTGCGGCGAGCGCGACGCTCATATCGGAAGGATTCACGGCCACGCATTGCGCGCTCGCGCCGAGGATCGCGTGCATGCGATTGACGCCGTCGCGCGCCGCGCAGCCGCTGCCGGGCATGCGCTTGTTGCATTGCGCGAAGGCGGTGTCGTAGAAGTAGCCGCAGCGCGTGCGCTGCATCAGGTTGCCGCCGACCGTCGCCATATTGCGCAATTGCGGCGATGCGCCCGCGAGCAGCGCCTGCGCAAGCAGCGGATAGCGCGTGCGCACCAGCGCGTGATTGGCCGCATCGCTGTTGCGCGCGAGTGCGCCGATACGCAGGCCGCCGTCGGGTAGCGTTTCGATGCGCGCGAGCGCCGCGATATGCGTGATGTCGATGAGGGTGAGCGGATGCGCGATGCCGCCTTTCATCAGGTCGAGCAGATTCGTGCCGCCGCCGATAAAAGCCGCGCCGGGTTGCTGCGCGGCGGCGAGGGCGGCGTCGATATCGGTGGCGCGCTGGTAGGCGAGTGCGTCCATGGATGCGCCTCCGCGATCACGCGCTGGCGGCGTGCGCGTCGCGCACGGCGGCCACGATGTTCGCGTAGGCGCCGCAGCGGCAGATATTGCCGCTCATGCGCTCGCGTATTTCTTCATCGCTTAGTTGTGCTGGGCGTGTTCGCACGTCGGCGCTCGCGGCGCTGGCGGTGCCGGCCGCGAACTCCGAAAGGCACGCGGTCGCCGAACACAACTGGCCTGGCGTGCAGTATCCGCACTGCAGGGCATCGCGCTCGATGAAGGCACGCTGGATCGTGGCTGGCACGCCGGTCGTCGCGAGACCTTCGACCGTGGTGATGCGCTGACCTTCGTGCATCACGGCGAGCGTGAGGCACGCGTTGATGCGCCGCCCGTCGGCCAGCACCGTGCACGCGCCGCATTGGCCGCGATCGCAGCCTTTCTTGGTGCCGGTGAGGCCCGCGTAATCGCGCAGCGCGTCGAGCAGCGTCACGCGCGCTTCGAGATGCAGCACATATTCGCGACCGTTGATGTCAAGCCGCACCGGTTGCGCGGGCACGGCGGGCGGCGTGGGGGTATCGGCGGCATTTGCGGGTTCGGGCGCGTTCTGCGCACGCAGATGCGGCGCCGCGCCCAGGGCGGCAGCCGCAGCGGCCGATTGAAGAAAGCGACGGCGGGCGGGTTCGGCGGGTTCGCTGGATGCGTCGGCGTCGTGAGGCCGATCGTGGGAAGTCGGGGACATGGCGTTCGCAGGCTCCATCTGGGGAGGATGGCGATGGGATCGCACGCGTTCGGCGCAAGTACGCCGCGATGCCGCGTGAGCCATCGTCGCGCAGCGTGCGGACCTCGATGTGCAACAGTTTTTCAGGAGCAATTCCGATGCCGCAAAAACCGGCCCTATCGCGCAGTCGCAGCAGCGGACAGACCTGCAAGTTGCGCGCGCCGCGCGAGAAAGTAAAGCGCAAACGCCGGGTTGCGAGCGAAACTTTCGTGATTGCGCCGCTTCTGGCGCGGGCCTGTCGAATGCCTGACGTCAGGCCGTCGCGAAGCTGGCGAGGCGGCCAGTTTGTGGCGATGGCACGATGCGGCAGGCGTGCGGAATAGAGGTCCGCCTCAGGTACGTGTTGCGCGGGCGACGCGCACCCTACAATGCTTGCGATCCATGCAACCGGGAGGAGACCCTATGCTGACGGTGCACCACCTCGACAACTCGCGTTCCCAGCGCGTCCTCTGGATGCTCGAAGAACTGGGCGTCGAATACGAGATCGTGGAATACAGGCGCAACAAGGACACGCTGCTTGCGCCGCCCGCGCTGCGCTCCGTGCATCCGCTCGGCAAATCGCCGGTTGTGACGGATGGCGATCTCACGCTCGCGGAGTCGGGCGCGATCCTCGAATATCTGGTCGAGCGTTACGGCAACGGCCGCTTCGTGCCGCCGCGCGACACGCCCGAATTCCTGCGTTATCGCTACTGGATGCATTACGCCGAGGGCTCGGCCATGCCGCCGCTGCTGCTCAAGCTGGTCGCGAGCCGCATCGCCAATGCGAAGGTGCCGTTCTTCATCCGGCCGATCACGCGCAAGATCGCGGGTTCGCTGGAAAGCGAATTCGTCGATCCGCAACTCGACCTGCATTTCCGCTATATGGCGAAAGAACTGGAAGCCACGGGCTGGTTCGCGGGCGACGCGTTCACGGCCGCGGACGTGCAGATGAGTTTTCCGCTGGAAGCCGGCGCGAAGCGCGCGGGCGCGGAATCACTGCCGTCGATTCGCGCGTTTCTCGATCGCATTCATGCGCGGCCGGCGTATCAGCGCGCGCTCAAGCGCGGCGGCGAGTTCACACTGTTCGGATAAGATCAGGATGTCGAAGTAATTGTGTCAAGCGAAAAAAGGCCGGGAATCTCCCGGCCTTTTTTACTACGGCGTCGCGCTGGCGCGATCAGTCGATGCCATGAAACACGGCGTCGTCCGGGCCCAGGTATGCGGGCGGGCGCCACACGGCGTCGCGCATCGAATGCTGCACGAGGTTTTCGACGCCCAGCAGTACCGCGAAAATCGCCATACGCACGGGGATGCCGTTGTCGGTCTGGCGGAAGATCGCCAGACGCGGATCATGGTTCAGGTCCGTCGACAGATCGTTCGCGCCCGGGCGGCTGTCGCGCGGCAGCGGGTGCATCACGAGCGTTTCGGGGCTGCAGCATTCGTCGAGCAGCGCCTGGTTGATCTGGAAGTCCGGCGTGTAGCCTTCGAACGATTCGTCCGTGAAGCGTTCTTTCTGGATGCGCGTCGCGTACACCACGTCGGCGCCGCGCAGGCCCTGGCGCAGGTCCGTGGTCTGCTCGACCACGTGGCCGTTGGTCGTAATCAGATCGACGATATACGTGGGCATTTCGAGCATCGGCGGCGAAATGAGCGAGAACTTGATGCCGCGATAGAGCGCCAGCAGTTTCACGAGCGAGTGCACCGTGCGGCCGTACTTGAGGTCGCCCACCAGCGCGATATGCGCACCGTCGACGATCTTGCCCAGACGCGAGAACTCGCGCTGGATCGTGTAGAGGTCGAGCAGCGCCTGGCTCGGGTGTTCGCCCGGGCCGTCGCCGCCATTGATGACGGGGATGTTCACGGCGCGCGCGAACTCGGCCACCGAGCCTTGTTCAGGATGCCGAATCACCATCGCATCCACGTAACCGGCCATCACGCGGCTCGTGTCGTAGATCGATTCGCCCTTGGCCATCGACGAGAACGTGAAGCCGGTCGTGTCGCACACCGAACCGCCCAGACGGCAGAACGCGGCGCCAAAGCTCACGCGGGTACGCGTGCTGGCTTCGAAGAACAGGTTGCCGAGCACCGCGCCTTCGAGCACGCGCGAGATTTTCCGGCGGCGCGCGATGGGCTGCATGATGTCGGCCACGCGGAACAGCGCTTCGACGGAGTCGCGCGAGAACTGGTTGGTCGACAGCAGTTGCGGACGGCCTTCGAACTGGATCTGGCTGGCCAGCGAGTGCGAATCTACGCTTTGCGTATAGCCCTCGCGCGGCTCGACGTTACCGACGATCTCCGAGACAAACCGCTCGACGATCTCGGGCATAGCCCGCGATTCCTGCGATTCTTCCGGCAGCAGCCACGTGTCGAGCGCCCGGCGCGATACGCCGATACGGCTCGCGAACGCGTCGCGGGTCATGTTGAGACGACGCATGGCGTCGCGGAGGAAGGCTTGTTGCGGAACGCTCATGCTGGCACCCGTGATAGCTGGTTGATGTACGCGGTGCGTATATTAGTTCGGTGGCGCGAGAAGTCAAGCGGTTTTGCGTCGATCGGCGCTTTCGGTCGCCGTTTCACCCGGCCGGGAGAGGCGCTTTAAATTGGGATGGGGCTTTATGCGACGCCGCGATAATCGCCGTTTTGATTTCGAGCGGGCCGGCGCGCGCTGGCCGTAGCAGCCTGATGTACGCACTGTTTTGCACTCTGTTCTCGTGCGTTTCGCTTATCTGCGCGAAATGCCGTCGTCGGGACCGGTCATGAAAATGCCCTGGACCAGCTCGGTCGACGAACTTTCCAGCGGCGAGACCCGCTTCGTCACGCATCGCGTCGCGCGTCGCACGGCCATCTGCACGGCCTGCGTCGTGGGGCTGGCCGCGCTCGCGGGCGGTGTGGCGATCGGCCGCTATAGCAGCGTGGTGGATGTGCCGGTAGGTCCGGGCGTCCAGGGCGCGGCCACGCATCATTATGTGGTGGGCGAGATCGGCCGCATGAGCGCGTCGATCTCGCTGCTCGATCCGCGTATCGAGCGCCTGGCCGCGCAGATCGCCGATTTGCGCCAGTTCGACCAGCGTTTGCGCGCGCAGACGCCGCGCGGTGGTGTGCCGGCGGCGGCCGCACCCGTTGCTCCGGCTACGCGCTCCGGCGACGACGATGAAGACGACGGTCACGATCACGATCACGACCACGAAAGCGCGGCAGGCGGCGAGGGCGGTCCTGCGCTTGCGCCGCGTCGCTGCGTGGAGGCGTCGGCTTCGCGCGCCAATGCGCACGCGGTCAGCGGCGCGGTCGATTGCATGGCCGCCACGCTCACCGCGCTGGAGCAGGCGGTTGCCGAACACGAGGCCGCGTTGCAGGCCTTTCCGGGACGTCGGCCGACCGAAGCGGGGCGGCTCGGCTCGCCGTTCGGCAACCGCATCGACCCGTTCACCAAGCGTTTGAGTTTTCATCCGGGACTCGACATCGTCGCGCCCACCGGCACGCCGATCTTTGCCGCCGCGGGCGGGCGCGTGATTTTCGCGGGCCCGAAAGCGGGCTATGGCAATTGCGTCGATATCGATCACGGCAACGGCTTTACGACGCGCTACGGGCACGCTTCGAAGATCGACGTGCAGGTCGGGCAGATCGTGCTCGCGGGCGACCATATCGCCGATGTCGGCTCGACCGGGCGTTCGACCGGGCCGCATCTGCACTTCGAGGTGATTGTGAACGGTACGCAGGTCAATCCCGTCGGCTATCTCGCGCTGTTTAGCGCCTACGGTCATGGCTGACGCGCGCCGCACCGCACGCGTGCGCACGGACACGCAACGCGCCTTCGAACTGCAACCGGTGCGCTCGCGCGCCTGGCGCTGGGGCATGGCGATGCTCTGGACGGTGCTGGCCTCGGGCGCCGGCGCGGGCACGGTGGCGTGGATTCATCACGTCAACGATGCCGAACGCTGCCCGGTTCTTGCGCCCGACGCCTTGCAGATCCGTCTGACCAACGCCGAACTCGCGCTCGAGCAGGAGCGCGCGGCGCGCGATGCCTTGCAGAAGTCCGCATCGGCGGCGCAGGCGCAGGCTTCGGCGCTGCAAACCGAAGTGCTGTTTCTGCGCGGCCACGGCGCGCGCGAACCGGCGCGCTAGGCAGGACAGACACGTTCTTCTCGACATCGACCTGAAATTCCATACAACGCAAACCTGACGGTGGTTCCCATGTTCAACAAAAAGAAGCCCCAGCCGGGCATCCAGCAAACCAAGCTCGCGACGCTGATCGCCGAGGACGTCCGCATTTCCGGCAACGTCGAATTCGCCGATGGCCTGCGCCTCGACGGCCAGATCACCGGCAATATCAGCAGCAAACCGGGCACGCAGACGCTGTTCGTGCTGAGCGAGCGCAGCGTCGTGCAGGGCAACGTGCACGGCTACGATCTGGTGGTGAACGGGCGCATCGTCGGTGATGTGATCGCCGATCATTTCGTCGAACTGCAGGCGAACGCGCACGTGATCGGCAACATCTACTATCAGCAGCTGCGGATGGACTGCGGCGCGACCGTCGACGGCAAGCTGACAAAGCGCGATCCCGCCGATGCGCCCAGTCTGCTGCTCGACACCGCCATCATCGATGTCGAATCGATTGGCTGATGCCGGGTATTGGCGCCCTGAGCGGCCCGTTATCTCGCTATTCCGGTTACACTGCCGGGTATGTCACGTCAGCCGAACTTCATTGCCACGCTTTTCTTCGCCGCCTCGCGCGCGATGGACACGCACGCGTGCGCTTCGTCGGTCGGCGTGAAAGCCAAAGCCAAAAAACAGCCGCTCATCTGACCGGAGCTTGCTGTTCCGTCGGATGTTGCGATGGAACGGCCGCCCGGCACCCGCTTCTCTTCTCCCTGGCACGCTGACTCCCGCGCACGGCTCGACGGATTTTTCGTACGGTCGCGTTCAAGGGAAAGTCATGTCTTCGTTTTCGGGTATCTGGATTCCGCTCGTCACGCCGTTCAATCAGGGCGCCGTCGATCATGAGGCGCTCGATGCGCTGGTGCGTTACTACGTGCGCGCAGGCGTGGCCGGTTTCGTCGCGCTGGGCACGACCGGCGAGCCCGCAGCGCTGGACGAACGCGAGCAGGATGCCGTGCTTGCCACCGTGCTGGCCAGTGCGGGGGCGTTGCCGGTGGTGGCCGGCGTCAGCGGCAATCACACGCAATCGGTCTGCGAGCGCGTGGCCGCGCTCAACGACACGCCCGTTGCAGGCGTGCTCGCGGCTGCGCCGTATTACATCCGGCCGTCGCAGGCCGGTGTGATCGGCCACTTCGCGGCCATCGCCGATACCAGCCGCAAGCCCGTGATCCTCTACGACATTCCCGCGCGCACCGGCGTGACGCTGGCGCTCTCGACGCTGCTCGAACTCGCCGGTCACGCGCGCATCGTCGCGGTGAAGGATTGCGGCGGTTCGCTCGACAAGACCCTGGCGCTGATTCTCGATGGCCGCCTGCAAGTGCTGTGCGGCGAAGATATGGATATGTTCGGCGCGCTGTGCGCGGGCGCGAGCGGTGCGATTGCGGCATCGGCGCATGTGCTGCCGGAGCGCTTCGTGGCGATGGAGCGGGCCTTGCGCGAGGATCGTCTGGCCGAGGCGCGCGCGATCTGGCACACGCTCGTGCCGCTCGTGCGCGCGGCGTTTGCGGAACCGAATCCTGGCCCGGTCAAGGCGGCGCTAGCGCGACAAGGTTTAATGCGCAACGAACTGCGCGCGCCGATGACGCGCGTGAGCGATACGCTGGAAGAGACGTTGGGGAAGCTGCTGGCTTGAAGCGCGTGATCGCGCGGCGCGCCCCGCAATGGGGGACGCGCTGCGCGAGACGATCAGCGGGCCGCGCGGGCGCTTGCGCTGCTGCGTGCGCGGCGGCGCGTGCGCGGACGCTCGCCGTCCACGGGTTCGCCGTTCAGCAGAATGCGGCGGCCAGGCACATGTTCCGCCACCAGACGCGCAATTTCGAACGCCGAACTTTCCGCAGGCACGACCTGGCGGCGCGCGCCGTCGTCGAGCAGCGTCGTCCATTCGACCAGCCGATAGGCGCGGCCCCACGGATGCTGCAGCGGCGTGGAAACGCGACACGATGCGACGCGTGTAGTCGAGCCGTCGCGCAGCAGGGACTGCAGGTGCATCAGCACGTCGTTGTCTTCAGGCATGGCTTCGCTCCTCCTCGACTAACCGCATAAAAAAACGCCGCCGATGTTCCGGCGGCTCAACAGGGGTGAGCGTATGGTTGCAGCGAAGAATTAAACGAGCCTTAAGAGCGCATCGGTGCGCAAGGCCTTTCTGGGCGGCGCTGTGCGCGCGCAGACGCCCGCGCGGATCAAAAATCCGCACGGAGCGCTGCAACCAGGTAGAGCGAAATGAACAGCCGGCGAGGGGCGAAATCTGCGCGAAATCCGCGCGCGATCAGTGCGTGCCTGTGCCGTTTTGCCGCAGCGCTGCGCGCACCTTGCGGGCGGCGAACAGCGGGAGATAGTCGTGAATACGCGCGTCGGCGCGGTAGAGATCGAGTGTGTCGGCGTAGATGCGGGCGACCGTTTCCTCAGGAGCATGAAACTCTTCGGCGATGCTGTGAACGATTTGCGCGGCGTCGACTTGCGGCATGACGTTTTCTCCGGTCAGCGGTTGGGCGGGGCAGACGAATCTGGAATTCAAGGACATGGTCGCGCGGGATGCCAATTGAATCGCTCTATTGGGATTGGCCTCGCGCAAATGGGGTTTGTGCGTGGCTTGTTTGAATCGTCGTGTGAAAAGAAAAAGGCCCCGGCGAAGAGCGATGTCTTCGCCGGGGCCGTGCATCAAGCCGGTGCTGCCCTGTCTATATAGTGAGCAAAGTCTTTACGCCACGCTTTCGAGCGATGGGTAATCCGTGTAGCCGGTTTCGCCGCGTGCGTAGTAAGTCGACGGATTCGGCGCGTTGAGTGGCGCGCTCAGTTCGAAGCGGCGCGGCAGATCGGGATTGGCGATAAACAGCTGGCCCCAGGCGACGGCATCGGCTTCGCCGTCGGCGAGTACTTTCTGCGCCGATTCCAGCGTGAATTTTTCGTTCGCGATGTACGGGCCGCCGAATTCGGCCTTCAATTGCGGGCCAAGGCGATTTTCGCCGAGCGATTCGCGTGCGAACAGGAAAGCGATCTTGCGCTTGCCGAGTTCGCGCGCGACATAGCCGAAGGTCGCGGCCGGGTCCGAATCGCCCATCGTGTGGGCGTCGCCGCGCGGCGCAATGTGAACGCCGACGCGATCCGCGCCCCAGACATCGATACAGGCATCGGTCACTTCGAGCAGCAGGCGCGCGCGGTTTTCGATCGGGCCGCCGTAGGCGTCGGTGCGCTGGTTGGTGCTGTCCTGCAGGAACTGGTCGAGCAGATAGCCGTTTGCGCCGTGCACTTCGACGCCGTCGAAACCGGCGGCCTTCGCGTTGATCGCGCCCTGGCGGTAGGCGGCGACAATCCCGGCGATTTCATCGAGTTCGAGTGCGCGCGGCGTGACAAACGGGCGTTGCGGGCGCACGTGGCTCACGAAGCCTTGCGCGGCGATCGCGCTCGGTGCGACAGGCACTTCACCGTCGAGGAAGATCGGGTCCGAGATGCGGCCCACGTGCCACAGCTGCAGAAAGATGCGGCCGCCTGCGGCGTGCACGGCTTCGGTTACGAGCTTCCAGCCGTCGACCTGTTCCTGCGACCAGATACCCGGCGTTTCGGCGTAGCCGACGCCTTGCGGCGTCACTGACGTCGCTTCGCTGACGATGAGGCCGGCGCTTGCGCGCTCGGCGTAGTACTTCGCCATCAGCGCATTGGGAACACGGACTTCGCCCGCGCGCTGACGCGTGAGCGGCGCCATGATGACGCGGTTAGGGAGCGTGAGATCGCCGATCTGAAGGGTGTCGAAAAGCGTTGCCATGTAATCACCTGTGGCGGGCGCGGCCCGCGGCCTGAAGCAAAAAGGGAGAGAAACCGAAGTTTCCGGCGATGCGCGCCGTCACAGCTGCTGGTTCATGTGGGCGAGAAACGCCTCGATGACCGGCTCGTTGCGCTTGAAGAACACCCACTGCCCAACCCGCTTCGACGTCACGAGGCCGGCTTTTTGCAGCGCGGCCAGATGCGCGGAGACTGTCGACTGAGAAAGCCCGCAGTGCGCATCGATGCGGCCAGCGCAGACGCCGTGGTCGAGCGGTAGTTCTTGATCGGCGAAATGCGCCTGCGGCTCGCGCAGGCAGGCAAGGATCTCGCGGCGCACGGGATTGGCGAGCGCTTTGTAGATCGCATCGAAGTCAAGGGGTGAAGGTTCTGGGTGTTTCATCGGGTGTGCATCGTTACTGAGCGAATCTTATATCGCCATTTTACGATATGGGCGATCGCACTGATTGCAATAGGGGTGACGCAGATAGGAAATGGCTGTTTGCTGTGGATGACAACGCCGCAGGCGCTTGTGGCCGAGCGTTATTTGCAGC
>NZ_CAJMZG010000028.1:0-112490 GCF_905220255.1 Paraburkholderia sp. J69-1 | reverse complement strand
TGACTTCGAAAACAGCCGGGACTCAATACCTCAATCCCTTTCCTGGCACTCGATTGCGCCGATTCAGCCCGATATAACCAGCGGCCGTCTTTAGCCGCCGATCCTCGCGGCTACGTCCCCACATGGGGCTTTAACGCCGCCAGCCAGCAGACTACCGCCACCGCTCCGCCATCCGGCGCGCCAATCGCCCGCTTGCCCAGATAGCTCGCGCGCCCCACGCGCGGATGCATATGCGCCGTCGCCTGCGCCCCATGCTCGGCCGCGTTGACCGCAGCGCTCCAAGCCTGTTGCGCCGTCTGTCCTTTACCGATCGCCTCGTCGAACGCCTCGACCGCCGGCACCAGCGCGTCCAGCATCGTTCTATCACCGGCTTTCGCACCGCCCAATTCGCTGATCGCGTCGATCGCACCGCGCCACGCCTGCGCCCATTGCTGCGGCGTTGGCTCAGGTGCGTCGGCTAACAAGCGGGACGCGCGCAGCAAAGCCGTGGCATAGAAAGGCCCTGAGCTGCCCGCGATTGCACGCCGCAAGCTCGCGCCCAAAGCCGCGAGCGCTTGCGGAGCAGTCCCAAGCGCATCGACCGGCAGCGCCGAAGCCGCATCAGCCGCGCGCCGCATACTCGCACCGAGATCGCCGTCACCCGCTAGCGAATCGAGTTCAGCCAAGCGCGCTTCGCTTTGCGCCAACGCCAGCGCAACGGCATCCAGCGCCGCCTTCATTCGCCCCGCCCACGCCGCGCGCGATGCATCGATC
Source organism: Paraburkholderia sp. J69-1 (assembly GCF_905220255.1). Taxonomy (NCBI): domain Bacteria; kingdom Pseudomonadati; phylum Pseudomonadota; class Betaproteobacteria; order Burkholderiales; family Burkholderiaceae; genus Paraburkholderia; species Paraburkholderia sp. J69-1. The sequence goes on along the minus strand of NZ_CAJMZG010000028.1, from coordinate 111,737 downwards.
GATTTCGCTATGGAATCCTCATGAATCGACGCGGACGATACCTCCAGCCGGATAGTCGGATTGATGCAGCCTTTCCCCGGCCACGCATGCGCGTCGGTAGCCGCATCGAGCAACGCCAGCCTGCCGTCGTCCACACGCATGAGCGATATCGAACAACCCGGCATATTGAGCGCCGATAGCAACGTGCCCGCCCACGCACGCTCCACACGCACCTCGCGGCGCTGCAGGCTCGCATAAGCCGCGCGCAACACGATATCGAGTTCCATCTGCGGCGTCGCGCCCAGACCGTTGACGAGCAGCACCACGCGCTCCCCACGCGTAATGGCCAGTTCTTCGAGAATATTCACGAGCAGCGCTTCAGTCAGCGCATCGGCCGGTAACGGCGCGCTGCGCTCCACGCCCTTTTCGCCATGAATGCCCAGACCCAGTTCGATTTCATCATCGGCGAGACTGAAGCTCGATTGCGCGACGCCCGGCAGCGTGCAACCGTCGAGCGCCACGCCCATCGTGCCGAGATTTTCCGCCGCCACGCGCGCCGTCGCCGCCACGACTTCGAGCGAGGCGCCGCGTGCCGCCGCCGCGCCCGCAATCTTGTGGATCAGCACCGTGCCCGCGATGCCGCGCCGCTGATGACGTTCGGCGTGGCCGCGCAGCGCGACGTCGTCGGCCACGGTCACCACTTCGACGGGAATGCCTTCCGCGCGCGCGAGTTCCGCGGCGAGGCCAAAGTTGAGCCGGTCGCCCGTGTAGTTCTTGACGATCAGCAACGCGCCTTTCGGGCCAGCGCTTGCGCGGATTGCCGCGAGCACGGCGTCGGTGGGCGGGGACGTAAACACTTCGCCGCACACGGCTGCGCTCAGCATGCCCGCGCCCACATAACCGCCGTGCGCCGGTTCATGACCACTGCCGCCGCCCGAAATCAGCGCGACCGCGCGCGCCTGTGCTTCGGGAATATCGCGGCGGATCAGCACGTTTTCGTCGCCGAGAATGACGACATGAGGAACCTGCAGCGCGAAGCCTTCGAGCATTTCGCGCACGACGTCGGACGGTTGATTGACCAGTTTCTTCATGACGATCCCGGTGAACGCGGTTGTACGTGCCGACCATCGGCGGCGCACATGCGATGTGCATAGCGCGTCTGGCGGCTGCGTCCAGTGTACGCCCGTCGTTCTGGCAGCGCGCCAGCGTGTCCACCGGCGCGCCAGATCGTCATCGCTTCCTTAATGCTGCAGGAAGTCGAGCACCATGCGATTGAACGCATCCGCGTGCTCCCATTGCGCCCAGTGGCCACAACGATTGAACACATGCAGTTGCGCGTTCTGCATGCCCGCGAGCAGACGCAGGCCGATATCCATCGGCACGAAGCGATCGTCGCGCCCCCAGATCACGAGCGTGGGCGCGGCGATTTCGCCAAGGCGCGGGCCGTAATCGGTGAACTGCTTCGGAAACGCCGCCAGGCTCTTCACGAAGTTTTCGAGGTGATCGCGGCGCGCGAGCATATTGTCGAGGCGCGCCTGCATCAGATCGTCGGTGAGCGCGCTGGCGTCGTAGACGAATACGTTCATCATGCGCTTGAGATTGTCGATAATCGGCTCGCGATAAAGGCCCTGCAACAGCTTGATGCCTTCGGTCGGCATCGGCGCGAAGTTGCTCGGTCCGCCGGTGCCGCCGCCCATCAGCACGAGTTTGCCCACGCGATTCGGGTTCGACAGCGCGAATGCCACGGCGCTATGTCCGCCCATCGAATTGCCAAGAATATGCACGCGCTCGATGTCGAGCACGTCGAGCAGGCCCTTGAGCACACGCCCATTCAGTTCCGAACGCGACGACGTGCAAACGATCGGATCGCTCTTGCTCCAGCCCGGGCAGTCCATCAGGACCACGCGATAGCCCGCCGCCACAAGCGGCTCGACGTTACGGTTGAAGTTGGCCCAACCGCTCGCACCCGGACCGGAGCCGTGCAGCATCACGACGGTCTCGCCATTCGCATTGGGCGCGCCCGCGCCGGTGTCGTTATAGTGGATCCGCAGTTCGAGTTCGCCGTCTTTCACTTGAGCAAACTGGCTCGTGGAGGCTTCGGTAATCGTCTGTGCAGCCGCAGTCATGATGAGATCCTTGCAGTAAAACACGCTAATTCGTTATGAAGCGGGCGCTTGCCCGCTCCGCCAAAAAATCCTTAAACGCCTTGTGCGCCTGTTGCATTGCGTTGCGCAAATCCGCCAACCACCGTCAATGCGGCGAGCGCGGCGATCACGCACAACGGAATGCTCGACGCCACCAGCATCGATGCGCTCTGCCCCAGCGCGAACAATTGCCCGGCCACGAGCGGCCCGAGTATCGATCCCAGCCGCCCAACCGCGACCGCTGCGCCCACGCCCGTGCCGCGCACTTCGGTGGGATAGGCGTGGCCCGCGAGCGCGTAGAGCACCGACTGGCCGCCCACCAGAAACAGCCCACACAACAGACCGCCGCAGGCCATCGATACCGCGCCGCCCGCGCTCGCCAGCGCGGCGAGCGCCAGCGCAATCCCCGCATACATGCCGATCACCGTGCGGCGACGGCCGAATCGATCCATGATCGTTGCGATCGCAACGGCTCCAATCCCGCCGCCGATGTTGAACATCATCAGCACGATGTTCGATTGCACACGCGTGAGGCCGCGCGAGAGCACCATCGAAGGCAGCCAGTTCATCAGGAAATACAGCACGATCAGCGTGCCGAGATAGCTGATCCACAACGCGATCGTGGTACGGGCACGGCCCTGACCCCAAAGCGCTTCGCTCACGCCGGGCACGCCCTCGCGCACGGTGCTCGCCGCGCGCGCAGCCACGAACTGATGCGATTCGCGCAGAAAGAGGCCGAGCAGCGGCACCATCACGATCGGCCCCAGACCGCCGACGTAGAACACATCGCGCCAGCTAGCCGGGCTGGAACCCAGCATGCCGATCACGGCAGCAATGGCCGCGCCGAACGGCATACCGCAGTACATCGCGCCAACCGCCGTGCTGCGCTGCTGCGGGCCGGCCGCCTCCGAACACAACGCGATCAGGTTGGGCATCGCGGCGCCCAGCCCGAGCCCCGTGAGGAAGCGCGCGGTCACAAGGCTTTCGAAATTCCACACCAGCGTGGTCGCAAGCGAAAACAGGCCGAATAGCGTGACCGACGCCATCAGCACGCGCTTGCGCCCGAGACGGTCCGCCAGGCGGCCGCCCAGCGCCGCGCCCGGCAGCAGGCCGATTGCGCCCGCGCTGAATGCCCAGCCCATTTGCGACAACGCGAGCGAGAATTCCTTCGCCATGCGCGGCCCGGCCACGCCCGCTGATTGCAGGTCCAGGCCTTCGAGCAAGGCCACGGCGAGACACAGGGCGATCGTCGCCTTGTTGTTGCCTCCAGCACCACTGATTCGTGACGTCATTTGAAAAGTCTCCAATGTTGGGTGTCAGCCGCTCTTGCCGGCGGCTAATCGTTTGTCCTGCAGGTACGACGTAGCAACGCCGCGAGTCGCTTCAGGCGACACGCGGCGTGCGTCAAGACTGGGATGTTGCGGCTTGGGCGCGCTGCTTCAGATCGAGCGCCACGTCCACGATCATGTCTTCCTGGCCGCCCACCATGCGACGCTTGCCCAGTTCGACAAGAATGTCCACGGTTTTCAGGCCATATTTCTTCGCGGCCACTTCTGAATGGCGCAGAAAACTCGAGTACACGCCTGCATAACCCAGCGCGAGTGTTTCGCGATCCACACGTACAGGACGATCCTGCAGCGGACGCACGATGTCGTCAGCCGCGTCCATCAGCGTGTAGAGATCGGTGCCGTGATTCCAGCCCATGCGTTCTGCCGCGGCGATAAACACTTCGAGCGGCGCATTGCCCGCACCCGCACCCATTCCTGCCAGCGATGCATCGATGCGGTCGCAACCTTCTTCAACGGCGACCAGCGAATTCGCCACGCCCAGCGAGAGATTGTGATGCGCGTGCATACCTGTTTGCGTTTCCGGTTTGAGCACGCTTTTCACGGCACGGAATCGATCACGCACATCATTCATCGTCAGTGCGCCGCCCGAATCGACCACGTAAATACAAGTCGCGCCGTAGCTTTCCATCTTCTTCGCTTCGACGGCGAGATTCTCCGGCGTGGTCATATGGCTCATCATCAGAAAGCCGACCGTATCCATGCCGAGTTCACGCGCATATTCGATGTGCTGCTTCGAGATATCGGCTTCGGTGCAATGCGTGGCCACACGCACGATGCGCGCGCCCGCGTGATACGCCGCCTTCAGATCGTGAATCGTGCCGATGCCCGGCAGCAGCAGCGTGGCGATTTTCGCGTGCTTCACCACGTCTGCAACCGCTTCGATCCATTCGAGATCGCTATGGGCGCCAAAGCCGTAGTTAAAGCTCGAACCTTGCAGACCGTCGCCGTGCGCGACTTCGATCGAATCGACCTTCGCCTTATCCAGTGCACGAGCGATGTCCTGCACGTTCTGAATCGAATACTGATGACTAATCGCGTGGCTGCCGTCGCGCAGCGTCACATCGGAGATATAGAGTTTCTTGCTCATCGCTTTACGCTCCCTGCACGCTCAAGAGCGTTTGCGCCATACGCTCGGCTGTTGCGAGCGCGGCGGATGTCATGATGTCGAGATTGCCGGCATACGCAGGCAGATAGTGCGCGGCGCCTTCCACTTCGAGAAATACCGAGGTTTTCAGACCGCTGAATTTTCCAAGGCCCGGAATATTCAACGGCGCGCTTTCAGGAATTTCGTCGAATTGCACTTGTTGCTTGAGTCGATAACCCGGCACGTAGGCGTGCACTTTCGCGACGGTTTCTGCGATCGATCGCTCCACGGCTTCACGATCTGCCATTGCGGAAAGCGTATAAACCGTGTCGCGCATCATCACAGGCGGTTCGGCCGGATTGAGCACGATGATGGCTTTGCCTTTTGCCGCGCCGCCCACCGCTTCAATCGCCTTAGACGTGGTTTCGGTGAATTCGTCGATATTCGCGCGCGTGCCCGGTCCCGCCGATTTGCTGCTGATCGAAGCGACAATTTCCGCGTAATGCACTTTCGCCACGCGGGAAACGGCGGCCACGATGGGAATCGTCGCCTGACCGCCGCACGTGACCATATTCACGTTGGGCGCGTCGATATGCGCGTCGAGATTCACTACCGGCACGCAATAAGGCCCAATCGCCGCGGGCGTCAAATCGATCACGCGAATCGACGGCTTCAATTTACGCAGCAGCGCATCGTTCTTGATATGCGCGCCCGCCGAAGTCGCATCGAATACGAAATCGATATCGTTGAAAACGGGCAAACGCGTGAGCCCTTCCACGCCTTCATGCGTGGTCGCCACGCCCAGACGCGCAGCGCGCGCGAGACCATCGGAGTTGGGATCGATGCCGACCATCGCCGCCATTTCCAGATGCTGGCTGTGGCGCATGATCTTGATCATCAGGTCCGTGCCGATATTGCCGGAGCCGATGATCGCGGCCTTGAGTTTTTCGGAAGCCATTTGAAGTCCTGTTTCAGGCGGTGAAAGTCGCGCGAACGCTGCCGAGGCCGTCGATCTGCGCGGTATAAGTGCCGGGTTCCTTCACGGCGACCATGGGTCCAAGCGCGCCCGTGAGCACCACGTCGCCGGCACGCAGCGGCGTGCCGAGTTGCACCATGCGGTCCGCGAGCCACACGGCCGCATTGAGTGGATTGCCCAGACACGCGGCGCCATTGCCGCGCGAGAGCACTTCGTTATCGCGCGAAAGTGTCATTGCGCAGGCGTTCAAATCGATTTGCGAAAGCGGCACGGGACGGCTGCCCACGACAAAACGCGCACTCGACGCGTTGTCCGCGACCGTATCGACGAAGCGGATATCCCAGTTCTGAATCCGGCTATCGACGATTTCGATGGCCGCCAGTGCATACGCACTCGCGCGCAGAATATCGACGAAGGTGTGCTTGTCATGCGTGAGATCGCGTTCGAGCACGAGCGCGATTTCCGCTTCCACTTTCGGCTGGATCAGTTGCGAAAGCGAAATCGGTTCACCGTCGCCGTATGCCATCGAAGCGAATAGCGCGCCGAAGTCGGGCTGATCGACGCCCAGTTGCTGCTGCACCGCGCGCGATGTGAGGCCGATCTTGCGGCCGACGATGCGCTCGCCGTTCTGCACGCGCAGATCGACATTGGCTTGCTGCACGGCATAAGCCGTAGCGATATCGTCGATGGCGATTTCGCCGCGCACCGGCTCGATCACCGCGCGCGAGGCTTCCGCTTCGCGCAAACGTGCGGCCAGCGCCGCGATGAGTGTTGGATCGGTCATGCCGTTCTCCAGGTTCTTCGATGCAGTTCGATACGTTCAGGCCGCCTGCGTAGGCGTGGCGTGCATGGTGGCGAAACCCGCAATCCATTCAGGAATCGCGCGGTAATAATCGAGCGACGCGCAATACGGCCCGAACGCCGCAAGCACGCCGAACGCGGCCACCCACGTGCGGATCTCGTGCGCGGACTTGCCGCCGTCACGCGTAATGGCCGCATTGGTCATGCCGTCCACGGCCGTCAATTCGCCCGAAGCCAGCAGTGCGAGAAACGCGCGATCCCATTCGGGATTCAGCGGATGCAAGTGGCTATCGCCTTTCGTGAACGCTTTCGCGGCGGCCACGGTGCGCGCCTCACGCGCGTCGCGCGAATCGGCGGAAGGATTGCGGCCCGCAATCAAACGCTCGGCAATTTCAGGCGTGGCGCCAAAGAGTTCGGGCACCGGCGGTTCGTGCGAGATGCCGCCCGATCCCACCACCAGCACGCGCTTGCCCGTGCTCGCCATGAAGCGTCCGATCGCTTCGCCAAGCAGACGCGCGCGGCGCAGCGTCGCCATCGGTGGCGCGACGGAGTTGATGAACACCGGAATCACCGGATAGCGATCGAGCCCGCCCGTGAGCACTTCGAGCGCTTGCGCGCAGCCGTGATCGACCTGCATACGGTACGAGAGCGCCACGTCGATATCGGCCGCCAGCACGCTTTGCGCGAGCGCGTGGGCCAGTTCTTCGGGCACCGGCAGCGGGCCCGCGAGGCTTTTGAAATCGCCGATCGCCTGCGCTTTCGCGCCGATGCAGAACGGCGGCATCATGTCGTAGAAGAAGCCGTTGAAATGATCGGGTGCGAACGCAACGATCAGATCGGGCTGGAATGCCTCGACGCGTGCGCGTGCTTCGCGGCCTACGCGCTCGACTTCGGCCACCACGTCAGGAGGCGGATCGAAGTAACCGTGCAGCGGCGTGTGCGAAAGGCACTCGAGGTGTATCGGCATGCTGGCGTTCACAATGCGGCTCCTGCTCATGCTGCCTGCGCGACAGCGACGTTTGCGCGCGCGGGGCGATGTGATGCAACGGCTTCGCGCACCGCGATATCGCTCATGCCCAGCTTGCCCGCGAGTTCGACGATGGCGCCCGAGACCTGCTGCGGCGTGCACACGCCCGCCACGAAGCGGTCCGGGCGCAGCAGCACGACCGATTCCGGCCGCTGGCTGAACCAGTCCTTGAGACGTCCTTGCACATCGCCGAGCGCGAGCACGCCTTCGGGCACGTCATCGGTGTAATCGAGTTGCACGTCGGGCTTGGCGAACGCGAAGCGCGCGCCCAGGCGTTCCCACACCGCACGCGCTTGCGGCGTGAGACCGAAGGTCGGGTCCGCGCCCCATGCGAGCACCACAAAGCCGTTGCCGATCGCATCGTCCAGACGCACGACGCGGCCATCGCTCGAACGCACGCGCGGCTGGATAAACATGCGGCCCACCGGCGAGGCCGCCAGCGGATCACGCCCATAAGCGAGGCGCCCGAGCAGCGAATCGCGTTTCTGGCTCATCAAACCCAGCAGACGGCCCGGCGCGGAATCGCCCGAGCGTTCGAGCACGCGTGCGAGCCAGCCGCCCGTTGGCTTCTGCGGCGGCAGCAGCACGACACCGGCCTCATAACGCGGCATCGGCTTGAAACGCATCTCCACGAAATAGCGCTTCACCGAGGGGAATACGTTCATCGACTTCACGAAGGCGTCGCGAAAGCGCGCGCCGAATCGCGTCGCCGGCGCGAAGATATCGCCGGCGACTTCGGAGAGATGAATCATCGACCGTGCGTGTGCGCGGCGCTCGACGGTATAGGTATCGAGCAGACGGCCATCGGCGAGACCCTTCGCGACCATCGCCAGTTTCCAGCCCAGATTGTTTGCGTCGCGAATGCCGCTGTTGTAACCCTGGCCCTGCCACACCGGCATGATGTGCGCAGCGTCGCCCGCCAGCAGAATGCGATCCACGCAAAAGGTTTCGGCCAGACGCGCGTTGTGCGTATAGACGCGCTTGCGGATGTAATCGACCTTGTCCGGGTCCGCGACCACTTTGCGGATCAGCGCGGCCATATTCGCGGGCTTCGAAAGTTCTTCCTCGGTTTCGCCGGGCATCACCATGAATTCGAAGCGGCGAATGCCGTGCGGCAGCGCCGCCGATACATAAGGGCGCTCGTGATCGCAATGCATATAGATATGCGGCGAGCCGATCGGATCGTTGCGCACATCCACGACGATCCATTGATTCGGCTTCGTGCGGCCTTCGAAAGGCACGTTGAGCGCACGGCGCACGAAACTGTTGCCGCCATCGGCGCCCACCATATAGGCGGCGCGAATCGTGCTGCGCTCGCCATTCGCAGCGCTCACGTCGATCGACACGCCCTGCGCGTCCTGCACAAAGCCATTGACCGTATGCCCGAACAGCACGTCGACATGTTCGAAGCGCGCGAGCCCTTCATACAGCACGCGATCGGCCAGCGGCTGAATGAAGGCATTGCGGCGCGGCCAGCCGAATTCATCGGTACGCGGCTCGATCGACGCGAAGCAATGGTTGTCCTTCGTGACGAAGCGCATCCAGTGGTCGGGCGTGGTGTGCGGCAACAGCGCGTCGGCAAGACCGATCGATTGAAACACGCGCAATGCTTCGTCATCCAAACCAATTGCGCGCGGATAGTCGATAATCTGGTCGAGCTTTTCGATGAGGGTGACGCGCACGCCCTGGAGACCCAGGATATTGGCGATCATGAGGCCCACAGGGCCCGCGCCGATGATGGCGACGTCGGTGGCACGCTGGCGCGAGCGAACCGTTTCCACGGCGGCCGTATCCACGGCGGCAACGTCCGCAGCGGCGGAAGAGGTGTTCATAGTGTCTCCGTGTCAGTCGCCCTTGGTCGGGGCGATCTCATGCAAGGCATGGAAGCGAGTCTAGATTCGCGGCGACACGCGCTCAACAATTTTAGAGAAATGTGCATAGAATGCACACACTTGATTTACAAGCGATTTTTCGATGACAAAGTATGCAAACGTACGTGGACTTGCACGCGGCCTGCAGGTGCTGCGGGCGCTCAACGCGATGGAAAACGGCCGTGCGACGAGCCAGCAGTTGAGCGAGGCGACGGGTCTGCATCGCACCACCGTGCGGCGTTTGCTGGAAACGCTGGTGGAAGAAAACCTCGTGCGGCGCAGCGCGTCGGACGACAGCTTTCGCCTGACGATGAACGTGCGCGCGCTGAGCGAAGGCTTCACCGACGACGAACTCATCGCCACCATCGCGCCGCCAATCATGGGTCAGATGATGCAGCGGGTCGTCTGGCCTTCCGATCTCACCACGCCCGACGGCGACGCGATGATCATCCGCGAGACCACGCACCGCTTCAGCCCGCTCTCGTTTCACCGCGCGATGGTGGGCCGCCGTCTGCCGATGCTGCTCACGGCCGCGGGCCGCGCCTATTTCGCCCACTGCCCGGAAGCGGAGCGCGACGATATTCTCGACATGCTGCGCGCGGGCGCAGGCGGCGAGCAGCAGCAGAAGCTCGCCGCGGATGCGGCCTTCATCCGCAATCTCGTACGGCAGACGCACGCGGATGGCTTCGGCTCGAATCACGGCGATTGGTCGGACCAGCGCAAGATCGGCGCGCTCGCGGTGGCGATCGGCGCGCATGGCCGCGTGATTGCGAGCCTCAACGTGATCTATCTGGAGCAGGCGATCAATCCGGCTGAAGCCGTGCGCCGCTTCGTGCCCGAATTACAGCGCGCCGCCCAGGAGATGGAGACAGCGCTGGAAGCCGCTGCAGAAGGGACAAAAGAAGGCACAAAGCGCACGGCTTCATAAGCGCCCCCAAACAGCCCTGCCAAAGTTTTTTCAACAATTTGCGAAAAAGGCTTGCAAGGCTCAAATACCCTCTCTATAATTCGCCCTCTCAACAGGCTCGTAGCTCAGTTGGTTAGAGCACCACCTTGACATGGTGGGGGTCGTTGGTTCGAATCCAATCGAGCCTACCAACGAATATGCAGTACCGCGCGGCTCAGTTCGCTGCGCAATGACAATGCCGCAATCCTTCACAGGACTGCGGCATTTTCTTTTTGCTTTTGCGAAAAGCGCGCTACGCGCAGGCGCAAATCAATCGAGCGCCTTGTCGTTCGGATGCGCAAACAGATCCTTCATCTGCTGCGAAAGCGGATAGTCCAGATTCATATTGGTCGGCGGAATCGGCTCGGTGAACCACTTGGTATAGAGCTTCGCCATTTCGCCCGACGTCTGCATCTTCGCCACCGTTTCATCCACCAGCGCCTTGAACTGCGGATCGTCACGACGCAGCATGCACGCGTAGTTCTCCGATACCGGTGGCGTCCCCGTCACCACATAATCCTGCGGGTTCTTCGTCTTCGCGCGCTCGCCGTAGAGCAGCGGCTCGTCCATCACGAACGCCACAGCGCGCCCGGTCGTCACGTTGAGGAACGATTCGGCGTGATCTTTTGCGCTGATGATCGTCATGTTCATGTGCTTCTCTTCGTTCATCTTGCGCAGCATGCGTTCATCCGACGTGCCCGCCGTGGTCGCCACGGTCTTGCCCGCGAGATCGGGAAAATCCTTCACGCCCGAATCCTTGCGCGTGATAAAGCGAATGCCATAGAGAAAGATGCTGTTCGAAAACGCGGCCTGATTCTGGCGTTCGAACGTATTGGTGGTCGAGCCGCATTCGAAGTCGATCGTGCCGTTTTGCACGAGCGGAATGCGATTCTGCGAGGTAATTGGAATTGTCTTGACCTTGAGGTTGGGCGTGCCGGTCTTTTGCTTCACCGCATCGACGATCTTCAGCGCGATCTCCTGCGAATAGCCGATCACGTTCTGGTTCTGGTCGTAATACGAAAACGGAATCGACGATTCGCGCGTGCCGAGCACGATCACGCCGCTGTCGTGCACTTTCTTGAGCGTGCCGGTGAGGTCGTCTGCGTATGCGGTACTTGCCAGCGTGGCCAGGCCTAGCGTCAATGCCGCGATCGTTTTGCTGGTGTTCATCGTGCGCTTCTCCCAACGTGGGTAAGTGAAGTCAATGATTCGCCGTGAAGGCGGTTGTTGTGGTGCGTAAACTCTTTTAGCGGCGCGGCGAAAATGCATCGCCGTTGATCGGCAAGCTTCGTTGCGCGAGCAGATCGGCAAGCAGTTGCGCGCTTGCGCACGCGAGCGTAAAGCCCAGCGCGCCGTGCCCCGTGTTCATCCATAGATTGCGGTAATGCGTTGCGCCGATCAACGGCTTGCTGTCGGGCGTGGCGGGGCGCAGGCCGGTCCACGTCTGCGCGGCGTCGTAGTCGCCGGCATCGGGAAAGGTTTCGCGCGCCTGGCGCGTGAGCAGCGCGATACGGGCGGGATCGGCGTGCGCGCTCATGCCCGTGAGATCGACCATTCCGGCAACGCGCAACCGCTCGCCCAGTGGTGCGTAGACCACTTTGTGATGTGCATCCGTCACGGAGACGCGCGGCGCGCCCGTTGCATGCGTAGCCGGCAATGTGAGGCTATAACCCTTGAGCGGATAAACCGGCACGCTCACGCCAAGCGAACCCAGCAAAGGCTGGCTCTGAATACCGAGGCAGACAACGAACGCATCCGCTTCGATTGCGCCTGCCGAAGTCATCGCCGCTTCGACGAGCTTGCCTTGTGTTTTTAGTCCCGAAAACTCCGTCGCCACCTGCAGATCGACGCCCTCTCGCTGCGCCGCGCGTGCCAGAGCGCGCGTGAAGCGGTCGCAATCGCCCGCTTCCTCGCCCGGCGTGTGAATGCCGCCCGCAATCTCGCCGCCGATATGCGCGAGCGCCGGTTCGAGCGCAACGCACGCCGCGCCATCGAGTGCATATTGTTCCGAACCGAATTGCGCCTGATAGTCGGCCTGACGGCGCGCGCCGTCAAAACTGTCCCGATCGCGAAACACCACGAGCTTGCCATTGCGCACGTAATCGAAATCGATCGTTTCGCGCGCAACGATCTCGTGCATCAGGCGCTGGCTCAGAAAACCCAGTCCGAGCAGTTCTTCAGTCGTGGCGCGGCTGCGGGCACGCGTGCAGGCGCGCAAAAACGCGACGCACCAGTGCCACTGGCGCGGGTCCAGACGCGGCACGAAACGCAGCGCGGCATCGCGGGAAAAAAGCCAGTGCGGCAGTTTGGGCAGCACCGAAGGGTCCGCCAGCGGCGCGACATAGTTGTAGCTCAACTGGCCGCCATTGGCATGGCTGGTTTCGCGCGCCACGTCCGCGTGACGCTCGACCAGCGTCACCTGATGTCCATCGCGGGCAAGAAAATACGCCGTCGTGACCCCGATCACCCCGCCGCCCAGCACGCAAATTCGCATATCCCGTCGTTCTCGCTATCGGTATTCCTTGCAGTCTCGCCGGGCAAAAAAAGGAACTCAAATGCGAATCGGACGGGGGATATAACCTCAGGTTAAGTCGATTGAAGTCAAATTCAGGCGTAGGCCGCCGGACTCACGCCGCGAACCGCCTCGCGCGCTCCGTGCGCCGCCGCGCCATCGCCGAGATGGAACACCGCCACCGCGTCGCGCAACACATCGGCCTGCGACTCCAGCGACTGCGCCGAAGCCGCCGCTTCCTCCACCAGTGCGGCGTTGCGCTGCGTGACTTCGTCGATCTGTGCGACCGCGCGATTGACCTGCTCGATGCCGTCGCTCTGCTCGTGCGTCGCCGCCGTGATCTCGCCCATGATGTGGCTCACGCGCGCAACGGCGTCGCGCGCCTCGCCCATCGTGTGCCGCGCTTCTTCGACTAGGCGCGCGCCCGTGCCCACCGTGGCCACCGAAGCGGCGATCAGTTCCTTGATCTCCTTGGCCGCCGTGCCCGAGCGCTGTGCGAGGCTGCGCACTTCCTGCGCCACCACCGCGAAGCCGCGCCCTTCCTCGCCCGCGCGCGCCGCTTCGACTGCCGCATTGAGCGCGAGGATGTTGGTCTGGAACGCGATGCCTTCGATGATCCCGGTGATCTCTTCGACCTTGCGCGACGACGACGAAATATCGTTCATCGTCTCGTTCACGCGCGCCACCACATCCGCGCCGCGCGAGACCGTGCTGAGCGCGCCCTGCGCCAGACCGCTCGCCTCCTGCGCGCCCGCCGTGTTCTGGCGCACCGCCGCCGAAAGCTGTTCGAGGCTCGCCGCCGTTTCCTGCAGCGCGGCCGCCTGCTGCGAAGTGCGGCTCGACAGATCGACATTGCCCGCCGCGATCTGGTTCGCACCCAGCGTGATTTCCTGAGTGCTGTCGCGCACGCGCGCAACCGTGCCGATCAACGCCTCGCGCATCTGCGCAAGCGCACCCAGCAACTGGCCCATTTCATTGCTCGAGCGCACGCGTACGTCCACGGTCAGGTCGCCGGCGGCAATGCGCTGGAAATGGCGAATCGCCGTATCGACGGGCTTGATCACGGCGGCCGTCAGCCCGCGCCGCGCGATCAGGCCGATCGCCACACCCACCACGCCGATCACACCGAACACGATGAGCGAAAGCCGGAAGCGCTTCGCCGCCGTTTCGGCGTTGCGCTGCTCGCGCGCGTCCTGCGAGGCTTCGAGCGCGTCGATGGCCTTCGCATATGCGCCGTAGAAACGATCGGCGGTTTCGCCCTGAATCGTGCGAAAGGTGTTGAAGTCGTTGTCGACCAGCGCCTTGTACTCGGGCTCGAGCGCCTGCTCGACCAGCGCCGTGCGCGCCTGCGCGACGGCCTGGGCAAGACGCGCTTCGTCGGCATCGGCGAACGGGCCGGCGCTGTAGCGCGCGAAATCCTTGTTCGAATCGGCGAGTACCTTGTGCGCCTGTTCCAGCATGCCCTCGGTGGATTTGCCGACGCTAAAGAGCGTCTCGTAGCCGCCCAGCGCGAGGCGCACCTGCAGCAGGCGCTCCGAACTGGACTTGAGCGTGGCGAGCGACTGCGCGCTTTGCTGCGTATCGAGCAGACTCTCGTTGGTCAGCTTCAGCGCGCCATAGGCCACGCCGATCACGACCAGCAAAAAGGCAACGAAGATACCGATAACGAGGGTAAGCCCTCCGCGGATGGTGATGTTCCTGAGCATGTGGTCCGGTCTCCTGGCGTATTTGTCTGCGATCGCGGCGGCCTTTTTGTGGCTCTTATTGCTGCTTTTTGCTGCGTTTTGTTGCGAATGCAACCGCTTTGCGTCGCTCGTTTGCGCTTGCGTATTTTTGCTTTTCGTCCTGTCCTATCGGCAGATCCGCGTAGTAAGCGCATAGGGGATATCCATGATGCCGATGCGGGTAGCGCGCCAGGCCGTGATGCGTTTCGTGCTATCGTTTTCCTTTCAGTGCCTCATTTTCAGGCAGCCGCGAGCCTCCCGGGCCGTCCAGGCAACATCACGGCTTCAAGCCTCTTCATTTCGACCATGTCCGACCTTTCCTCGCCGCTGGCGCGCGCGCCGCGCCGTCTCGACTCCATCAATCCCAAATCGCTCGGGCTCGCGCTACTGCTGGTCGCACTCGGCGCCGTCTATCTGGCGCAGACGGTCAGCGCGCGCCAGGCCGCGCTCTACATCGTGGGCGCGCTGCTCGGCATGACGCTCTATCACGCGGCGTTCGGTTTTACCTCGGCGTGGCGCGTCTTTATCGCCGATGGCCGGGGCGCGGGCCTGCGCGCGCAAATGGTCATGCTCGCCATCGGCGTGTTGCTGTTCTTTCCGGCGCTCGCAGCGGGCTCGCTGTTCGGGCATCCCGTGGTCGGGCTCGTTTCGCCTGCGGGGACGTCGGTGGTCGTCGGCGCGTTCATGTTCGGCATCGGCATGCAACTGGGCGGCGGCTGCGCCTCGGGCACGCTGTACACCGTGGGCGGCGGCAGCACGCGTATGGTCGTCACGCTGATCGCGTTTATCGTCGGCTCGGTGGTGGCAACGGCGCACATGCCGTTCTGGACGTCGATGCCGCAGCTCAAGCCGCTCTCGCTCGTCACCACGCTGGGCGTCGTGCCGGCGCTCGCGCTGAACCTCGCGGTATTCGCGGCGATTGCGGCGCTCACCGTCGCCATCGAAAAGCGCCGCCACGGCCGCCTCGTCAATCAGCCGGAACGCGCGCCGCATGCGTCGCCGTGGCTGCATGGTCCGTGGCCGTTGCTGGCAGGCGCCATCGCGCTCGCGCTGCTGAACTTCGCCACGCTCGCGCTTTCGGGCCGTCCGTGGGGCGTGACCTCGGCGTTTGCGCTGTGGGGCGCCAAGGGCTTCGCCGCGCTCGGTATCGACGTGGTCAACTGGAAGTACTGGATGGCCGGCCCGAACGCGGCCGCGCTCGCCGCGCCCGCCAGCCACGACGTCACCACGGTGATGGATATCGGCATCGTGCTGGGTGCGATGGCGGCGGCTTCGCTCGCGGGCCGCTACGCGCCGGTCTGGCGCATTCCGCTGCGCTCGCTCGCGGCGGCGGTGATCGGCGGGCTGTTGCTCGGCTATGGCGCGCGACTGGCGTATGGCTGCAATATCGGCGCGTATTTCAGCGGGATCGTGTCGGGCAGCCTGCATGGCTGGCTGTGGCTCGTGTGCGCGTTCACGGGCAACGTGGTGGGCACGCGTCTGCGCCCGCTGTTCGGGCTGGAAGTCGAACGGGTAAAGAATACGGGCTGCTGATTAATTTTTTGCAGTTCGTGCACTGCAAATAGCAAGGGCAAGGCCGATGGCCTTGCCCTTTTGTTTTTGCGGCGCGTATTCAGCACGCGCCGCGCACGTCGCATTGGTTAGATCTTCAGGCGCGTCACCTTCGTGCCTGCGAGCGAAACATCCGCCATCAAGCCGGCGTTGGTCATCACGAAGACTTCGACCGGATGCGTGGCCGTATTCGTATCGACCGCGCCGTTCGCGCCGACCGTCACGAGCGCAACCGATGCGTCCGCACCGGCTGCCCAGCCGTCCGTACCGCGGAATTTGTCGAGCGCATCCTGCGTCATGAAGCAGAAGATGATCGCCTTCGACTGCGCACCGGCCTGCAGGCCGAACGAGCCCGACACCGTGCTGTAGTAACCCGTGGTCGCGCCGCCCACGCGCAGCGAGCCCTCGCCGTACTGTGCGCCGACGATGAAACCCGCCTGCAGCACCGACGGGAACACCAGCACGCCGCGCGACTTCGCGACCAGCTCGCGCGAACCCTTGACGGTCGAATACAGCTTCGTCATGGCGTTGTCGACGCTGGCATCGATCGACTGGCGCTTCGTCATATCGGTTGCAGCGTTAGAGGAATTGCCCGGCGTGGTGGTGCAGCCTGCGAGCGCCATACCGCCGGAGGCAAGCGCAGCGGCTGCCGAAAGCATGAAGTTGCGTCGTTGCATGTCGTTATCTCCACACGAATAAGAGTTTGCGGAGGGATACAGCAACTGGCGTGCCTGAGCCTGAAACCGCATCGCGTTGCGCTTCTCCCCGACCGCTAAATGGTGACGGCCGCGCGCAGCCAGCCTCCACTTGCAGCCGATTGTGCCCGATTTATGAGATGGAAGCGTTCAAGCGTCGCAAAGCGGTACGCGACAGCAACGGGCAAAAGCGGGCAAAAAGAAAGGCGCCCGAAGGCGCCTCGCAGACCGGCGTGTGAATAAGCTGCCAACGCGCCATGTAGACGCTACACGCCACCAGATGCAACTGACGGCGATCAGGGCGTGGTCGCCTGCCAGGACGGATCGGGATCGAAGCGCTTGAGCGCGGCGGCGGTTTTCGCCCCGTTCGGCCCAAGATTCTTCTGATAAAGCTTGCCGTCCTGATTGACGATAAAGCTCATCACACCGGTTTTGCCGTATTGCGCCGGCCAGGCCACGAGCGCGAAGCCATTGGCCAGTTCGCCGTTCTCGATATAGCTGCGCGCGCCACCATCCGCATGCGCGCCCTGCGCCGTGAGAATGCGGAAGTGATAGCCGTGATAGCCCTCCTGCGGCGTGATCTTCGCATTCGCGGGCATGGCGGCGGCAAGCGGGCCGAGCGGACTTTCGGTTTCGCCGGGCTCGACGGGCCAGTAAAGGCCGTCATGCGTGCCGGGCGTGCTCAAGATGCGCTGGGCGTAATGCTGCGTGAGCTTGCGGTAGTCGTTCTGCGCGTCGACGAAAGCCAGCGAGGACAGCATGGCCGCGCGCTCGTTGCGGCCGATACGCCGCGTGAGCACTTCGGCCGCGCCTTCGCGCACATCGAAGCGCCAGCCGCTGCCGCTTTGCACCAGCGGAATCGGCAAGGTCCAGCCGCTGTCGCCCACGCTCAGATGGGCGCTGGCCTTGCCCGCGACGGGTTTGTCGTCCGGCACGATCTGGTGGCCCTTGGCCCAGGCGCCCAGATAGTCGTCGATATCGTCGGCGCCGATGTTCTGGGTGGGAATGAAGTGCTGAAAGTCGCTGCCGAGCACGTGCTTGATCGCGTCGTGGTCGTTGGCGGCGAGCGCGTCGGTCAAGGCTTGTGCGGCGGCATCCGGCGTGGCATACACAGCCTGCGCCAAGGCCACGCCAGCGCCGGGGACGGACAGCAAGGCAGGCGCGGCGAACAGCGCAAACGCCAGCGCCGCAGTGAGCCGGGCGAGCCCGGCAGGCCGTGCGCCTTGCGGCAGACGGCGTGCTTGAGTACGGATCATCGCGATGACTCCTCCAGGATTTACCGACGACCAAAGTGGCGTTCGCCGCCACCGCCACCACCCAGACGGCCACCGCCGCCTCCGCCACCGCCGCCAAACCCGCCGCCGCCTCCACCGCCACCACGGTTCTGGAACGCCGCGCGACTTTGCTGGCCGCGCTGCATATCGGCGCGCGCACCGTTGCCGTCGCCGGCGCCACGCAGCGCGTTGTCGCGATTGGCGTTCTGCGCGCGGTTGTTCAGCTCGTTCTGCCGATTGGTGTTCTGCGTACGGCCGCCAAGCTCGTTTTGCCGCCCGCCGTTCGCCGTACGCCCGCTGAGATTGTTCTGGCGATTGCCGTTCTGCGTGCGGTTATTCAGTTCGCCGCGATTGGCGTTCTGCGTGCCGCTGCCTCCCGCGCCCGGCCGCGTACCGCCGTGCTGGATATCCTGCAAACGCTGGCTGGCATTGCCCGACATGCTCTGACCGGTGCGATTCTGGAACGCCTGCGCGGCCTGCTGGCGCGACTGGTCATAGCCGCGATACTGATTGCGCTGACCGTTGAGGTTCCCGCCGTTCGCGTTATGGTTGAAGTTCTGGCGGCGCTCGACATTGTTGTTGCGATTCCAGTTCGCCGTCGTGCCGTTCCCGCTGATGTGGTTATTCACGTTGATATTGTTGTAGCGATTGACGTTGATGTTCACGTCATGCGAACCCCAGCCAAAACCGCCCCACAACGAATTGGCCACCGCCACGCCCGCGCCGAACGCCAGCCCGGTCATGAAACCCGTGGCGATCGCGTAGCCCGGAGGCGGCGGCATGTACACCGGCGGATAAGCCGGATACGGCCACGTTCCGTAGACCACCGTTGGGTTGTACGTCGGCACATAGACCACTTGCGGATTGGCCGGCTCGATCACGATCGTCTGCGTGGTGGTCGTGCTGCTGGCCGGTTGAACCACAACCTTCTGCTGCTCGTTCGACTTGAGGTTGCCGGCCTTTTGCGCCTGCGCGCGCAGACGCTGCACGGAATCCATCACGTCGTTGGGCTGCGCGAGAAACGCATTGCCGATCTGCGCGACCCAGTCGGGCTTGGAGTCCATGGTGGCGAGCACCTGCGGAAACGCCACCAGCGACTGCACGCTGGGGTCCCACGGCTGCGAGGCCACCGCTTTCACCGCATCGTCGCCCTGCATCTTGGGATTGGCCTTGGACCACGCAGCAGCGGCCTGCACATCCTGCGGAAAGGTGGCCGCCATCAGCACCTGCGCGAGCAGCGCATCGGGATAGAGCGCAACAGGCGCGGTAAGCGAATCGAGTTGTTGACTGGAAAGATGCGCAGCGCTCTGCGCAAGTGCGGCCGTGGGACCGGCTGGCCCGACGAACAACGGTGCGGCCGCGAGCGCGGCGCACATGAGCCAGGCAGCATGCTGGCGTACACCGGACGATTTCACGAATCGATCCTCCTCATTGCGGATGAGTCTTTAAGGACCTCGAAACGCCAGGCCCCGCTTGCGCGTGAACGTTGCGTGAACGTTTGCTAATGCCTCTCTTGAACCGCGCTTCGATGCAATCTCGTGCGAGATAGTAGCGAAAAATATCGGGGCATGACTGTAAGTGTCAACTATCGATTCGTTAAATCTTGTCCATTTACAAAAGCGAATCAATTAATCGAAAAATGCCGGAGTACGAAACAATTTGAAATGCATTTCAATTGGAAGAAGAAAGCCCATTCATCATCAATGGACAGCGCTTTCCGGCTGCTTTTTCGGCGGCGTCAGATGCATGCGCACGAAGCCAACGTGCTCGCGCAGCACATAAAATGCATCGGCATAGGCGAGCGGCATGCGCAAGGTATTGAGCGAATTCTCGATCTCGTCGAGTTCGTTGATGAGCGCCTGGCGCTCTTCTTCGCTCGTATGCTTGAGCGCATCGCGTTCGATGGCGATAAGCGCGCCGTAATAGCGATAAATCCGCGATCGCACGCGCCAGCGATACAGCGCAGGCACTGCGCGCAGCGCCGGAAACACCAGCACGGCCAGCGGCAGCAGCAGCACGATCAGGCGATCGGCAACGCTCGCGAGCCAGAACGGCAGCGTCCGGTAAAGAAAACTCTTGCCCGACTTGTAGTAACGCGTGGCATCTTCGCTGATGCGGAAATCGTGCGCTTCGGCACTCGGAAACTGGCCCGCGCGCTGTAGCAGACCCGGCGCGCCATTGACCTCGCTCGCGGCTTCGATGATCAGATCGGAAATCGCCGGATGCAGCGTATCGCGCGCGACGATCTCCACCGTCGGCGCCACCAGATGCACAGTTTGCGGCGGCAGGCGGCGGCGCAGATCGAGCACGCCGGGCGGCAGTTCGACATCTTCGAGGTACGGAAAAATGCGCGTATAAGCCGAGGCTTCCTCGAAACTCATCACCGAAATACCCGGGATATTGAGCAGCCGGAGCATGAGCGTGCGCGTGGTGGAATCGCCGCTTAGCATGGCGGCGTCGGCGCGATCCGAGACCAGTGCGGTGGCCGCTTCGAGACCGTCGAGCGGCAGGAAAGTGGAGTCGCCGCCCGGGTCCATGCCGTTCGCGTGCAACAGGCGCAGCGACAGTTCGCGCGTGCCGCTGCCCACGCGGCCGATGGCAATGCGTTTGCCGTCGAGTTCGGAAAGCTGCGTGAGCCCCGAGCCGCGATAAAACACGACGATCGGCAAATAGGCCACGCTGCCAAGCGACATCAGCGTATGCACATCGACGCCTTCGGCCACGCCGCCCTGCACGAAGGCGAGATCGACATGCGATTTGGGATTGAGCAGGCGTTGCAGATTTTCGACCGAGCCGTCCGATTCGAGGACCTTGAGCTTCACGCCGTTGCGCGCGAGGATCGTGCGATACGCATCGGCCATCTGCATGAAAGAGCTATCGCGCGGCCCAGCGCTGATCGTGATGGTGCGCGGCGGCGCCGGATCGACCAGCCACACGACCAGCGCGATCACGGCAATGCAGAACAGCGCGACCGGCAGCGTCGACAGCGCGATATCGCGCCACGCGGGATGCGAGGGGTCGCGCATGAAATGCGGCAAGGGCGGACGATGTCGTTTCATGAGAACCCGGCGGCGCGGCGTCGAACTCTGGAAACTGCATCATGCCATTTTCGCGTCAGATCGGGACGCTGGGGGTTGCCCGGTGAGTGCCAGGTCGTTGCCTGGTAATTCCGCGAATGGGGTCTCTGCTGAAAGCGATGTAAGCGCGCTTTAGCGCAAGCTTTACGCCGCCGCTTTCGTCAGCGCAAAAAGCTCTGCACGCAGCGCCTTCGCGCGATCGCGTTTCATGAACTGCTCGAATTCCGCCTGCGCGTCCTGCCAGAGCACATGAGCCTTGTCGTAACGGCGCAGACCGCTTGCGGATAGCCGATAAACCAGCGTGCGCGTATCGTGTTCCGCCGCCGCCGTGAGCACGAGACCATCGCGCTGCAAAGGCTTGAGCGCGCGCACGAGCGTGGTGCGGTCCATCACGAGATCGTCGGAGAGTTCGGCGGCGGTGGCATCGGGACGGCCCGCGAGACGCGAGAGAATCGTGAACTGCGCGGCCGTCACGCCCGCCTGCGAAAGATGGCGCTCGTAAAGCTGCGTGACGAAGCGCGCGGCCTGCCGCAGCGCAAAACAGTTGCATTCCTCGCGCGTCACTCGCTTCGTCATCGCCGTTCACCTTCTGTTTGCCGGGTATGTCATGGGCGCGCGCCAGCACGCGCGCGCCCGGCCATCATACTTTCTCGAGCGCAAGCGCGATACCCTGGCCGCCGCCGATGCACAAGGTCACCACGCCGCGACGCACGCCGTCACGCTGCATCGACCATGCGAGACGGGTCGTGAGAATCGCGCCCGTCGCGCCGATCGGATGGCCGTGCGCAATCGCGCCGCCTTCCACATTGACGATATCGTCGGGAATGCCGAGTTGCTTCATCACCGCGAGCGGCACGGCGGCGAAGGCCTCGTTGATCTCGAAGCGATCCACATCGCCGATCGACCAGCCCGCGCGCTGCAAGGCCAGTTGCACGGCCGGCACGGGACCGAGGCCGAACATGCCCGGTTCCACGGCCGCCACGCCCCAGGACACGAGCCGCACCATCGGCGCGAGTCCGCGCGCTTCGGCAAAACCGCGTTCGGCCACCAGCATGGCCGCCGCCGCGCTGTTCAGGCCGGGCGCATTGCCAGCGGTGATCGTGCCGTCCGGGCGGAAGGCGGGCTTGAGTTTCGTAAGCGTGTCGAACGTGGTATCGGGACGCGGCGCTTCGTCGGTATCGAAACGCTCGACGCCCTTGCGCCCCTTCACCTCCACCGCGACGATCTCCTCCCTGAAGCGTCCCACCGCCTGCGCCGCCGCGAAACGCTGCTGCGAGCGCGCGGCCCAGCGGTCCTGCTCTTCGCGCGTGAGTTCGGCCTTCGTGACGAGATCTTCGGTATGCCAGCCCGAATGCTGGCCCGAGAAAGCATCGACCAGACCGTCGCGCAACATGCTGTCGTGCACTTCGGCGTTGCCCATGCGATAGCCCCAGCGCCCGCCATCGAGCAGATACGGCGCGCGGTCCATGTTTTCCATGCCGCCGGCCAGCGCCACATCGGCGAGACCCAGCAGGATTTCCTGCGCCGCGCTGGCGATGGCCTGCGCGCCGGACCCGCAGACGCGGTTCACCGTGAGCGCGGGCACCTGCACCGGCACGCCGCCGCCCAGTTCCGCCTGACGCGCGGGATTCATCTTGTTGCCCGCCTGGATCACATTGCCAAGCACGACCGAGCCCAGCAGGGCCGGATCGAGTTTCGCCCGCGCGAGCGTTTCGCGCACCGCAATCGCACCCAGTTCCGTCGCCGCCACGCCCTTGAGCGAGCCATTAAACGCGCCGATGGCCGTGCGCACCGGCTGACACAAAACAATTTCCCGCGCTGCATTCATGCTGCTCATCGTGTTTTCTCCATGAGTTCGCAGTGGTACTGCCTTCACTGCTTCAGTTTATGTATGCATATGCACACATTCAAACGATTTCATCGAGGCGGCATTCGTCAGGCGTGGCATGGTTTATGTCGGGCAGGACGCGAATGGCACCAAAGCCGCATATCGCGCCCTGCGCCGCGCGCTTACTCCACTGCCGGGAAATCCAGCGTCGTATCGTTGACGCGATTCACCAGATTCGTGAACGTAATCGATGCGATCGCCAATGCCGTTTCCACGATCTGACGCTCCGTATAACCCGCTTCCTTCACGGCGTTCACCTCCGACTGCGGCACCGTGCCGTGCGTGCGCACCAGCGCGCGCACGAAGCGAACCAGCGCGTCGCGCTTCGCGTCGCCGGTGGCGTCGCCCGCGCGGATCTGCTTCATTGCTTCAGGCGACAAGCCTGCGAATTTGCCCGCCAGCGTGTGCGCAGCCACGCAATAGTCACAACCGGCCACTTCGCTTACGGCGAGCTTGATCGCCTCGATATCGGCCTTCGTGAGCGAGCCTGCGGCCAGCACGGCCTCCACACCGAGGATCGACGCGAGGCCTTCGGGGCTGTGCGTGCCGATGGTAGCGTAAGCGTTCGGCACCTTGCCGACGGCCTTGCGGATCTTCGCGAATACTTCAGCGGCGGCGCCGGTGGCTTCTGCGGGCTGGATGGCGAAAAGACGGGACATGTTCGACTCCTTGTTCAATGAGAGGGTGCCGGATGCGTTTGCCGGATCTGGCGCGCCATCGTCGATGGCATGAACGCAGTCTAGGCGCGCAGACTCGCGCTTTTAATGCCAGAATGGCGCGACTTCATGCTCATTCGTCTCATTGCGCCGACCATGGATATCCTCAGCCGCCTACTGTCGCTCATGCCCGTCGCGGGCCGCCTGGACGTGCGTTGCCACTTCGGCGCGCCCTGGCGGATCGATCAGCCCGACGCCGAAGCGCGCGAAATGCGCTATCACGTGCTGCTCAGCGGCTCGGCCGTCGTCGAAGATGCGCACGGCGCGCCCACCGCGCTGCATGCGGGCGATATCGTGCTGTTTCCCTCCGGCGGCGCACACCAGTTGCACGACGGCAGCGGCGCGCCGCCTGGCGCCATCGACAAACGCGTCGAGCACGGCCGCACCATCGAGACGAATCAGGGCGCAGGCGATATCGCCGATGTGCTCTGCGGCAGTTTCGTGCTGCCCGCCGTGCCCCAGCGCCTGCTGCGCGAAAACCTGCCCGCGCGCCTCGTGGTACGCAGCGCGCCCACGGGCGGCGCGGTGCCCGAACGGCTCGTGCGCCTGATCGCCCTGCTGCGCGACGAAGCGCTCGAAGCGCAGCCCGGCAGCGAATCGCTCGTCAATCACCTCTCCGGCGCGCTGTTCGCGCTCACGCTGCGCTACGCGAGCCACACCGACGCGCCGCCGCGCGGCCTGCTCGCGCTCGCCCAGCGCCCGCGCCTGCAACCCGCCATCGACGCGATGTTCGATACGCCCGGCAAGCCCTGGACGCTGCCCGAACTCGCCGGGCTTTGCCATATGTCGCGCGCGACTTTCGCGCGTCATTTCGACGAAGCCATCGGCAGATCGGCCGCCGATGTGCTCACCGATATCCGCATGACGCTGGCCGGGCGGCTGCTCGCGCAAGGCAGCCAGCCGGTGGCCGAGATCGGCGAATTCGTTGGCTATCAATCGGATGCCGCGTTTCAGCGCGGTTTCAAGCGGCACGTGGGCATGACGCCGGCGCAGTGGCGCGCGGCGGCGCGCCCCACGGCTTGACACGCGCGATTGATTCGTATGGCTAACCATTAGCCGCCTTTTGCGCTCTCGGTGCTTTGGGCGACCACATCGCCGCTCTGGCTCCAGCCGCCGCCCAGCGAACGGTAAAGCGCCACCGCCGCCTGGGCGCGCTCGCGCTGCGCGTCGTTGAGCAGATCGGCATCGGCGAGCCAGGTTTGCTGGGCGCTCAGCACGTCGAGAAAGTCGGCCGCGCCGCCCTTGTAAAGCTGGTTCGCGAGCTTGAGCGCCTGATCGGACGACGCCACCGCATCGTGCAACTGCTGAGTCTGGGTGGCCGTGCTCACGAGATCGGTGCGGCTGTCCTCCACTTCGCGCAGCGCCTGCAACATCGTCTGCTGCAGATTGAGTTGCGATTCGCGCATGCGGCTTTCGCTCTGCGCGATATCGGCCTTGATACGGCCCGCGTTGAAAATCGGGCTCGTTGCCCCAAGCGCGGCACTGAAGAGGTTATCGGTCAAAGTCGGCATGCCGAGATACGACGATGCCAGCACGCCATCCGTGAGATTGAGCGAGAACTTCGGATAGCGCTCCGCGCGCGCCACGCCCACTTCCGCCGCGCGCTGCTGCACGGTGGCGTAGGCAGCCTGCACGTCCGGGCGGCGCAACAACGCTTCGGACGGCAGCAGTTGCGGCACGCCAGACGGCGCGACGGGAATCGGCGCGGGCGTGGCCAGCGCGAGTTGCGCGACCGACTCCGGCGTGCGGCCCGTATACACCGCGATCAGATTCAACTGATGATCGATGCTGGCTTGCGCGCGCGGCATGCGGGCCTGCAATTCGCTCAGTTGCGTCTGCGCGCGCGTAACGTCGAGTTGCGTCGAAAGCCCATATTTCAGGCGATCCTGCGTGAGCCGCAAGGTATGCTGACGTATCGATACGTTATCCTGAAGAATCTTCAGTTCCGCTTGCGCCCAGCGCAGATCGACATAAGCCGATGCCGTATCCGCCGCCAGCGCAAGGCGCACCGCGTCGAGCGCATGCTGCTGCCCGACCAGATTCGCCTGCGCCGCCAGCAGATCGAGCCGTTCGCCGCCAAACACGTCGGGCGACCAGCTCAGCGACAAACCCGCGCCCGCCTGCTTCACATAACCGAGCGGCGGCGGCGTATTCTGCCGCGCATACGCGCCTTGCGCCGTGAAATCCAGTTGCGGCAGCAGCGCGGCGTGCTTCTGCGTGGTGATCGATTGCGCCTGCTTCACGCGCTCGGCGGCCGCCTGCAAGTCGAGGTTGCCCGCCA
Organism: Paraburkholderia sp. J69-1; assembly: GCF_905220255.1. Classification (NCBI taxonomy): domain Bacteria; kingdom Pseudomonadati; phylum Pseudomonadota; class Betaproteobacteria; order Burkholderiales; family Burkholderiaceae; genus Paraburkholderia; species Paraburkholderia sp. J69-1. The sequence goes on along the minus strand of NZ_CAJMZG010000028.1, from coordinate 85,842 downwards.
GCACGCCTGCGAGCAGCGTGTCGAGCGTGGCGTCGTCGAATTGCGCCCACCAGGCGCGCGCGTCGATGGCGTCCTGCGGCGCGTCGATGCGCCAGGCCGCGGGCGCGGTGGCTTGCACGGTGGCGCTCAGATCGGCATGCCCGGCGGGCTGCACGGCACACGCCGCCAGCACAGCGGCGGCGAGCGTCGACACAAGCAGCCGCGCCGGCCGTGCAAAGGTACGAATAAACGTGGACATGTTGGACCTCCAGGGCTCAATGGGCATCGGGCGGCGGTGCGGCGTTGGTAATCGGCCGCGAGAACAGCACGCAGGCGATCGCCACCACGAAGCACAGCGACAGCACGAAAAACGTATCGGAGAAAGTCATCACCAGCGCTTCGCGCAGCACCAGCGCATGCAGTTGGGCGATGCCGCTTTGCGCCGCGTCGAGCGTATTGCCCGCCATCGACTGCCAGTACGCCGTGCGCCCGGCGAGCAGCCCTTCGACTTGCGGCACGCCATGCGTGACGCTTTCATTCAGGCGCAGATAGTGAAAATTGAGGCGGTCGTTGAGCATGGTCGCGCTCACGGCAATACCAATCGCGCCGCCCAGATTGCGCATCAGATTAAAGAGGCCGCTGGCCGATTTGAGCCGCGAAGGCGGCAGCGAACCGAGCGACATCGTGACGATCGGTGGAATCGCAAACTGCTGGCCGATGCCGCGCAGCGCCTGCGGCAGCAGGAATTGCTGCCAGCCCCAGTCGTGCGTGAGCGGCACGTACAGATAACAGCCGAGGCCAAAGCACACGAGCCCGAACATCAGCAACGCGCGCATGCTGAAGAATCGCGTGCAATACGCGTAGACGCCCAGCGCGAGCAACTGGAACACGCCCACCGAAAGCAGCGAAAGACCAATCTGCAAGGAACTGAAGCCGCGCACTTCGGCGAGAAACAGCGGCGTGAGAAACACGGCCACGAAGATGCCGATGCCGGTCACGAACGACAGCACGCTGCCAATCCCGAAGTTGCGCACCGCCAGCGCACGCAGATCGACAATCGGATCTTTCGCGGTGAGCGCATGCACAACGAACAGAAAACCGCTGATGCCCGCAATCCACGCGCAGGCCACGATCGCATCGTCGCCGAACCAGTTCTTGCGCGGGCCCTCTTCCAGCACGTATTCGAGGCAGCCGAGAAACGCGCACATCAGCACAATGCCGATGTAGTCGCCGCGCCTGAGCAGCGGCAGATCGGGTTCGTCGATATGCACGTATTTCGGCACCAGCGCGGCCACGGCGATACCGGGCACGAGGTTCAGATAGAACAGCCAGTGCCACGACCATTGATCGGTGATCCAGCCGCCGATCACCGGCCCGAGCGTAGGCGCGAGCGAGGCCAGCGCGCCGATCGTCGTCGACGCCACGATGCGCTGCTTGCCGGGGAACAGCACGAACGCGGTGGTGAACACGGTGGGGATCATCGCCGCGCCCAACGCGCCTTGCAGGGCGCGAAAGAAGATCATCGACTGGATGTCCCACGCGAGGCCGCACAGCATGCTGGTGATCGTGAAGCCCACGGCCGAGGCCACGAACAGCCAGCGCGTGGAGAACACTTTCGAGAGCCAGCCCGACATCGGAATCACCATGATTTCGGCGATCAGATAGGCGGTCTGCACCCACGAGAGTTCGTCCTGGCTCGCGGAAAGTCCACCGCCGATATCGCGCAGCGACGACGCAACAATCTGGATATCGAGCGTGGCCATAAAGAAGCCGATGCACATCAGCGCGAAGGCAAAGGCGCGCTGGCCAAGCGGCTGGAGATGCGGCGCGAGCGGCGCGGGTGGCGCGGGAGGCGTCGCCGATGCAGGCGGCGCGGCGGTGATCTCGCCGACTTCGGCGGCGGAGGTCGGGGCGTTCATAGCGTTCTCGCCCGGGACTCAGTTCGAAGCCGCGGTGACGGGCTTGCCCTGCTCGCCCAGATGCACCTTCACGGTCGCCGAAAGGCCGGGGCGCAGCACACCTTCCATGTCCTGCGGCACGTTCACGTGAATGCGCACCGGCACGCGCTGCACGATCTTCGTGAAGTTGCCCGTTGCGTTCTCCGGCGGCAGCACGCTGAAGGTCGCGCCGGTCGCGGGCGCGAGGCTTTCCACCGTGCCATGCAGCGTGCCGCTTGCGGCGTCGAGTTCGATATCGGCGCGGTCTCCCGCGTGCATCTTCTTCAACTGGTCTTCCTTGAAGTTGGCGTCGACCCAGAGATCGCTCGCGGGCACCACGGTCAGCAGCGGCGCGCCCACATTCGCGAGCATGCCCACACGCGCCGTGCGATTGCCGATAAAGCCATCGACCGGCGAGCGGATCGTGGTGTATTCAACGTTGAGCGCGGCCAGGCGCCGGCTCGCTTCGGCCGTGCCCACGCGCGCCTGCGCATCGGCGATCTTCGCGGCCAGCACGTCGAGCTGACGCTGCGCCGCGACCACCGACGCGCCGCTCTGCGCCACCGAGGCCTGCGCTTTCGCGAAGTCGGCATCGGCGCGTTCGACCAGCTGGTTCGAAACCGCGTCGTCTTTCACGAGCGCGCGGTAACGCGTCTGGTCCTGCGAGCTGCGCGTGAGTTCGGCGTCCGAGGCGCGCACTTCGGCCTGATGCTGGTTGATCACGGCCGTCTGCAAGGTGCGCTGCGCTTCGAGTTCGGTGACGGCGGCGCGGGCGCTGGCGAGTTCGGCATCGGCCTGCGCGAGTCTGGCGTCGTAGTCGCGCGCATCCAGACGCATCAGCAATTGGCCGGCTTTCACGTACTGGTTGTCCTGCACGTCGATTTCCGCGACGAAGCCGCTCACGCGCGGCGCCATCACCGTGACATTGCCGCCGACATAGGCGTCGTCGGTGCTCTGTATGAAGCGCAGCACGAAGAACCAGTAACCGCCCGCTGCCGCGAGCGCCAGCGCCACCGCGCCAAGCGCGAGACGCATCCAGGGCAGAGCGGCGCGTCCGGCTGGCGCGGCACCCGTGGCAGGAGTGGAAGGACTCGACATGAATTTCACCTGTGTATATGCACTTGCGAAGTTAAAAAAATGCCGCCTTGCGATTGAAGCGACGTTTGAAGCAGCCTGAAACCCAACGTTCTTGCGTTCACACCGCGCGGGTTACGCGCAGCAGTTCGCGCCGCAACCAGGCCGCGCGCTGCGGCCCGAAACGGCGCTCGAATTCGTCCTGCGCGGCGCGCCAGTGCACATTCGCCTCGGTGAGCCGCGCGCGGCCTGCATGCGTGAGCGCGAGACGCCGGCGGCGGCAATCGCTCGCCTGCGCCAGATCCTCCACCAGCGCGCCGCGCAGCAGCGGACGCAGCGCGCGCACCAGCGTCGTGCGCTCCATCACCATCGCGCGGGAGAGCTGCGCCATCGTCAGCGCCACCTCGTTGCCCTGCGCACCCTCCACCGCCACGGCGCCCAGCGCGCCCAGGATGCTGAACTGCGTGGGCGTGAGGCTCGCCGCGCTCAGGTGACGCTCGTAAAGCTGCGACAGATGGCGCGCCGCCTGACGCACGGCGAAGCAGTCGTCGTGCTCGGGAAACGGTGCGGTATCGGCATAAGTGTGCATACGCACAGATTAGACGGCAGCACCGCCCGCCACAACCGCCGCGCGCGGCATCACTTTATGACCGCGCGGAGAACAATGTCCTTTTTAAAGGCCCGAAACTTTCAATCGACTTTCTGCACGGGATGCACCACGCCGCCGAAAAACGCCGTCGCGTGGTCGATGAACGCGCGCACCTTGGCGGGCAGCAGCGTGCGCGTGGTATAGGCGAGGCGGATTTCGATCTGCATATCGCTGATCGGAAAATCGTCGAGCAGCGTCACCAGACGCCCATCGTCGAGTTCCGCCTGCACGAGTCCTTGCGGCAGGATGCCGATACCGAAGCCTTGCAGCACCATCTCGCGATTGAACTCGGGGTTGTTCGAAGCGATCTCGTACTTGAGCGGCACGGTCACGTCTTCGCCGTCCAGGCGGAAGGTGAGCGTGGGTTTGCGCAGCGAAGGCGGCATCGGCACGAACACGTGCGAGGCGAGATCGGCGGGATGTTTTGGCGTCGACGTGGCCGCCAGATAGGCGGGCGTCGTCACCAGCGCGAGCGGAATGCGTTCCAGCAGCTTGGTCACCGTGGTGTCGGTGTTGAGCATGAAGGGCAGCACGAGGCCGAGATCGTAGCCGTCCGCGACCAGATCGACGGGACGCTCGGTCATCATCACGTCGAGCGTCACTTTCGGGTGCGCGCGCTTGAAGCTGGAAATCAGCGGCACGAGGCGGTTCACCGTGGCCGTGGTGTGCGCGACGATGCGCAGCACGCCGTTGGCCTCGCGGGTCTGCTCGGTGGCGCCCGCCTCCAGCGCGTCGAGGTCGTCGAGCACGCGGCAGCAGCCGTCGTAGAAGCGCTCGGCGGCTTCGGTCAGCGAGACGGCGCGCGTGGTCCGATGAAAGAGCCGGCTGCCCAGACGCTTTTCGAGCCGCGCGATGGCGCGCGAGACAACCGGCGTGGCGAGGCCGTGCATGTCCGCGGCGCGCGTGAAGCTGCGCGCTTCGACCACGGAACGAAAAATCCGCAGAGTGTCGATGTAATCCATGGCGATGACGATAAAGAGAGCAACGATCGGTGGCCTAGCTTAAAGCCCTGCGCACAAACGTGCTGAAACGTGCTTAAGCGCGCGGAGTTACGGCGTCGCGTTGCCGAAAACCTCGGCGCAGAACGTGCGGCCATCGTCGGAAAGACTGGCGCGGCCGGTGCCGTCCTCGGCGAGCGTGGTCACCACGAGGCCGCTGTCGACCAGCGCAGTCAACTGGCGGCGCAGCCCGCTCATCGGCACGCCGGCCTGCTTCGAGAGCTTGGCGAGCGACCACTCGCGATCCGGCGTTTCGCGATGCGCGCGCCAGAGTTGTTCGAGGATGGCCACCAGCACCGGATCGACGCCGCCGTCGCCGTCATCGTCCAGATTGTGTTCGTCGTTCATCGTTCGTCTCCTCACGCCATTTTCGCGATCAGCTCGCCGAGCGTCTTCAACGCCGCCTCGGTTTGCGCCGTCCACGGATAGCTATAGTTCAGGCGAATGTAGTGGTGAAAGTCGTTGCGCATCGAAAACATATAACCCGGCCCGATCGTGATGCCCTGCGCGAGCGCGGCCTGATAAAGCCGCATCGAATCGACGCGCGGCGGTAGCTCGACCCACAGCACGTAACCGCCCTGTGGATCGGACGTGCGCGTGCCGGCCGGAAAGAAACGCTCGATCATCGCACGCATGAGGCGCGCCTGTTGCCGGTAGAAACGCCTAAGCCGGCGCAGATGGCGGTCGTAGCCGTCGTGGCGCAGATAATCGGCGAGCGCGACCTGCGGCACCGAAGGCGTGGTCAGCGTATTGAGGAATTTGAGTTTTTCGACCTGCGCGCGATAGCGGCCCGGCAGCGCCCAGCCAATGCGATAGGACGCAGAAAGACTCTTCGAAAACGACGCGCAATGCAGCACCAGCCCGCGCGTATCGAACTGCTTGAGCGACGAAGGCCGCGTCTGCCCGAAGTACAGCTCCTGATAGACATCGTTTTCGATGATCGGCAGATCGTGCGCGGCCGCCAGCGCCACGAGCCGCGCCTTGTGCGAGTCGGGCATCTGGAAGCCGAGCGGGTTCTGGAAGTTCGGCATCACCATGCAGGCCGCCACTTTCTGGCGCGCGAGCACGCGTTCGAGCGCGTCGATGTCGATGCCGGTGTCCGGGTGCGTGCTCACCTCGATCGCGCGCATGCCCAGACGCTCGATCGCGTGCAGCATCGCGTAGTAAGTGGGCGACTCCACCGCCACCGTATCGCCCGGTTTCGCCACCGCCTGCAGGCTCAGATTGATGGCCTCGGTCGCGCCCACGGTAATGACGATTTCATCGGGATCGATGGTCGTGCCGTTTTCGGCGTAGCGGCGCGCGATCTGGCGGATCAACTCGGGATTGCCGGGCGGCAGATCGTCGATCAGGTTCCAGCTCGCGTGGCGCCGCGCGATGGCGTTGGCGTACTGGTTCACGCGCCGCCACGGATAAAGCGCGGGATCGGGGTACGGCGAGCCCAGCGGCACGGCGTCCTGCGCGCCGATGCTGCGCAAGGTCGAGAGCACGAGGCGGCTCACATCGACGGGCGCGGCGGCCGGCGCGGCTTTCGACGCCGGCGCTTTGGGCGCGGCAGGCGCAGTCGGGCGGCGAGCCTTGCTCGCGCCCGGCGCGACGTGCATCTTCGGCCGCGCCTTCACGAAAAACCCCGACTGCGGCCGCGATTCGATCACCCCGCGGCTTTCCAGCAGCGCATACGCGTGCAGCACCGTCTTGATGCTCACGCCATGCTGCTCGCTCGCGCGCCGCACCGAGGGAATGCGCTCGCCGGGGCCGAACACGCCGCGCTGCACGGCCGCCTCGATATCGTCGGCAAGCTGCTCGTAGCGAGGCACAGGAGGCACGGAAGACCCGGACAGCGGAGCGTTCATGAAAGCCTTTAAGCGGCGGCGTGGCGATCCCGAGAGTCTATGTCAAATCGTCGCAACTGTATCCCTTGCTTTTCCGATTTTCTGTGATCACCAGGTACACGGGAACACAGTAGTCTCGACACATCGGGCAGTCCGCCCAAACGAATCCGAAGCCAGCGCAATGAAGAAGCCTGAAGCCCGCATCGAGCCGTACCATCACCCCGCCGCCGGTTGGGGCGCCCTGAAACAGGTCGCGATCAATCTCATCAAGGAAAAGGTTTCAGGCGGAAACTACCGCACGCTGCTCAAGCAGAACCAGCCCGACGGCTTCGACTGCCCCGGCTGCGCGTGGCCCGACCGCGAACACGCCTCGACCTTCGAATTCTGCGAAAACGGCGTGAAGGCCGTGGCGGCGGAAGCCACCAGCAAGCGCGTGACGCCGGCGTTCTTCGAAGCGCACACGGTCACCGACCTGATGGCGCAATCGGATTACGAACTGGAACAGCACGGCCGCCTCACCGACCCGATGGTCTACGACGCGAAGCGCGACCGCTACGTGCCAATCGAATGGGACGACGCGTTCGAACTGATCGCGAAGCACCTCAAGGCGCTCGACGATCCCAACCGCGCCGCCTTCTACACCTCGGGCCGCGCGAGCAACGAAGCCGCGTTCCTGTATCAGTTGTTCGTGCGCATGTACGGCACCAACAACTTCCCCGACTGCTCGAACATGTGCCACGAAGCCACCAGCCGCGGCCTGCCGGGCACGGTCGGCATCGGCAAGGGCACGGTTACGCTCGACGACTTCGAACACGCGGATACGCTGCTGATCTTCGGCCAGAACCCGGCCACCAACCACCCGCGCATGCTGGGCGAGTTGCGCGATTGCGCCAAGCGCGGCGCGACCATCGTGTCGATCAACCCGCTCAAGGAACGCGGTCTGGAGCGCTTCGCGAGCCCGCAGCACACGCTCGACATGCTCTCGCCCAAAGGCGTGCAGATCAGCTCGGTGTTCATCCGCCCGCGCATCGGCGGCGACTTCGCGCTGATCAAGGGCGTGGCCAAGCGCACGCTCGAACTCGACGATCAGGCGGTGGCGCAAGGCACGGAACGCATTCTCGACGTCGATTTCATCGCCCAGCATTCGGTTGGCTTCGAGGCCTTCGCCGCCGATCTGCGCGCGGAATCGTGGGACACGATCGTCGCCGAAGCTGGCGTGCCGATCGAAGAAGTGCTCAAGCTCGCCGATATCTACGTGAAGGGCAAAGCCGTCATTTCGACGTGGGGCATGGGCATCACGCAGCACAAGAATTCGGTCGCGACGATCCAGCTGCTGTCGAACCTGATGATGATGCGCGGCAATATCGGCCGTCGCGGCGCGGGCCTGTGCCCGGTGCGCGGCCACTCGAACGTGCAGGGCGACCGCACCGTCGGCATCGAAGAAAAGCCGACCCAGGCGTTCCTCGACCGTCTCGGCAAGGCCTACGATTTCGAGCCGCCGCGCGAGCACGGCTACGACGTGGTCGAATCGATTCACGCGATGCTCGAAGGCCACGTGAAGGTGTTTATCGGCCTGGGCGGCAACTTCGCCAGCGCCACGCCCGACACGCCGCGCACCTATGACGCGATGCGTTCGTGCGCGCTCACCGTGCACGTGACCACCAAGCTCAACCGCAGCCATCTGGTGCACGGCGTCGACGCGCTGATCCTGCCGACGCTCGGCCGCACCGAAATCGACCTGCAGAACGGCGTGTCGCAAGGCGTGACCGTCGAGGATTCGATGAGCATGGTGCACATTTCGTACGGCATGAACCGGCCGGCGTCGCAGAATCTGCTGTCGGAAATCGCGATTGTCGCGCGCATGGCGCACGCGACGCTCGGCAGCGACAAGGTCGACTGGCGCGATCTGGCCGGCGACTACGCGAAGATTCGCGATGGCATCGAACAGGTGTTCGACGGCTTCCAGGACTACAACGAGCGCATCAAGAAGCCGGGCGGCTTCCACCTGGGCGTCGCCTCGCGCGACCGCGTGTGGAAAACGCCGAGCGGCAAGGCGCAGTTCGTGGTCCACGCGATCGCACTCGACACGCCGATCCATCGCGCGCGCGCCGAACACGGCCAGCACCTGATGACGCTGATGACGACGCGCTCGCACGATCAGTACAACACGACGATTTACGGCCTCGACGACCGCTATCGCGGCGTGTACGGCCAGCGCCGCGTGCTGTTCGCGAATCGCGACGATCTGGCGATGCTCGGCTTCGAGGCGGGCCAGCATGTGGATATCACGAGCGTCTGGGACGACGGCGTGGAGCGTTTCGTGGAAGACTTCCTGCTGGTGGAATACGACATTCCGCGCGGCTGCCTGGGCGCGTACTATCCGGAAACGAATCCGCTCGTGCCGCTTTCGTCGATCGCCGATGGCGCGGGTACGCCGACGTCGAAGTCGATTCCAGTGCTGCTCTCGCCTTCGAAGGCGGTGGCGAAGGCGGCTTGAAGCTGTTTGAAGCTGCCTGAATCTGGCGATAGATAGCGCAGTTTGAGCGCGCCAGATGTGAAAAAAGCCATTCCGGTTGCGCCGGAATGGCTTTTGTTTTTTGCGGGCGGGTTTCAAGGCGTTCGCGCACGAACGCCTTTTTGAACGCTTACGCCTTCTCACCCGCCTTCACAGCAACACGCTCGTCGCGCGTTGCCTGCCCCATCGTCGGGCTGATTTCCATCTCGTGGTAGCCGATGAAGCGGCTGCCCTTCACGAGGCGATAACCCAGCCACATCACCGCAAACAGCGGAATGCCGATATACGTCGCCAGCACGCTCGCCCAGTCGATCTTGTTCGACGTGAACGCCTGATAGTCCTGCCCGAGCATGATGACGAGGCAGACCACGAACGCGAAGATCGGGCCAATCGGGAACCACTTCGAGCGATACGGCAGTTGCTCGAACGACAGGCCCTGCGCGACGAAACCCTTGCGGAAACGGTAGTGGCTCACGGCAATGCCCAGCCACGCGATAAAGCCCGTCATGCCCGACGTGTTGAGCAGCCACATATACACGGTCTTGTCGCCGTACATCGACGACAGGAAGCACAGTGCGCCCACCGCCGTGGTCGCGTAAAGCGCGTTGCGCGGCACGCCGCTCGACGACAGCTTGCCGAAGATGCGGGGCGCACGGCCCTCGATGGCGAGGTTGTAGAGCATACGCGTCGACGCGTACATGCCCGAGTTGCCCGCCGACAGCACCGCCGTCAGGATCACCGCATTCATGACGCCCGCCGACAGCGCGAGGCCCGCACGGCGGAACACCAGCGTAAACGGACTCACGCCGATATCGGTCACGTCCGACTTCAGCAGATTCGGATCGGTGTGCGGAATCAGCAGACCGATGACGATAATCGCCAGCACGTAGAACAGCAGAATGCGCCAGAACACCTGACGCACCGCGCGCGGAATCGTCTTGCCGGGGTTTTCCGATTCACCGGCCGCGACGCCGATCAGTTCCGTGCCCTGGAACGAAAAGCCCGCGATCATGGTGACGCCCAGCAGCGCCGGCAGGCCGCCCACGAACGGGCCGCCTTCGGTGGTGAAATTGCCCCAGACGTGATCCGCGCCGCCCTTCATCACGCCGAGAATCATGAACAGACCCACGCCGATGAAAGCCACGACCGTCACGACCTTGATCAACGAGAACCAGTATTCCGCTTCGCCGAAGCCGCGCACCGAAAGCGCATTGAGCAGGAACATGATGGTGAGGAAGCCCGCGCTCCACCAGACGCCTGGCACGTGCGGGAACCAGTAGCCCATCACGAGCTGCGAGGCCACGAGTTCGACCGCGATGGTCACGGCCCAGTTGTACCAATAGTTCCAGCCAAGCGCGAAGCCGAAGCCTTCATCGACGAATTTCGCGCCGTAGGTTGCGAACGAGCCGGAGACCGGCATGAACGCCGCCATCTCGCCGAGACTGGTCATCAGGAAATAGACCATCAGGCCGATGACCAGGTACGCGGCCAGCGCGCCGCCGGGGCCCGCCTGCGAGATGGACGCGCCCGAGGCGACGAACAGCCCCGTGCCGATCGATCCACCGATCGCGATCATGGTCAGGTGACGGGCCTTGAGGCTGCGTTGCAACGAGGGCTGCTCGTTTCCGGGGCTGGATGAGCTCCCTGAAACGCGATGCGGTTCCGAATCCATATAACTCTGTTTCTTTCTGGCTAGTGTGACTGGGTGTTCCTGGCCTTGTCTCGTGAGGCCGGCCGGACGGCCCGGGGCGCGGTCATCCCGTTAAACGGGTGCCCGTTCCATTCTTTACGGATGGCTGACAAAAACCGGTGGCGAAGTCGCCGCCTGAAACGGGGCTGGACCCCGCAATTTGACGCAACGCCCGACGGGCGTGCCTACCCATTGATCGACCGAATGGACTGCTCGCCCTCAAAGGCGCAACCCGTCATTTTATCGCAGTGGCGCCTGGGGAGGGGAAGGGACGGATCGAAGTGCTTGCCGCAGCACATTGCGCCGATCTTCCCACCTAGCGGACGACCCGACTCTTCGGCGTCACACGCGGATCGTCACAAAGCCGCTCGCAACCGCCTTTGCATACGGGAACCAGTTCGATCGCGATCTGATGAAGATCTAAGGAGCCGTCTTCGTTCTTCACCATTTGATCCGTGAGCGTCTTGGGCTCGATCAGGACGTTTTGCGGTTTGATGCCCAACTGAACCAGATAGGCGCTAACGACTGCGCCGCGCTCAGTTTTCAGCTTCTCGATGTTCTGCTCTCTAACGTAAGCGCCCGCGATCACTACGGCTTGAATATCAACGTCGGGCCACTTTTTCGCTTCGACAACAATATTGGCAATCGATAAGCGGGCATCGTTCGTCAGGAAGGTGGAATTGAGAGGCAGGCGTGTCTCCATTGACTCGCCGATCGTACACGCGATAGACGATGCGCCGATCGACAATGCCGAAATGGCGATTGCAAGCGATATGGTGGAGCGAATTTTTCTTTTCATCGTGCGACGGTTTTATCGAAGGTTGCGATATATCCCGCAATGCTATCGGCGTTACGGATTGCCTTGTCGGCATTGCTTATCGCAAATGCGTACATGCCGCTCTCGGTGTTGCCATACATAATATCGTCCGAGTTGAAGGTGTCCGTGTAGTGAGTGCACTCGTGAATGATCGTCTTCACCTTCGCGCTGTGCCACAACTCGCCGTTCGAGTCCGAGCAAAAAGCGCTGTAAATAGCGATTACGCGCTTTTCAGAATCGGGTTTGCATACGCCAGCGCGGTTCTGACCGCTATCAGGAACAAGAGAACACGTTAAACTCCTGTTCATCGAATCGTCCCAACGAACAATCTTCTCAGGCACAAGCTCCTGAAGAGCCGCCAGCAATCGCGGCAGATTTCTCACCAGTGTGCTTCTGATTTCCTCATCGGCACGTCCAAAATACGTTGTCGCGCGTTTCCGCTCCTGAATATCCCACCTTGTGACCGCAGTGATTCGGTCTTTGACCAGCACAACGGCGGCATCCCGCACCTTCATTATCGTTTGTCGAAACTCCTGATTCGTCATGTTCGGACATATGGGTGCAGTGTTGATCGTGACTCGAACGAGAGAATCAGGATTCGTATTCGTCACCGCCGTATCGTGAACTGTTTCCCACTCAGATTGATCCGTCACGCTCCCCTCCACGTAAATTTAGAACCTGGACGCCGTGCGCTAACAAGGCGCGGATATTCCCCGCTAACGGATGATGTCAAGCCGCAAACCTCGCACATCGCTAGTCTTGATGCGTTGCGTGCGACCTTGCGGATCGGTTGTTCCGCTGACCAGAATCTGAGATCCCGCGAGAATGCGATAGCGAACACCGCGCATGGGCTCGCCGCTCTGATTCAGAAGCTCGAATTGCTCGTCGTATCGTTCAAGCGCAAACTCACTTGCGGGCGACGAGTCGTTAGAGGAACCGGCGGTCCATTCGTCAGCCTCAAAACAATGCCAGGCGAGATCTTGCGAAGCGATGCAAGTCGGCGGCGGGCTACATTTGCAGGCACATTCATCGCCGTCTAGCGCCTGCTGCCGTCCATTCATGGTTGATGTTTGATGAGGCCCCACCCAAGCAACAACGCCTTCAGAATTACACGCCGGACACCAGATGCGCGCACCAATAAAAGCTACAGGTTTGCCACAAACTGTGCGGTTTCCAATGCCCTCCTGCACTGTGCCGCCCGCCGTGGTGCGATCCCCCTCTCTCAATAATGCGCGCCTCATTTCCGAAGCTCGCAGCGACAATCCGTGATCTCGAACATTTTTCCTTCTCCCTTAATTGCTCAAAATCTGGGCCCGCGCGAACCCAGAACCCAGAGCAGGCCGAACGCCGCCCTGATTGGCAATAATCCGCAAATCGGAATCAGGAAGTATCAGTACGATCCGAAAAATCGAAATTCAGGCTGGTAGGCTTATGAAAATGCGCCGAATTTGATCAGCAATAAATAGCGGACAAGATCTCGAAATATTTGAATGGCTATCTTTTCACAGCACAAAGTCAACGATTCGCCAGGCCAAACACGTTGACGCAAAAAATAAAAAAGGCCAACCCGATACAAACCGGATCAGCCTTTTCCCATCAGCCTGAAACTCAACCAGACAAACGCCCAGCCGGATCACGCTACTCCAATACCGCGATCAACCCGCCAGCTTGCGGAACGTTTCCAGCACCGCCTCGCCCTTGAACGGCTTGACGATCCAGCCGCGCACACCGGCTGCCTTGCCGCGTTCCTTCATCGCCGGGCTGCTTTCCGTCGTCAGCATGACGACGTTCACGGCCGTGTTCGCCAGTTCGCTGCGAATCTTTTCGACCATCGTGAGGCCGTCCATGTTCGGCATGTTCACGTCGCTCACCACGAGCTTCACGCCCGGGTTCGCTTTCAGTTTCGCGAGGCCGTCCTTGCCGTCCACTGCCGTGTCCACGTCCAGACCGTTCTTGCGCAGAAAGCCCGCCACTTCGTCGCGCACCGTGCTCGAATCGTCCACTACCAGAATCTTTGCCATGTTGTCTCTTTCCTTCGCGCCATGACCGGCGCGCCTCTCAAAATCGGTTCGTCAAAACAGTTCGAGTTCGCCGCTCGCCTGCTCCACTTCGGCGGCGGCCGCGGCTTGTGCCGCCGTCTCGTCGAAACCCTCGCGCGACCAGCCCAGGCTGAACACGAAACGCTGGTCGATCACCACCTCGCGGCCCGTCGTCGGGCACGTAAGGCGATATTTGATGCAAAGCTGCGGATTGTCCGAGCCAAACGACAGGTAACGCCGCCGATGGTTGATGAGCAGCGGCACCTGCACCTGCGCGCGGCCCGCACCGGCTTCGTCGGTGTTGCTCGCGTTGCCCAGATAACGGTTGCGGAACGCGCCCCACACCAGATTCGTGAGCTCGCCCAGCACGCCGTTGACGTCGCGGAAATCGCTCGCTTCGTCGCGGCCCGCACGGGGCGGCAGCAGTTCGATCAGCGGCATTTCCTCGGTCTGCATCAGCAGCCAGCCGCGGCACCAGGCCGTCTCGATCGGGATCAGCGTCAGCACTTCGCCGAAGATGATGCGGTCGCGCACGACGCTCGGCGCGTCCCAGTTCACTTCGAGGCCCGGAAACAGGCCGCGCAGCCGCCCGAACGTCATATCGGTGATACCGTCGACGAGCGGGTCCGGGTAATCGTGCGAAAACACATGCGCATCGAGCGCTTCGTGCAGCGTGTGCGGCTCGTTCTCGTACCAGCTCGCGCGCGGCACGCGGCGCAGCGCTTCTGGCAAGGCGTCATCGCCCTCTTCACGCGCGGCGCGGCGCAGCACGATCGGCAATTCGGGGCGCTCGACTTCCAGCGCAACCGCCACGGCCGCCGCCGCTTCGGACGAGCCGCCGAAGTCTTCGCCAAGCAGCACGCCGCCTAGGTCGTAATGCGTCTGCAGCGCGGCCGCCAGCGCGTCGCGGCGCACCGGCACGCACGCGAGTTGCCGCGCAGCGCCAAACGCTTCGAGCGCTTCGACGCGCGCCGGATCGTTCTCCAGCAGCAGAATCTTGCTGACTGGCTTATTCGTGTTCATGCGTTGCTTCCCTGCGTCTGCAATGACTAACGTGCTTTCAGTTTGCTACGGACTTCCAATCAATTTTCGACTTCAGAACAATTCGAGTTCGCCCGCGCTTTCATGTTCGCCCACGAGTTCCACCGCGATGAAATCGAGCGGCACATGCGTGCAGATGCACAGCGTCGCGCCCAGCCGCACGCGGCCATCGAGCGTCAGCGCATACGACTTCACGCTGTCCGGCTTCAGTTCACGCAGATACGGCAGGCATTGACTGCCGAGCGAATACGGCGTGGACATGCCCAGATCGGGGAAATGCTCGACCAGTTGCTGGTTCATCGATCCGCAACACAGGTTGCCGAATTCCATGAACGTGTCCACCACGGAACGCTGGTTTTCGCCCGCGTAGTAATCGCGCGTGGCGTCGTCGTCTTTCACGTGCAGCAACAGCAACAGGCGAAACTGCATCGACGAAATCGTCAGCACCACCACATGCTCGCCCTGCGCCACCTCGTTCGAAGCCGGCGTGATTTCGCACGCATGCTGCGGATCGGTCACAAGACGCGTGCGCGCCGCGCCGAAAAAGATGCGCTCGAAGCTGTCCTGCGCATGCGTGCCGATCATGCGTGCGCCTCGGCGCGCGCGCTTTCGAGTTCCGCTCGCAGTTGCTGCGAAAGCGATTCCACGCTCGCCAGCGAAGCCGCGATCATCTTGCCGCCCGCCTGAATGTCCTGGAACGTCGCGGTCGTGATCAGGTCGTTGCGATGCAGGCTGTCGCGATAGCTCTTCGACAATTCCTGCGAGCGCGTCGCCAGCGTGCGCACTTCGCCCGCCACGATCGAAAACCCACGCCCCGCCGCGCCTGCGCGAGCCGCTTCGATCGACGCGTTGAGCGACACGATCAGCACATGGCTCACGATCGACGACAGCTCCTGATTCTTCTGGTGCATGTCGTGGTTCTGCGACATCAGCGAAATCATCTGCTCGTGCCAGCGCTCGAACGTCACCGACATCTGCTTGAGGCGCGCCGCCTCGCTCGCGATGCGCTCGATTCGATGCAAAGCGTCGGTGTTGCGTGCGCGTTCGGCGGCCAGCGCCGCTTCCATGGCGTCGGCGACCATACGACGTTGCGCGAGATCCGCGCGCAGCGAATCGATCTGCGACAACAGGTCTTCATGCTCGTGCGCCGCGCTTTCCTGCGCGTCCTGCAGGCGCGATTCCACCTGCGCGAGCGCCGCGGCGTGCGCGTCCTGCAAGACGAGTGCAGCCTCGTTCGCCAGGCTGCGCGTACGCAACCGCAGCACCGCCGCGCAGAGCGCCGCCAGCACGATGCCGGCGAGCGCGCCAATCAAATACGGAAACACCACGAATCCCCCGCTTAGCGCTATGCCAGCGCTTCCTCTTGCACGGCCGCGCGTGCAGGCGCCGCGGCGACTGCCCAGGTCTGCGGCAGATAGACGATCGTTTCGAAGTGCCGATAATCGGCGCCTTCGTGCTCGTCGGTGAAATGCAGCTCGATACGGCCGCCTTCGCGTTCGAGGAAGTCGCGCACGGCATCCATGCCCACGCCACGGCCCGATACTTCGGTCACGCTATGCGCCGTCGAGAAACCCGCGCGGAAGATAAAGGCCGCTACCGCAGCGTCGCTGATCGATTCATCGGCGTTCAGCCAGCCGCGTTCTGCCGCGATGCCGCGAATACGCGCAAGCGCGAGACCCCGGCCGTCGTCGGCCAGTGCAAGACGCAGCGCGTCTTCGGTCATCGTCAGCTTGATGTCGATATGTCCGGCCTCGTCCTTGCCTTGCGCGCGGCGCTGCGCCGGCATTTCGATGCCGTGATCGAGCGAGTTGCGCAGCAGGTGCGTGAACACATCGCTGACCGTGCCGGCCGCTTCGCCACGCAGACGATAACCGCCATCGTCGATACGCACGACCGGCGCAATCTTGTCGAGCTCCACCGCCAGCGAAGGCAGCGAATCGATCACGCCCGCCAGCGCATCCGCGACGGTTTCCGTACCGATGCCGCTCAACACCTTGCGCAATTCCTCGCGCATCGCACGCAGCGAGCCGATATCGTCCAGATCCGCGCCATCCAGCAGGCGCAGGCTCGCGTCGATCTGATCGCGCCCGATGCTCACGCCTTCGTCCTTCAAACGCATGCCGCGGCCCAGGCTCACTTCGTTGAGCGTCGCGTAGTGATCGACCGCTTCGCGCACGCGATGCAGATCGTCGATCAGCGCCTGCTGGTCCCATGCGTGGCTGGTGTCTTCGCGGCGCAGCGCGTCGTAACGCTGCTCGACTTCGTGCACGACGCCCGTGAGATGCTGCAGGCTGTACGTGCGCGCATTGCCCTTGATCGTGTGCATGTTGCGGAACAGCGCGTCGATCGCGCCCATGTCCGCGCAATCGTGCTGGCGAATGATGCGTTCGTTCTCGTGGATGAAACCCGTTGCGCCCTCAACGAAGTGATGGAACTTCTCTTCGCTGACCGCGAGAATTTCGCCGATCATCTGCAGGCGGCGCTTCTGTTCGCCCGCTTCGGCGGCGAGTTCGCGCAGTTCGGTCACATCGCGCACGCAGAGCATCAGGCGCACGACCACATCGTTTTCATCGGTAATGGCCGACCAGCTCAGGTCGAGCACTTTCTTGCGGCCATCGGGCATCGTGCGCGTGACTTCGTTCACCAGCAGATGCTGGTTGAACGCGAAGTTCACATCGTCTTCACCCAGGCACGCATGCACGGCGGCGTCGATCTGCGAGAGCGTGTCGGCGTCCAGTTCCGTGTGCGAGAACACGAGATCCATCAGCGAGCGGCCGGCGATCTCGTTCGATTCGAAGATCGCTTCCAGATATGCCGAGTATTCGTTGTGGATGGTTGCGCCTTCAACGATCGTCAGAATGCCCTGCTGCATGTTCTGCAGCATCGCCTGAATGTCGGCGGTCTTGCGCTTGAGTTGCGCGGAGCTATGCTGGATCTTCTCGATCATGCCGTTGAACGCGACGATCGAATGGCCGATTTCGTCCATGCGGCCCACCGGCACGCGGCGCGTGAAATCCTGATTCGACGCAATCTCGCTCATCTCTTCCTGCATACGCGAGAGCGGGAGCGTGATCTGGCGATACAGCAGCAGGCCGATTGCCGTGAGCAGCACCACAGCGCCGCCCGTCACGCCCGCAATCGCGCTCGTGGTGGTATCGAGCATGCCGTTGAGCGCGTTGATGGCGTCGTCTTTCTGGCGGTTCTTTTCGACACGCATCGTGGTGACGATGCCTTCGAGTTCGTCGCGATACTGCGCCACGTTGGCGAACAGATAGGCCTGCGCCAGCTCGTTCTTGCCGGCCGCCTTCATCTTCGCGGTGTCGTCGATCGCGTTGAAATAATTCGTGATGCTTTCCTGCGCCTGCGCGACCAGACCATCCTGCGCGTGGCTTGCAGCGGCCTGCTTCTGCACGTCGAGCGCGGCGCGCAGCGCGGTTTCCTTCTTCTTCAGATCGTCCTGCGCGAGTTGCGCCGTGGTCGCGTCCGGCGCGTAGACCAGCGTCATCGTCGCCAATTGCACATCCTTGACGAGCGAAACGAGATCGGAAGACGCCAGCGCGCTGGGCACGACGCCCTGCGTAACCTGGTGAACATCGGTGGCACTGCGGCGCGTCTGATAAACCGCGTAGCCGCCGATGGCGGACAGCGCGACGAACATCAAGACGATGAGTAGCGTGATGCGGTGACGAATGGTCATGTCGAAATCCCCGAGCCTGGGTTCGTGCCGGGCGCGCTATCGTTGCGCGCCTCGTGACACTAAGGCCAATTTATTCGAAGTGGATTATCGACTCAGCTGTATGACGAAATGATGAATGTACTTAATTAGTGCGTTAACGCACAGACAGATTCGGTCTATTCACATTCATTGTGCATCGATTCACGCGAGCATCAGCACCATCATTTCTTCGTCGAAATATGTATTCCCAATTCGCATGGCACGCGGTTCACAACCGTAAATCACGAAGCCTAGCGACGAGTACAACGTTTGCGCACGCGGATTTTGCGCTCCGACGCTCAGTTGCACCTGCTCGACGCCGCTCGCTTTCGCGCGCCCAATCGCGCTTTCCACCAGCCGCCGCCCGATGCCCGTGCGACGGTAAGCAGGATCGACGAACACGCCCCAGATGAGTGATTTATGCGCGAATTTCACGCGCTGCTCGCGCCGCCAGCCAGCGATGCCGATCAGCGTTTCGCCATCGAAAGCGCCGAATACGGCCTGCTGATCCGTCTCGCGCACGCGCGCGATGTTTTCTTCGCGAGTCCAGCGCGATTCCTCTTCGTGCGTGGGGACGATGGCAAACGGCGCATCCACGGCCGCATGCAGGCGCATGGCGTGAAAGGCATCGACATCGTGTTCGGTCAGCGTGCGGATCGTGAGCGTGGCGGCGTTCATAGGCAGTGCGCGTCCTGGTCGAAATGAATCGGGCCATCAAGCTATCACGACCGGCGTGTGCGCTCTCTCGTAATCAGTTAGGCGCGCTGCGTTAATATCGAGGCTTCATGCCATGCGTAATTGCAAGGCATCGCTTTCGAGGTTCGCCATGCCGCAATCGATCGACGCCACGCCCAGTTTCTGGCGCGACGACGCCTGCCCTTTATCGAAGTGCGCGCCATCGCCGATGGCCGCAAGGTGCGCTATGGCCGTCACGCGCACAGCACGTTTTCGATCGGCGCGATTTTAGGCGGGCGCAGCACCTATCTGAACGGCGATACGCTCGAACACATTCATGCGGGCGCGATTGTCGTGATCAATCCGCAAATGGTCCACGCCTGCAATCCCGCCGACGATGTGGCGTGGACATACCGCATGTTTCATATCGACGTGGACTGGCTCGCGCGTTTGCAGCACGAACTGGGCTTTGGCGCGCAGGAAGGGTTCAGTCCTTTCGAGCAGACGCTCACGTGGGACGAGGCCTTGTTTGCCGGCTTGAACAGCCTCTATGACGTGCTGGTCGATCCGCACGAAGACGTGGCGCGCAAGGAAAGCGCGGCGCGGCACTATTTCACGCTGCTACAGCAAACGCTCAATCCCGCGCCGGAGCACGCGGCCGTGCGCGCGCCCGATCGCCGTATTACGCGCGCCGCCGAGTTTATCGACGATAACTACACGCGCGCGCTCAAGCTCGAAGAGATTTGCGCGGCGGCTGAGCTTTCGCCTTCATATCTGATTCGCGCGTTTCGCGAGCAATACGGCCTCACGCCGCATGCCTATGTGGTGAACCGGCGCATCGAGTTCAGCCGCGCGCAATTGCGCCGCGGCCATGCCATCGCCGATGTCGCCGCCGAAGCCGGTTTCGCCGATCAGGCGCATTTGCAGCGCGCTTTCAGGCAGTTTGTGGCGGCTACGCCGGGGCAATATCGCGGGATCTAATCGCGACGCTATTCCAGAAGCAGCCAGAAAGCACTCGCCGCCAGCAACAGCGCCATGGCGCGATTCACAAAGCGCACGCGCGAAGGTTCGCGCAGCGCCTGGCGCAGCGAAGCGCCCGCCCACGCCCAGCACGCAATCGACGCGTAGCAAACCACGAAGTAAATCGCCGCGAACTGCCAGACGATCGCTTTATCGCCCGAAGCGGCATACGCGCCCATTCCCGCCACGGAAGCCAGCCACGCCTTGGGATTGAGCCATTGCATCGCGGCGCCTGTAAGCAGTCTGGGGCCGCGCGCGCTGCGATTCGAATCGATACGGCCATCGTCGGTGGCGAGTTTCCACGCGACGTAAAGCAGAAACGCAACGCCCGCGTATTCGATCGCATGTGTTAGCGACGGCCATTGCGCCAGCAGTTCATGCAGACCGAGGCCGATTAAAAGCAGCAGCAACGCAAAGCCCACCGTCGCGCCCGTGACGTGACGCAGGCTCGCGCGCAAACCATAACGTGCGCCCGCGCCCAGCGCGACGATATTCACAGGACCGGGCGTGATGGACGTGGCCAGCGCGAAAGCGGCCATCGAAAGTGCGGTACTCATGATGCTCGTGTTCTCCCCGATACGCCCAACAGCGATGATTCACCGTCGAGCGTACGCAAGGCAAAGGCGAGCGTATTGAAGAAAATTACTGTGGCGCGCTAAAACGCAATCGCGCGCAATCAAACCTTATGCCGCCACCGGCACCGCCGTCTCGTTCGCGTTCGCCGCATAACGCTCGCGCAACACACGCGCGGCGCTCACCATATTGCGCAGCGCCGCTTCGGTTTCCGCCCACGCGCGCGTTTTCAGGCCGCAATCCGGATTCACCCAAAGCCGTGCGGCGGGAATCGTTTCGCAGGCGCGCTCGATCAGGCGCACCATTTCGTCGGTATGCGGCACGCGCGGCGAATGAATGTCGTACACGCCGGGCCCAATTGCATTCGGATACTCGAAATCGCCGAACGCATCGAGCAATTCCATCGCCGAACGTGACGTTTCGATCGTGATCACATCCGCATCCAGCGCGGCAATGGAAGGCAGCACCGCATTGAATTCCGAATAACACATATGCGTGTGAATCTGCGTCGAGTCCGCAACACCGGACGACGCCACACGAAACGCACGCACCGCCCACGCGAAATACGCATCGCTTGCCTCGCGGCGCAGCGGCGCGCCTTCACGAAACGCCGGTTCGTCGATCTGCACGATGCCGATGCCCGCTTTCTCCAGATCGACCGCTTCGTCGCGAATCGCCAGTGCCAGTTGCAGCGCCGTGGTCGCGCGCGGCTGGTCGTCGCGCACGAAAGACCATTGCAGCAGCGTCACCGGGCCGGTCAGCATGCCCTTGAGCGGACGCGTCGTGAGCGATTGCGCGTAGCGGATCGCCTCCACCGTAATCGGCTCGGGACGATACACATCGCCGTAAATCAGCGGCGGCTTCACGCAGCGCGAGCCATAGCTCTGCACCCAGCCGTTTTCCGTGACGGCAAAACCCCACAATTGCTCGGCGAAATATTCGACCATGTCGTTGCGCTCGGCTTCGCCGTGCACGAGCACGTCGAGTCCCAGCGCTTCCTGGCGGCGCACCGAATCCGCAGTCTCCTCGCGCATCCGCTCCAGATAGTCGAGCGCACGCAGTTCGCCGCGACGGTAAGCAGCGCGGGTCTCGCGGATCAACGCCGTCTGCGGGAACGAGCCGATCGTCGTGGTCGGCATGAGCGGCAGACGCAGTGCGGTGCGCTGCAGACGCTCGCGCACCTCGAATGCGCTCTTGCGCTGCGCCATCGCATCCGTCACCGCTGCCGTTCGACGCTGCACCAGCGTATTCACGACCGCCGACGATTGCGCGCGTGCCGCCAGCGCCGCGCTCGCCGCATCGAGTTGCGCCTGCGCGGCGGCGCGATCGGTCAGCGCCAGCGCAACGGCGCTGACTTCCGCGAGCTTTTCTGTGGCAAAGGCGAGCCACGACTTGATCTGCGCACCGAGCTTGCGCTCGCCGTCGAGCGAAACCGGCACGTGCGCCAGCGAGCACGACGGCGCAATCCACAGACGCTCGCCCAATTGCACATGCGTGTCGAGCAACGTATCGGCGATTGCAGCGAGATCGGCGCGCCAGACATTACGACCGTCGATGACGCCTGCCGAAAGAACCTGATCGCCGCGCAGCGCCGCGCGCCATACGTCGAGTTGTTCCGGCGCACGCACCAGATCGACGTGAATACCGTGCACCGGCAGCGCGGCCACGCGCGCCGCATGCTGCGCCGCCGAGCCGAAATACGTGCCGATCAGCAGTTTGACCTCGCTTTCGCCGAGCGCTTCATACGCAGCGCCGAACGCCGCCAGCCAGTCGTCTTCGAGATCGCAGCACAGCGCAGGCTCGTCGATTTGCACCCATTCGATGCCGCGCGCCTTCAGCGCCTCCAGAATGCGCGTGTAACGCACCAGCAAGCGCGGCAGCAACCACAAACGATCGAAACCGGGCACGCGGCTTTTGGCGAGCCACAGCCACGTAATCGGGCCGATCAGCACCGGCTTGACCGCGCGCCCGAGCGCCTGCGCCTCGCCCACTTCTTCGTAAAACCAGTCCACGCCACCGTCAAAACGCGTATCGGCGTCGATCTCCGGCACGATGTAGTGATAGTTCGTGTCGAACCACTTCGTCATTTCCAGCGCCGGTTGCTGCGCGTTGCCGCGTGCGAGCGCGAAGTACTGCGCGAGCGTCAGCGTACGCGGATCGAAGCCGAAGCGCTCCGGCAAGGCGCCCAGCAGCGCGCTCATGCTCAGCATCGGGTCGTACCAGGCGAAGTCGCCCGCACACACGAAGTCCAGACCGGCGTCGCGCTGCATCAGTCCGTGACGCGCACGCAGGCCCGCGCCTACGTCATGAAGGCGGGCTTCGTCGATTTCGCCGCGCCAGAACGCCTCCTGCGCGAACTTCAGTTCGCGCTGCGCGCCGATGCGGGGAAAGCCGGAAATATGAGTGCGTGCCATGGTCGATCGGGTCTGCAAATGTCCTGTTTAGCGGGGCATTGTCGAAGTCGCGCTATCATTCTTCAAGCGACATGTTTTCATCGTTGTATGAGCCAAATTCATATCCAGTTTTTTGTCGGGCCGCCCGGCCCAAGCGAAGCCGCATGATCGAAATCCGTCATTTGCGCTCGCTCGTCGCCATTGCCGATTCGGGCAAGCTCGTGGCCGCCGCCGCGCGCGTGCATTTGAGCCAGTCGGCGCTTTCGCACCAGATCCGCGACATCGAAAGCCATTACGGCGTTTCGCTATTCGAGCGCACGCGTCAGGGGCTGCGCTTTACTGCGGCGGGCGAACGCCTGCTCGCGCTCGCGCGCGAGACGCTGGCCGGCGTGGCCGCCGCCGAGCGCGATCTCGTGCGCCTGAAGGGCGACGCGCGCGGCGAATTGCGCATCGTGCTCGAATGCCATACCTGTTTCGACTGGCTGATGCCGGTGATGGACGAATTCCGCCGCCGCTGGCCCGAGGTCGAGGTCGATCTCGTCGCGGGCTTTCACGCCGATCCCATGCGTCTGATCGCCGAAGGCAAAGCCGATGTGGTGATCGGCTCGAAGCCGCGCGCGCGCCGCGCGCTCACGGTCGCGCCGCTGTTTCGCTTCGAGATTCTCGTGGTGATGGCCAACGAGCATCGGCTGCGCAATCGCCGCAAGCTCAACGCGGACGACCTGCGCGACGAAACGCTCATCACCTATCCCGTGCCGGAATCGCGCATCGACTTGATCCGCGAAGTGCTGGAACCCGCGGGCATCAAGCTGGAGCGCCGCACGGCGGAATTGACCATCGCCATCATGCAGCTGGTGGCAAGCCGCCGGGGCATCGCGGCGCTGCCCAACTGGGGCGTGAAAAGCTATGTCGATCACGATTACGTGCTCGCGCGGCGCGTGGGCGCGAAAGGCCTGTGGAGCGAGCTTTACGCGATCGCCCCCAAAGCCATCGCCACGCGCCCTTATTTCGCCGATTTCGTGACCATCGTGCGCGATATCTGCGCCACACAACTCGACGCTATCGAACTCCTCGCGGACGACTCACTCACCGGAACTACGACGTGAAAAAGATTCTGATCATCGGCATTGGTGCGGGCGACCCGAACTATCTGACCGTACAGGCCATCGAGGCGCTCAACGCCGCCAATGTGTTCTTCGTGATGGACAAGGGCGCAGCAAAAGACAAGCTCGTGGCGCTGCGCAAGGAGATCTGCGCACGCTTCATACGGAATCCTGATTATCGGATCGTGGAAGCCACGAGCCCGGAACGTCGACGTGACGGCGTCGAATACAAGGCCGCCGTCGACGAACTCAATCGCGACAAGCAGCGCGTGTTCGAAGGGCTGATCGAGAACGAACTCGCCGATGGGCAATGCGGCGCGTTTCTGGTCTGGGGCGATCCGTCGCTGTACGACAGCACGATCCGCATTCTGGATGCGATTCTGGCCGAAGGGCGCATGACGTTCGATTTCGAGGTGATTCCGGGCATCAGCAGCGTGCAGGCGCTGGCGGCGAAGCATCGCGTGCCGCTGAACTTTATCGGCAAGCCTGTGAGCATTACGACGGGGCGCAGGCTGGTGGAGAACGGCTTTCCCGACGATGCCGACAGCGCCGTGGTGATGCTCGACGCACAGAACGCCTATACGCAGATTGCCGGCGAGGATCTCGACATTTATTGGGGCGCGTATGTAGGCACGCCCGATGAAATCCTCGTGGCGGGGCCGCTAGACGAGGTGAAAGACGAGATCGCGCGCGTGCGCGCCGAAGCGCGCGAAGCGAACGGCTGGATCATGGATACGTATCTGCTGCGCAAACGCGGCATGCAGGACTAAAGCGCTCGCGCATTCAGGCGCTGGCGGTTTCGCTGAGCGCCGCTGCATCGGTGCGCTTCCATTGCACCGTCGCCGCGACGATCAGCGCGCCGCCCATCCACGCGGCGGCGCTCAACCGTTCGCCCAGCCACACGCAGGCGAACAGCGCGCCAAACGCCGGTTCGCTGCCCATCAGCAAGGCCACGCGCGTCGGGCTGCTGCGGCGCACGGCGTAGTTCTGCACGAAGAACGCGAAGAGCGTGCAGGCCAGCACGAGCCACGCCACGCTCAACCAGAACGCGCCGTGGCCGGCGAATGCGGGTAGCGCCTGCCACTGCTGCGGCGCGAACGCCAGCGCAAGCGCCGTGCTGCCCAACGTCACGCAGCCCGCCTGCACGGCCGTCACGGCAAGCGGATCGAGCGCGGCGTCGCGCATCACGCGCTTGGTCACGCACACGGAAATCGCCCGCAGGAGCGCGGCCAGCAGAATGAGCGCATCGCCGGTATTCGGCACATAGGCGCCGCCGGTCAGCAGCCACGCGCCCGCAAGCGAAGCCGCGACCGCCAGCCACTCGGCGCGCGCGGGACGCCGCCGCAACATCGCCCACTCAACCAGCGGCGTCAGCACGACGCACAGGCTGATCAGAAACGCCGCATTGGATGCGCGCGTCAGCATCACGCCGAAGGTCTCGCACAAAAAGATGCCGAGCAACAGCGCGCCCGCGAGCAGCGCCCCGCCCAACGCACGCCGCGACGCCAGGCGCAGCGTGCGCAATGCAGGCGCGAGCAGCACGAACGTGATGCCAAAGCGCAGCGCCAGCAAGCCCAGCACCGGATAAAACGCCAGCGCGTGCTTGACCACGCCGTAACTCGTGCCCCAAACGAACGCGACGGCCAACAACAGCCAGTCGGCGAGATGCATCAGGCGGGCGAAGCGCGAAAACATGGCAGCGGACCTCATCGATGGCGGGAGCGGCCATTGTCCTGCTTTGCATTCATGGCGATAATCGGCCTGATACGAACATCTTTTATGTCGCCCACGCACAGATGAACCCAACGGACCTGTTCGCCCTGCTACCCGATCTCGCCACCTTTGCGCGCGTGGTCGAGGCCGGCAATTTCTCGGTTGCCGCGCGCCAGTTGGGCAGCACGCCATCGACAGTCAGCCGCCAGATCAAACGGCTGGAAGAGGCGCTGGGCGCGCGTTTGCTGGAACGTTCGACGCGCCAGATCCGCGTGACGGAATCGGGCGAGCAGGTTTATCGGCATTGCCGGGATATGGTCGGCGCGGCGGCGGGCGCCATCGACGCGGCGGGCCAGCTCGCCGCAAAGCCGCAAGGTCGCGTGAGCGTGGCCGCGCCCACGGCTTATGCAAAAACCGTGATTCATCCGCTGATTCCCGGCTTTCTGCGCGAATTCGCCGATGTGGACGTGCAGCTCGTCTTCACCGACCACGAAGCCGATCCCTTGCGCGACAACCTCGATCTCGTGATCCGTCCGACGCACACGCCGCCGCCGGGCCTCGCCGCGCGTCAGTTGGGCGCCGTGCGCTGGTTGTTGTGCGCGTCGCCCGCGTATCTGGCCGCGCGCGGCACGCCGCGCGAACCGCGCGAACTGGCGCAACACGATTGCCTATGGCTGGGAGAAACCGCCGACGATCATCGCTGGCGCCTGCGTCGGGGCGCACAAACGCAGACCGTGGAAGTGAAAGGCCGCTATATCGCCAATCACGCGGGCGCGCGCTGCGAAGCGGCGCTGGAAGACTGGGGCATCGCCTGCCTGCCGGAATTCACGGCGGCCGACGCGTTGCGCGACGGCCGTCTCGTGCAGGTGCTGCCCGAGTGGATTTTCGAGGCGCGCGCCTATCGGGGACCGGTCTGGCTGCTCTATCCGCCCAACCGTTTTTTGCCGCCCAAGGTGCGCGCGTTTATCGACTATCTTGCGCAACACCTGGGCAACACGACCCCGCCTAACCAAAGCTAAAACTCAAACTCAGGCGAGCCCGACACACACCGCCACGACGATCGAGCCGATCAACAGCACGGCCCCCACCGTCTTGCGCTTGTTCAGTTCGGTCCACAGCAGCACGCCGGTGAGCGAAAGCAGAATCAGCGCACCCGCGAAGGTGTCGATAAACAGCACCCAGCCGATGCTCATGCCCACGCCCTTGTGCAGATTCGTGATGGTCGCCATCAGCGAATTGTCGGAGCGCTTGAGCGTGATGGCATCGTCGCCGACCCAGTATTCGGCGCTCACGCTTTCATGCGGCGCCGCGAACATGATCTGCCAGTGTTCGGGCTGCATCACAGTGCGATCGCCCCACGCGACCTTGTGCGAGGGCTCCTTCTGCACGCGGCCCATGTGCGGCGGCAGTTTCAGATCGGGTTGCGACTTGAGCCACTTGACCATGTCGCGCGGCGTTTCGGGCGCGGGATCGGGCACGTCGAGCTGCATCGACGAAACCTGCGGTGCGCCCGGCGAAATCCGCAACGGCTCCATCCGGTGATTGAGCACGAAACCCGTCACGCCAAACAGCAAGCCAAGCGCCGCGCCCCACAAACCGACCCAGCCATGCACCTTGCGCAGCCACTTGATAAAGGTGGCGCGCCGCGAACGCTTCGTGCGCTCGCTACGTTGTTGATCGTCGATTAAAACGGCGTTGTCAGCAGAACTCACGTCTCACTCCAGATACGCAAAAGATTGTGATAGCAGCCCACGAGACTGCGGCGCGCCTGCGCGTCCGCGTCGCTCGCGTTGAGGCGTTGAATGGCGGTGTCCATGTCGAACAGCAGCGCGCGTTTCGTGTCGTCGCGCACGAGGCTTTGCACCCAGAAGAAACTGCCCACGCGCACGCCGCGCGTGACCGGATTCACCTGATGCAGGCTCGTGGCCGGATAGACGATCATGTGGCCCGCCGGAAGCTTCACTTCCTGCACGCCATAGGAATCTTCGATCACGAGTTCGCCGCCGTCGTATTCGTCGGGATCGGAAAGAAACAGCGTGATCGAAACATCGGTGCGCAGCTTCACGCCGTTGGGCAGCACGCGCACCGCGCCATCGACATGCGAGCCGAACGTCATGCCGCCTTCATAGCGATTGAACAGCGGCGGATAGACCTGATTCGGCAACGCCGCGCTGATAAAAAGCGGATTGCGCTCGATCGCGGCCAGCACGATATCGCCCAGTTCGCGCGCGATCGGCGTGTGCTCGGCAATCTGCTGATTGCGCTTGACCGGCGCGCCTTGCCAGCCGGCCGTCGCGCGACCGTCGACCCACGCGTCGCCCGCATGGTCGAGGCGCGCACGAATGGCCTGCACCTGCTCGGGCGTCAAGACGTTCGGGATAGAAATCAGCATCGTCGTTTCCTTCCTGGTTCCGCGTTGCACCGCTTTGATTACGCGGCATTACAAGGGGTTCGGACGCACAAAAGCCCGCAATCATGCGGGCTTTGCGTGACACCGGCGTGGCTCCATCATTAGCGCCGGTTACGAACGGTACAGCTTAAAAGCGGTAATCGACCGTGGCGAGGAACGTGCGTCCGACGCCTGGCACCGAACGTCCGCCGTCCGACTGGATCAGCGCGTCATAGTAGAACTTGTTGGTCAGGTTCAGCAAATTCAGGCGCACGTCCCACTTCTTCTCGTGATACTCGGCCATTGCATCCCAACGCGTATAACCGCCCACCTGCACGTAATTCGTGTTTGCTGCGTAACGCGACGACATATAGGTCGGCCCGCCGCCCACTTCCCAATGCGGCGTGAACGCATACGTGGTCCAGAGCGTGAAGGTATTGCGCGGCGTGTTCGCTGGCGTCTTGCCCTGGGTGCCGTCGGCGGCCTTGAGCACGATGCCGTCCATATACGTGTAGCCCGCGAACACCTGCCACTTGTTGGTGATGTGGCCGGTCGCGCCCGCCTGGAAACCGCGCACGCGAATATCGCCTTCGAGCGTGTATTCGCCGGCGGTCGTCTGCGTGCGCGCGTTATCCATTTCCTGCTGGAAGAACGCCGATGTCACCGAAAGATTGCCGTTCAGCAGATCCCACTTGCCGCCCACTTCATACGATTTGGTGTGCTCGGGCGCGAGACCTTGCGTGGTATTGGTGACGGTCATCGCCTCCAGCGACGGATCGAACGACGTGCCGTACGAGAAGTAATACGACTGCCAGTCGGTCGGCTGATAGATCGCGCCCGCGCGCACGCTGGTGAACGTATTGGTCTGCGCCGCATAGTTCGGAGCACTGATCGAATTCGTAATATGCGCCTGGAAGCGATCCCAGCGCACACCGCCAATCAGTTTCCAGTGCTCGCCCAGCGACATCGTTTCGTTGAAGTAAGCCGCCAGCGTCGTTGCGCCCGATTCCGCGTGATTGCCCACCGTCGTCGTGACGTTCGACGGCGTCGGAATATAGACGGGGTCGAGCAGCGAAACGATCGGCAGATTGTTGCGCGTGTAGGCCTGATTCGTGTAGCTGTCGTGGCCCACTTCCACGCCCGCGATCATCTCGTGCTTCACGAAGCCCGTGTTGAACTTGTACTGCGCCATCGTATCGTTGTAGATCGAGTGGTTCTCGATCACGCGATCATGGCTCTGCAGCTTCACATAGAGATCCGAAAGCGGCAGCGACGTGTAATTGCCGTTCTTGAGCGCCGTGCTGGTCGAAAGCGGCCCCGTGAGCACGGCTTGCGCCGCCGTCTCGCGCGCATCGGTGAGCGAATGCGAGAACTGCGTCTGGTTGCTGATCTTGAACTGATCGTTGAACTTGTGATCGATCCGCGCGGAAACGGTCTGCACGTCCTGGATCGTGCGGTCGTCGGTCAGGCCGTAGTACGTGCTCTTCGACGGCGAGAACGAATGGCCGTTGATCGACTGCACGCCGTAATCGGGCTGATCGTAGTTGTGCTGGATCAGCGCGGACAGCGTGACTTCGGTCGGCGTGCCGATGCCGAAACGCAGCGTCGGCGCGAAACCGTAGTCCTTGTTCATCATCTCGTCGCGCGTGGAACCGAGCGACTGGCCGAACGCGTTCAGGCGGAACGCCGCGTGATCGCCGAGCGGACGATCGACGTCGAGCGTCGCGCGATAGCGGTCATTGGTGCCGATCGTCGACGAAACTTCGGTGATCGGCTTGAGACCGGCCTGCTTGCTCACCTGGTTGATCACGCCGCCGGTGGAGCCACGCCCGAACAGCATCGACGAGGGACCGTAGAGCACTTCGATCGACTCCAGATCGAAGGTATCGCGGTAATACTGGTTGCGATCGCGAAAGCCGTCCAGGTAGATGTCGTTCTGCGCCGTGAAGCCGCGCAGATTGATGTTGTTGCCGATCTGCCCGCCTTCCGCGCCGCCGATGGTGATGCCGGGCGCGTTGCGCAGCGCGTCCTGGAACGAGGTCGCGCCTTGCGACTGCATCAGCGCCTTGTTGATGACGGTCACCGTCTGCGGAATGTCGCGCAGCGCCGTGGGCGTCTTGGCGCCCACCGTCGACTTCTCGGCCTGGAAATCCTGCGGCGCCGCCTCGGCGGAAACGGCGACGGCGGGCAGCGTGCCGTTATCGTCGGCTTTCGCTTTGGCTTGAGCGCTCGCCGCGGGCGCAGCAGCGTCCGAAGCGGCAACGGCCGGCGCGCTCTGAGCGAGCGCGGAGGTGGCAAACGGCAAGGCAAAAGCTAGCGCGAGGGCACTCGCGAGCGGCGTCCTGATCAACATGGTTCCCTGTGCGACGAAAGAAGATCCAGCCGGTGGAGCGCGCGAAGGAGACGCGTTCGGCCTGGATGGCGGTGGCTGGCTGGCGGCCCCTTGAAAATGCACAGGGATCGACGAGGCTGGCTATTTTTGAATTAAAGCCCGGACAACCATCGTGTGATTGGCCGAGGAATGAGAATCGCTATCATTCCAGAAGTTACCAACTATTTCAATCGATTGATGCATTTCAGCTACAACGCGTGATTTTCGGCGGCCTTTGTTATGAATAATGAAAATGTAATTTAATGGTTGGATTTTGTAATTTAATTTAGCTTTATTTGTCTGATTAATAAGTCACAGCGTTTGACTCGTTAATTGATTCGGCATCCTTATATTTTTTTTAGCGTACCTGGCATTGTATTGGCGGGCTCGTTCGTCCTCAGATTCGAAC
Organism: Paraburkholderia sp. J69-1; assembly: GCF_905220255.1. NCBI lineage: Bacteria > Pseudomonadati > Pseudomonadota > Betaproteobacteria > Burkholderiales > Burkholderiaceae > Paraburkholderia > Paraburkholderia sp. J69-1. The sequence goes on along the minus strand of NZ_CAJMZG010000028.1, from coordinate 54,910 downwards.
TTCTTTGATTGGCGTCAGTGGCGGGGATTTCTACGATGTGACTTAACCAACTCATTCAGGGAGTCGCATCGTGCCCTATCCCATTTCATTCCGGGCTGTCCTGCTACTTGTTCTCTTTCTGGCAGGCGCCACGATTCTGTTTATTCCGTCTTCCGACCCGCTAATCGAGCGTCGACGTGTGGCCTTGCGTACGGCGGGAATCGGCATTGTTTCGCTGGCCGTGGTGCTGCTCGCCATTGCTGCGTTATTGCCTGCTGCCTGAGTGCCGCACAAGGAGAACGCATCATGCCTGTTGCCGTCGTGCTCAGCGTCCTGGCTCCGTTTTTCGCTTTCTTCGGTGGCATTTCCGTGCTGCTCGTGCGCGGAGCCAGTTCACAGCCATTAATCAGATATGCCAGGTATAAAGGCAGCGATAAATTCGCATTCTTTCGATATCGACAGACGCGGCGCAAACCTAAGATTCATCGCGACACAGCCGGACGTTCCGGCAATAAGGAGTCGAACCGATGAAGCAGCGCAAGCCCTCTGTCAAACGTAATCAAGCCGAAACCCAAGGGCAGAACGACCAACCGGAAGCACAGAAGCCGGTAAGTGCAATCTTCGTCGATGCGCTCGCGCTTTCGCGCGTCGCAAACGCGGAAACCGAGCAAAGCCTCGTGACGAATCTGACGTTTCATCCTCACGGCAGCGCGACGATACATCTCAAGGAAGGCACCTTCGATATTGCCCTGAACGATTGCGCAATTTCGAAAATCGAAGCAGCCGATGGCGTGAGCGTGATTTTGATGCTGAGTCCTGCGCCGATGGCGGCTTGATGCCGAAGCGGCCGGGCGCCGTTCAAGCAAAAGCAAAAGCAGAATCAGATCGATCTGATACGCAGTCACAGGCTCGCGCTCTACGATGGATGTCATCCAATTGTGGAGCGCCATCTCATGCCGCATCTCACCAATGTCTGGGCGTTGTTTATCGTTGTTATCGTCATGCTCGCCATGACGCCAATGCTGATTCCCACTATCGACGCGATGCTGCAAAGGCGGCCGTTTGCGCTGCTGGTCTGCGCCACGGCCACCCTGATCGCGATGGCAGTATTGATTCTGGTCGCCGAACCCGGGTGAACGACAGCTCTAACGATGCTTGACGATCGGCCTATGCACAGCCGCATTTTCGCTTACTAGACTGACTCCGCCCTTCACCGCGGAGTCAGCACCATGCCCGTCGAATCGACGCTCCAGTTATTACTGGCGCTGCAAATCATGCTGGGTTACTTCGCAATACTGATTCTTCCGTTATTCAATACCGTGGACGGCCATGATCAGATGGACGATTTGCGCGTGGCGCCGTTGGCAGCGGTGGCGTTCGTGATGACAGTTGTTGCGGTGGTGGCGTTGGTGGTTTGAACGCAAATGACTAGTCGGGCAAACTGGTCAGCCGCGAAATCAATACTTCGACCAATGCGCGATCGCCTTTGTCGAGAGATTCGAACCTCGAGAGCAATTGGTGTGCGTGCGCAGGCGGTATGGTCGGCTCACGCATCGTGGCAGGCTGCGGCGAAGGCGGAAATTCCGGGCCTCGCTGGCCCGGCCCATATTGCAGCCAGTGCAGATCGACGTCGAACAACTCGGCAAATAACACGAGCGTGTCGTGAAGCGGAATGGTGGCGCCTTTCAACCACTTGTGAGCAGTTTGCGGCGATACGGAAATGGCGCCGTGACTGCGCTGTTTGAGCCAGTTCGCCAGTGCAGTGGGTCCTTCCAGCGACAGGGATTCGCGCCTCATGACAGCCCGCAGACGGGCGGCAAAGGCGGCTTTTTCGGTTCGCGTAGGCATGGGATAACCTTCGCTTAATTACGGGAGAATTGCCCTCAGAAAGGTCTGAAAAGTCGCGCCATCAGCCTCGACTCACATCACTTATCCACACTTTCCGTTGACAGCCTTGTGCGTAACTACTGGAAACCTGCGCTAACCCATTGAACGAAAATAGTTAACGCGCACAACGCCCGCCGCAGGCACTGCAGCGCCTCACCAACCTTATCCACAGAAATCGTGAGCAAGCCTGTGCATATCCTTCGGACATCCGCGCAAAGTCCTTGATCGTGCAAGCAATTCCGCCATCGCCCGTCACTTGATGCGCCATGAATCAGTCATCGAAAGCGCACAAAGACCCTAAAGAACAAGGGGAATTTGCCGTTAATCCCGACATGTTGTCGGGCCGTGACCGGCCGATCTGCAAGGAATCCCATGCGCAACAACCAACCCGTCACGCAGCAGGAGTTCGACTATCCTGCTTCGCAGATGCTCGTTTCGGCCACCGATCTCAAGGGCCGTATTCAGTATTGCAATCCCGCGTTCGTCGCCGTTTCCGGTTTCACGAAGGAAGAACTGATCGGCAAGGCGCATAACGTCATCCGCCATCCCGACATGCCGGCCGAAGCCTTCGCCGACATGTGGGAGACCATCAGCAGCGGCCGTCCGTGGACCGCGCTCGTGAAGAATCGCCGCAAGTCCGGCGATCACTACTGGGTTCGCGCGAACGTCACGCCCGTGTCCGAGCAGGGCACGGTGGTCGGCTATCTGAGCGTGCGCGTGAAGCCGGGCCGCGAGGAAGTGCGCGACGCCGAACAGCTTTACGCGCAGATGCGCGAAGGCCGTCTTCGCGGCATGCGTCTGCATCAGGGCGACCTCACGCGCACCGGCATCATCGGTGCGGCGAAGTCGCTCATGCGCCTGCCCATCGCCACGCGTATCGGTATCGGCTATGGGCTCGTGCCGGCCGCGCTCGCGGCGGCGGGCTTCGGCGCCTGGCAGGGTCTGCCGCCCACGCCGTTCTGGTGCGCGTTCGGCGCCGCAGCCGTGTGCAGTCTGGTGGGCTGGCGCCTGTCCACGCGCCATCTGGGCGCGCCGCTCGAGCAGATGTCGATGGCGTCCACGCGCATGGCCGCGGGCGACCTCACCGCAACGCTCGCGATCGCGTCGAAAGACGATCTCGGCGATGTGCTGCAGGCGCTCAATCAACTGCAGGCCAATCTCACCGCGATCGTCTACGACGTGCGCGCGCAGATCGACGGCATGCTCGACGCCGCGCACGAAATCTCCACCGGCAATCTCGATCTCTCGCGCCGCACGGAATTGCAGGCCGCTTCGCTCGAAGAAACGGCCGCCACCATGGATCAGCTCACGACCACGGTGCAGGCCAACGCCGAAGCCAGCACGCGCGCGCTCGATCTCGCCCGCGAGGCGCAGGACGCGGCCGCTCAGGGCGGCTCGCTCGCGGGCCGCATGGAGCGCACGATGGCGGGCATCACCGACGCCTCGAAGCGCATTGCCGATATCACCGGCGTGATCGACGGCATCGCGTTCCAGACCAATATTCTCGCGCTCAACGCGGCCGTCGAAGCCGCCCGCGCGGGCGAGGCGGGCCGCTCGTTCGCCGTGGTCGCGGGCGAGGTGCGCATGCTGGCGCAACGCTGCGCGGCATCGGCGAAGGAAATCAAACAGGTCGTCGATGCGAGCGTGCACGAGATCGCCCAGGGCACCGAACTGGTCGGCCACACGACGGCGCAGATGCGCGCCATCGACGAAGCGGTGAGCCGGGTTTCGTCGATCATCGTCGAAGTCGCCAATGCGAGCGGCGAGCAGGCCGAGGGCATTCGACAGGTCAATCAGGCCGTCGCGCATCTGGACAGCGCCACGCAGCAGAATGCGGCGCTGGTCGAACAGGCCGCCGCCACGGCGCAGCGTCTGGCCGATCAGGCCGATGTGCTCGACGAGGCCGTGCGCCTCTTCACGGTCGCGGGTACGCAATCGGGTACGCAATCGGGTACGCAGTCCGGCGCACAGGCGACTACGCGCAGCGCACCGGCCAGGCGCATCGCGCAACGTCCGGCCGCGCACGCGCGCGAAGAAACCGCCGAGGTCTGATAACCCGGCGCGCATGATGCGAAAGCCCGCTGTAAAGCGGCTGCGGGCTCGTATTAAGCAGACAGATCGGCATTTGTCCCATCTCGACAGCGCGCGCGCCAAACCGCACTATCACTCCCGTCAGCGCCCACTTTGTGGGTGTCTGATCCGAGTAACAACGGCGTTTCGACGGCTCCCCGGCCTCTACCGGGTGAGCCGTTTTTTCTTGCGGTTTCCGTCGCGCGCAAAGGTGAGGATTTACGGGACCCAAAGCGCATCTGCCCGCAAACCGGCCGCCACCGAGACCGCCACCGCATGCGACCTGGCAAGCACTATGCAGCCATTGCGTCACGCCCGTGACAAAGGCGCTGCCAGCGCAACAACTTCCGTGCACCGTTGCAGGGCGCGCAAAAATGCGCGTATCAGCGTGGACTCGCGTTAAACTGGCTAGCCAGGTCAGACGGCGGCGCGGTATGTGCGCCCGCGCTCACAGCACTGAGACGCCGCACGGCCGACCCCGTACAATGGTTCGACCAAACACGAGGACAACATCAATGCGCACGACCGGGTCTTCCGGAACCATGACCCTGCTCACCGAGCATGACGACGCCACTGGACGCGAAACGCGTTCGCTGCGCCTCGAATCATCGGCCGATGGCAAGAGCCTGCTGCTGATCGAAATCGACGAGCGCAAGCCGGGCATCCACCGCGAAGTGCGTTATGAAATCACGCCTGCGGAACTGATCGCGGCCATCCGCGCGCAGGGCGCCGAGCTACCGGGCGAGTCGCACGTTCGCTAAGCCGGGCTAAGCCAGGTCAAGCGGCAAGGCCGGGCGCTTCCGGCCAGCCGCCGTCACGGTTCATCCTCCACGCCCGCCAGCTTCGCGGGCCGTTTGCGCGAAGGCGCCGCCATGGCGCCTCGCGCGTTCTCACACGCTTTGTTCGTCGCTCCCGTGCAACGCCGCCGGTGCGTTCACACGCATGCCGCGCGCGCCGGGCATGCTGGCTCCTGCCTCACTTACGCTCCGGCGCTTACGCGCATCGAATCCGCATCGGGCGTATGCTCCCCAACTCGGGTTTCAAGGCGCTTGCGGCCTCGCTTGCACGCCTTCGAAATGCGTCCATAATCGTTACGTTAATCTTCCAGTTTGCGCTGCTCGCGCGGCGCTCAAGGCAAGGGAAGTAAGCCGATGCTACATGACCTCATCGCGCAGTACGGCCCTGCGCTCGTCTTCCTCAACGTGCTGGCCGGGGCGCTCGGGCTGCCGGTGCCCGCCATGCCGGCGCTCGTGCTGTTCGGCGCGATGGCCGCCATGCATCCGGGTTCGATCGGCCAGCAGGTCGCGCCGGTGCTCGGCCTCTCCGTCGTCGCCATGCTGATCGGCGACAGTGTCTGGTTCATGGCCGGCCGGCTCTATGGCGGCAATACGCTCAAGACGCTCTGCAAGCTCTCGCTCTCGCGCGATACCTGCGTGAAAAAGACCGAGCGCTTTTTCGGCCGCTGGGGCGTGCGCGTGCTCGCCATCGCCAAGTTCGTGCCGGGGCTGTCGCTCGTCTCCGTGCCGCTGGCCGGGGCGATGGGCACGCCTTATCGGCAGTTCGTGGGTTTCGACGGCATTGGCGCGGCGCTGTGGTCCGGCACGGGCTTGCTGATCGGCGTGCTGTTCGCTCCGCAGATCGACATGATGCTGGCAGGCGCGAGCCGCCTCGGGCGCCTCGCGGCGGTTGTCGTGGTCGTGTTGCTGCTGCTTTATGCGGCGTATCGCTGGACGCGCCGCCGCCAGTTGATCAAGAAGCTCGCCAATGCGCGCATCACCGTCGACGATCTCTACCGCGCGATGGCCAACAAGCCGCCGCCCGTGGTCTTCGACATCCGCTCGGAGGAAAAGCGCAAGCTCGATCCGTTCATCATTCCGGGCGCGCTGTTCGCCGACGAGCGCAAGCTCGACGAGATTCTGGCGAAGTATCCGCTCGAGCAAAAGCTCGTGATCTATTGCTCGTGCCCCAATGAAATTTCCGCGGCCTGGATGGCGAAAAAACTCGTCGAGGCCGGTTTCGTCGATGTCGTGCCGCTGCTTGGCGGTCTCGACGCGTGGCGCGATTCCGGGCGCACTCTCGAATCGCTGCTGGTGACCCAGCATCCCGAGGTGCCGGTCAACATCACGCCGAAAGCTGTCTGATTCCGCACGCCGGCAAGGCAAATGGGCCCGCCGGCGCGCGCATGAGGAGAATCGCCTGATGGGCTCTATTGCCACTGAGCCGCCTCCCTACGAGGCCTCGCAATCCACGCAGTCCACGCTTTCCGATACCCAGCCGCAACCCGCCGAGGCGCCGTTCTCGACGCTCTCCACGCGGCGCCACCAGATGTTTCCCCAACTCACCGACGACGAAATCGCGCGTCTCTCGCGTTTCGGCGAGCGCCGCCATTGGGAGCCGGGCGAGTTGCTGTTCCACACCGGCGAAACCGGCCCCGGCATGTTCGTGCTGCTCGCGGGCTCCGTGAAGGTGTTCCAGCGCGACGGACTCGGCCGCGAGCGCCTGATCGTCGAGCACGGCCGCGGACATTTTCTCGCCGAAGTCGGCCAGCTTTCCGGCGGCCCGGCGCTGGTGGACGGCGTGGCGCTCGAACCCGTCGATGCGGTGCTGATTCCGCCCGAGAAGCTGCGCGCGGCCATCGTCGCCGAAGCCGAACTCGGCGAGCGCATCGTGCGCGCGCTGATCCTGCGCCGCGTTTCGCTGATCGAAAAAGGCGCGGGCGGGCCGATCCTCGTCGGCAAGCATGACGATCCCGCACTGCTCTCGCTACAGGGCTTTCTCACGCGCAACGGCCATCCGTATTCGGTGCTCGACGAACGCGACGAAAGCAGCATGCTCTGCGTGATCGAGCGCTTCGCGGCGCGCTGCGAAGATCTGCCGCTGGTGATCTGCCCGGACGGTTCGGTGCTGCGCCATCCGTCCGCGCCCGAACTCGCCACCTGCCTCGGGCTGCTGCCCGAACTGAACGGCGAGCGCGTCTATGACGTGGCCGTCGTGGGCGCGGGTCCGGCCGGGCTCGCTACGGCCGTCTATGCGGCTTCCGAAGGTTTATCGGTGATCGTGCTCGACTCGCGCGCGCCCGGCGGCCAGGCGGGCGCGAGTTCGCGCATCGAAAACTATCTGGGCTTCCCGACCGGCATTTCCGGTCAGGCGCTTGCGGGCCGCGCGTTCGTGCAGGCGCAGAAGTTCGGCGCCCACGTGGCGATTCCGGTTTCGGTGAAAAAGCTTCATTGCGACGAACATCCGCGCCGCCTCGAAACCTGTAGCGGCGATGTGCGCGCGCGCACCGTCGTGATCGCGAGCGGCGCGATTTACCGCCGCCCGAGCATCGCCGGGCTCGATCGCTATACCGGTCGCGGCGTCTACTACTGGGCCTCGCCGGTCGAAGCCAAACTCTGCAAGCACGAGAACGTCGTGCTGGTGGGCGGCGGCAATTCGGCGGGCCAGGCGATCGTCTATCTCTCCACCCAGGCGCGCCAGATCGACGTGCTGATCCGCAAGGCCGGTTTCGAATCGACGATGTCGCGCTATCTGATCGACCGCATCGCCTCGCTGCCGAACGTCAACGTGCATCCGCGCAGCGAGATCGGCGGGCTCGACGAAGACGAAGCCGGGCTCGCCGCGATCCGCCTGAAAGCGCCGTGTCCCGAAGGCATCGATCGCTTCGACGCGCGCCATCTGTTCCTCTTCACGGGCGCGGACCCGAACACCAGCTGGCTGCGCGAATGCGGCGTGGCGCTCGACCCGAACGGCTTCGTGTTGACCGGCGCGGACGAGTCGTGCAGTCTCGCGACCTCGGTCGAAGGCGTCTATGCGATCGGCGATGCGCGCGCGGGCTCGACCAAGCGCGTGGCGGCGGCGGTCGGCGAAGGCGCGGCGGTGGTCGCGCAAATCCACCAGTTGCTGGGCGCGATGACGACCGCCGATGCGCAGGCCGTCACGCCCGTCGCCGCGATGGCCGGCCTGCATGCGTGACGACGCGGCGTTCGACGAGGACGCCGAACCCGCATCCACAGGCACTGCCGCGACACTGACGCTCCCGCTCGCGGCGGCGCGCACGCTGCATCTGGCGGCGCAAGGGCTGCTCGCGCCGCCGCGCCGCAAAGCCACGCCCGACGATGTGCTGGCCGCGATCCGGCGCATGGCGCAACTGCAGATCGACACGATTCACGTGGTCGCGCGCAGTCCCTACTTCGTGCTGTTCAGCCGCGTGGGCGCGTACGATCCGCGCTGGCTCGACGCGCATCTCGCCGAAGGACGCCTGTTCGAATACTGGTCGCACGAAGCCTGTTTCGTGCCGATCGAGGATTACGGCCTGCTGCGCCATCGCATGCTCGACCCTTCCGGCATGGGCTGGAAATACGCGGGCGAATGGCACACGACACATCGCCGCGAGATCGACGCGCTGCTCGAACGCATCCGCGCGAGCGGCCCGGTGCGTTCCGCCGATTTCGCGCGCGCCGAAGGTGCCAAAGGCAGCGGCTGGTGGGACTGGAAGCCCGAAAAGCGCCATCTGGAAGTGCTGTTCGCCATCGGCGCGCTGATGGTGGCCGAGCGGCGCAATTTTCAGCGCGTCTACGATGTGGCCGAGCGCGTGCTGCCCAACTGGAGCGACAAGCGCGATCTGCCTTCGCGCGCCGATGCCGAACGCACGCTGCTGCTGCGCACCTGCCAGGCGCTGGGCGTGATCCGCGCGGACTGGGCCGCCGACTACTACCGCCTGCCGCGCCGCCCTTATACCGAGGCGCTGCACGCGCTCGCCGATGCGGGCGAGCTGATCCCCGTGCGCGTGGAAGGCTGGAAGCCCGATGCGTTCGTGCACCGCGATCACGCGGCGTTGCTTAACACTGCGGCGGGCGGCACGCTGGCATCGACGGTCACGACCTTGCTTTCGCCATTCGATCCCGTGGTGTGGGACCGCAAACGCGCCGTGGCGCTTTTCGGCTTCGACTATGCGATCGAATGCTATGTGCCTGCGCACAAGCGCAAATACGGTTACTTCGTACTGCCGATCTTGAGCCGCGGAAAACTGGTGGGGCGCATCGATGCGAAAGCCCATCGCGCGCAGCAGATATTCGAAGTGAAGGCGTTGCATCTGGAGCCGGGCATCCGCGTGAGCGGCCGGCTGATCGACGATCTGCGGCGCGCGCTGCAACGTTGCGCGGACTGGCACGGCACGCCGGAACTGCAGATAGGCGATGCGCCCGAAGGTCTCGCCGATGCCTTGCTCGCTCAAGCGTCCGATGACAACTGAGGACGCCTGAGAAGCCCGTGATGAATCAACGCTCCAGCTTTACCCGCAGCTCGCGCGCGGCTTCGAGCAGGCCTTCATAGCCCGAGCGGGCATGTTCCGGCAGATCCGGGTCGCCGACCAGCGCGCCCAGCGTTTCGATCAGGCTGAACACCAGGCCTTTGGCCGCGCCCGCCGCGATATTGCCGCTCTTTACGCCTTCATCGACATGCGTAAACGCTGCGTTCAGATTGTCCAGATCGTTTTGAGGCACACTCGCGCCCGGCGCTTGAGCGTCATGCTTTTGCGTGTCGTCGCTCGTCATGATGAACTGTTTCCCCTTGCTGATACTTCGAAAAAAGAAACCCGCACTGCTGTTATATACCGATCGCAGGCAACCGTCCAATGGCCTGACGGCCGCCCCCGAATCTTCTCACCTTTGCGCGCTTTACGCTTTCGGGCGCGCTGTCGTTGCCGGATTCAGTTCACGCCGATAACCGATAAAACCGCCTGAAATCAGGTGTTTTTAGCGGTTTACGCAAATGACATCGGCATGACTGAACGAATTTTGGCATCTAATCATTGCGTTTACCGAATAGTCCCGCAAACGCTCACCTTTGAATGTTCGATACGCATTCCAGCACGCAGGCGATGAGATTCCAGTTTTTGCACAGAAAGCCGTAAAAATCATTTCATCGCTTGTTTCAAGGTGTTTTCTGCCGATTCAGTCACAAGCAAACGCACTACAAGAATCTCAAAGGTGCGCTTCAAGCGCGCGTGGCGCTCACTCCCGAAAACGCTCACCTTAACCGTTCTTGACGCCATCGCGTCACGTCTCCAGACTGTGCGCTTCCCCCTCCCGCCCCATCGCCCTGCCCGCGCCATGAGCCAGACCACGCCTTTTGTTGCCGATCGCTTCCACGACGCCGCGCCGCATTACCTCATCGGCCGTCCCGCTTACTCGCCCGCGCTGATTCGCCGCGTGGCGCAGCGCATGGGCCTGAACGGCACGCAGCGGCTGCTCGATCTGGGCTGCGGCCCCGGTCAGCTTTCGCTCGCGTTCGCCAGCTGGGTGGCAAGCGCCGTGGCCATCGACCCCGAACCCGCCATGCTCGAAGTCGCCGCGCAACTGGGCGCGGGCATCGCCCCGAACATCGAATATCGTCAAGGCAGTTCGTACGATCTCTCGCCGGCAACCGGCGCGTTTCACCTTGCTGTGATCGGCCGGGCGTTCCACTGGATGGATCGCGCCGATACGCTCGCGCGGCTCGATACGATCCTCGCCGAACGCGGCGCCGTGGCGCTTTTCAACACCACGCATCTGGACGACCCGCAGCGCCCGTGGGCCGCGCAATATCGCAATCTGCTCGACAGCTACGCAAGCGCCGATCCCACCCGCACGCTGCGCCGCTCGGCGGAGTGGGAAAGCCATACGGATGTGCTGGCGCGCTCGGCGTTTGGCGCCATCGAGCACATTTCGGTGATCGAATACCGGCGCGTGAGCGCGGCGCAATTGAAAGCGCGGCCGTTGTCGATGTCGAGTCTCGCGCGCGAACGGCTGGGCACGCGGCTCGATACGCTGCTCGCGGAAATCGACGCGATCGTCGCCGCGCACGGCAGCGATGGCTGGCTCGTCGAGCGCATCGAATCGACCGTGACGCTGGCGGCGCGCGAGGCCGCTTGAACCCGCGCAAGCGCGTTCAAGCCGCGTGGGTTATCGTATGAAGATGGTTTGAAACCGCAGACAACGAGCGCGAAAGGAGACGCGATGAGCTACGCCACAAAAGCCCCGGACCGCAGGGAAGTCGATGCCCTGCAAGGCCGCGCCGTGCTGGAATTCGGCACCGACTGGTGCGGTTACTGCCAGGGCGCGCAGCCGCTGATCGGCGACGCCTTCACGAAACATCCCGACGTGCGCCGCATCAAGGTGGAAGACGGTCCGGGCCGCGCGCTCGGCCGTTCGTTCCGCGTGAAGCTGTGGCCCACCCTCATCTTTCTGCGCGACGGCGCTGAAGTCGCGCGCATTGTGCGCCCCACTTCGGCGCTCGAACTCGACAACGCGTTCGACACGCTGGCCTGAAGCCGGGAAAGCTCCTGTAAATCCTCACCTTTGGCCGCCAGGCGGCCAGTTCTGCCTCTCAAGCGCGTTCATTCGAGCCCGGCCAGCAGATCGTCGATAGCCCGATAAACGCGCTCCACCACTTCCGGCCCCACCTCTTCCTCCAGCGCCTTGTAGCGCGCCTCCAGTTCCTTCGTGATCGCCTTCACGAGCTGATGGCTCTTCTTCGTGAGCGTGACCAGCACGCGCCGCTGATCGTCGGCGAAGCGCTCTTTGGTGACGAGACCCAGCGCTTCCATGCGCGCGAGCACGCCCGCCATGCTCGGGCTGGAAATCGTGCACAGATCGGAAATCTGGCGCGGCTCCAACGGGCCGCTATCGTTGAGCGCGCGAATCACGCGCCATTGCTGCTCCGTAAGCCCATGCGCGGTAATGAGCGGGCGAAAGCGCTCCATCATCTTTTCGCGCGCCCGCAGGAGCAGCATGGGCAGGTTGCGGTGCGCGAGGTGCGTGGAGGAGCGTGAGGAATCGGACATGATGGTTTCGTTCTGGATACCGCGGCGGGCACCTGCGAGACCAGGGGAAACCCGCGAAACCGGTATCGATGATTGACGCTGGATGATAGCAAGCGCAGAATCACTCACATATTAGTGTTTTCCGGGAAAGTGAACCGCACCATGTTTTCCGTAGACGATCATCTGCTGCATCTCGAAGGCGAAGCCTTGCCGCGCGACGTTGACGCGGCTCAGGCCCGCGCGCTGCTCGCCCATGGCGCACGCTGCCGCGCGCCCGTTTCAGGCGCCGTGTACGGCACGCTGCTCAACGACCGCCACGCCCTGGACGCGCTCGGCGACGCGGTCAATGCCGCGCCCTACAAAGCCCCGCCGCGCGCGCCCATTCTTTATCTGAAACCGCGCAACACGCTGGCAGGCCACGGCGCACGCGTCGTGGTGCCGGGCGCTGAAGGCGTGCAGGTGGGCGCATCGCTTGGCATCGTGATCGGGCGCACCGCCACGCGTGTCGCGGCGCGCGACGCGTTCGATTACATCGCGGGCTACACGCTGGTCGCAGACCTGAGCGTGCCGCACGAAAGCGTCTATCGGCCTTCCGTGCGGTTTCGGGCGCGCGACAATTTTTGCGTGATCGGCCCGACGATCGTCGCGCAGCATCACGTTGCCGATCCCGACAATCTGCAGATCCACGTCGATATCGAAGGCTCGGCGCGCTTTAGCGCCAGCACGGCAACCAGCGTGCGCAACGTCGCCCAGCTACTCGCCGATGTCACCGATTTCATGACGCTCGCGCCCGGCGACATCCTCACGCTCGGCGTGCCGCAGGGTTCGCCTGTTGCACATGAAGGTGCGCGCGCAACTATATCGATTGCAGACTGGCCCGCGCTAGCCGTCGAATTCATCGCACAAGGAGCCGCAGCATGATGCGAGGTCGCGTCGCCTATGCAGGCGCCATTCACGAAGCGTATCCGGAAGCCGGCAACCGCGTGCGTCTGGCCGATGGCCGCGTGCGCGCTGAAAATGAAGTCGTCTGGCTCGCGCCGTTCGAGCCGGGCACGATCTTCGCACTCGGCCTGAACTACGCGGAACACGCAAAAGAACTGCAATTCAGCAAGCAGGAAGAGCCGCTTGTGTTTCTCAAGGGACCGGGCAGCGTGATCGGCCATCGCGGCTTTACTCGCCGTCCCGCCGATGTCGTCTTCATGCACTACGAGTGCGAACTCGCGGTGGTGATCGGCCGCGCGGCGCAGAATGTGAAGCGCGAAGACGCCATGCAATACGTCGCGGGCTACACGATCGCGAACGACTACGCGATTCGCGACTATCTGGAGAACTACTACCGCCCGAACCTGCGCGTGAAGAACCGCGACGGCGGCACGGTGCTCGGGCCGTGGTTTGTCGATGCGGCGGATATTGCAGACGTCAACGCGCTCGATCTGCGCACCTATGTGAACGGTGAACTCAAGCAGCACGGCAACACGCGCGATCTCGTCACGGGCATCGCCGAACTGATCGAATACCTGAGCGGCTTCATGACGCTCGCGCCCGGCGACGTGATTCTCACCGGCACGCCCGAAGGCATCGTCAACGTGAATGCCGGCGATGAAGTGATTTGCGAAATCGACGGCCTCGGCCGCCTTGTCAACACGATCGCGTCCGATGCCGATTTCGGCCGCGCCACCCCGACGGAATGAACACGCCATGTCTACAGGCCGCATTGAACACCTGATCGACGGCCGCGCCCACCCAGGACGCGACTACTTCGAAACCGTGAATCCCGCCAATCAGGACGTGCTCGCGGAAGTCGCGCGCGGCGGTGCGGAAGAAGTGAACCTCGCCGTGAGCGCGGCGAAGAACGCGTTCCCCGCGTGGGCGGCTAAACCCGCTGCCGATCGCGCGAAAATCGTGCGCAAACTCGGCGAACTGATTGCGAAGAACGTGCCCGAGATTGCGCTGACCGAAACGAAAGACACCGGCCAGACGATTTCGCAAACCGGCAAACAACTCGTGCCGCGCGCCGCCGACAACTTCACCTATTTCGCCGAAATGTGCACGGCGGTCGACGGCCACACCTATCCCACCAGCACGCATCTGAACTACACGCTGTTTCACCCGACTGGCGTGTGCGCGCTGATTTCGCCGTGGAATGTGCCCTTCATGACGGCCACGTGGAAGGTCGCGCCGTGTCTGGCTTTCGGCAATACCGCCGTGTTGAAGATGAGCGAACTGTCGCCGCTTACGGCGTCGATGCTCGGCCAGCTTGCGCTCGAAGCCGGCATTCCCGCAGGTGTCCTGAACATTGTGCACGGCTTCGGCCAGGAAACGGGCGAGCCGCTGGTCGCGCATCCCGATGTGCGCGCGGTCTCGTTCACGGGATCGACGGCTACGGGCAACCGCATCGTGCAGAGCGCGGGCCTCAAGAAGTTCTCGATGGAACTGGGCGGCAAGTCGCCGTTCGTGATTTTCGACGACGCCGATTTCGAGCGCGCGCTCGACGCCGCCGTGTTCATGATCTTCTCGAACAACGGCGAACGCTGCACGGCCGGCTCGCGCATTCTCGTGCAACGCTCGATCTACGCGAAGTTCGCCGAGCGCTTTATCGAGCGTGCGAAACGCATTACGGTGGGCGATCCGCTCGACGAAAAAACCGTCGTCGGCCCGATGATCAGCCAGGGTCATATGGCGAAGGTGCGCAGCTATATCGAACTCGGACCGAAGGAAGGCGCCACGCTCGCGTGCGGCGGTCTCGACATGCCGGATCTGCCGGAAGCCCTGAAACAAGGCAATTTCGTGCAACCGACCGTTTTCGTCGATGTCGATAATCGCATGCGTATCGCGCAGGAGGAAATCTTCGGCCCGGTCGCCTGCCTGATTCCGTTCGAAGACGAAGCGGACGCCATCCGCATTTCGAATGACATCGCCTACGGTCTGTCGAGCTATGTGTGGACCGAGAACACCGGCCGCGCGCTGCGTGTGGCCGCCGCTGTGGAAGCCGGCATGTGCTTCGTGAACAGCCAGAACGTGCGCGATCTGCGCCAGCCGTTCGGCGGCAGCAAGGCTTCGGGCGTGGGTCGCGAAGGCGGCACGTGGAGCTACGAGGTGTTTCTCGAACCGAAGAACGTGTGCGTGTCGCTGGGCTCGCATCACATTCCGCGCTGGGGCGCTTGAGCCGTCCACACTCGCTGAAACAAGGCACAGGAGACACAGCGATGGGCAAACTCGCGCTGGCAGCAAAGATCACTCACGTACCGTCGATGTATCTTTCGGAACTCGACGGCCCGCACAAAGGCTGTCGCCAGGCGGCGATCGACGGGCATAAGGAAATTGGCCGGCGCTGCCGCGAACTGGGCGTGGACACGATCGTCGTGTTCGACGTGCATTGGCTCGTGAACAGCGAATACCACATCAATTGCGCGCCGCATTTTGCGGGCAATTACACCAGCAACGAACTGCCGCACTTCATCAGGAACATGGAGTACGCGTATCCGGGCAATGCCGCGCTCGGCCATCTGATCGCCGACGTCGCGAACGAAATGGGCGTGAAGAGCCGCGCGCACAGCGAAACCACGCTGGAGCTCGAATACGGCACGCTGGTGCCGATGCGCTACATGAACGCGGATCAGCACTTCAAGACCGTATCGGTCGCGGGCTGGTGCATGTGGCACGACCTCGCGACAAGCGCGCGTTTCGGCCTCGCGGTGCGCAAGGCTATCGAAGAGCGCTACGACGGTACGGTGGCGATTCTCGCCAGCGGCTCGCTCAGCCATCACTTCGCCAACAACGGCACCGCCGAGCAGTTCATGCACAAGGTCTGGGACCCGTTCCTCGAACAGACGGACCGCAACGTGGTCGATCTCTGGGAACGCGGCGACTGGAAGACCTTCTGCGAGATGCTGCCGCTCTACAACGAAAAGTGCTGGGGCGAAGGCGGCATGCACGACACGGCCATGCTGCTGGGCGCGCTCGGCTGGGACCGGTACGAAGGCCGCGCGGAAGTCATCACGCCGTATTTCGGCAGTTCCGGCACGGGGCAGATCAACGCCGTGCTGCCGGTCACGCCGCTGCCGCGCTGAACGCGAAGGAGTTCACCATGCCTCATCTCACCCTCGAATACAGCGCCAATCTCGCCGACGAAGCGAGCATCGGCACGCTCTGCGCCACGCTCGCGCAAGTGCTCGATGCGCAGCGCGACGCGCAAGGTGCACGCGTGTATCCGCGTGGCGGCATCCGCACGCGCGCGCTGCGTTGCGAACAGTATTTCGTTGCCGATGGCGATCCGCACAACGCCTTCCTGCACGGCTGCCTAAAGATCGGCGCGGGCCGCACGCCGGAAGTGCGCCGCGCCACCGGCGAGGCCTTGTTTGAAGCGATCAAACAGCATTTCGCCGCGGCGTTCGACGCACATGGACTCGCGCTCTCGCTCGAAATCGTGGAGTTCAGCGAAGAAGGCGCGTGGAAGCACAACAACCTGCACGCACGGCTGAGGAATTCATCATGCTAGAAGCGCACATCATTCGCGAACTGGCTGCGCAGCTCGACGAAGCCGAACGCACGCGCACGCAATTGCGCCACTTCTCGCGCGCCCATCCGGCCATGACGATCGACGATGGTTATGCGATCCAGCGAGAATGGGTCAAGCTCAAGCTCGCAGCGGGCCACACGATCAAGGGGCGCAAGATCGGCCTCACATCGCGCGCGATGCAGCGCGCTTCGCAGATCGACGAACCCGACTACGCGCCGCTGCTCGACAGCATGTTTATCGAGGCGGGCAGCGCGATTCGCGCGGATCGTTTTATCGCGCCGCGCGTCGAAGTGGAACTGGCTTTTGTGCTGCAAAAGCCGCTGCAAGGACCGGATGTTTCGCTGTTCGATGTGCTCGATGCCACCGCTTACGTGACGCCCGCAATTGAAATCATCGATGCGCGTATCGAGCAGTTCGACCGCGAAACCAAGGCTCCGCGCAAGGTGTTCGACACGATTTCCGACTTCGCCGCCAACGCGGGCGTGGTGCTGGGCGGGCGGCCCGTCAAGCCGCTCGACGTGGATCTTCGCTGGGTGGGCGCACTGCTTTACAAGAACGGTGGCGTGGAAGAAAGCGGCCTGGCTGCAGCTGTGCTCAATCATCCCGCTACGGGCGTGGCCTGGCTTGCGAACAAGATCGCGCGCCACGACGAACGGCTCGAAGCCGGCGACGTGATTCTGAGCGGCTCGTTCACGGCGCCCATCGCCGCGCGCGCTGGCGACACCTTCCACGCCGACTACGGCCCGCTTGGCGGCATTGGCTTCAACTTCGTCTGATTTTTAATTCACACTGCTAACGAATACGATGCCCGTACCCGTCAACACGTTCAAACATGCGCTGGCAGATGGCCGTGCGCAGATCGGCCTGTGGGCTGCGCTCGCGGATTTCTACGTCACCGAACTGCTCGCGACCACCGGCTTCGACTGGCTGCTGATCGACGGCGAGCATGCGCCCAACGATCTGCGCAGCACGCTCGCGCAATTGCAGGCCGTCGCGCCGCATCCCACGCATCCAATCGTGCGCCCCGTGCGCAACGACGCAGCGCTCATCAAACAGTTGCTCGATATCGGCACGCAAACGCTGCTGGTGCCGATGGTCGAAAGCGCCGACGATGCACGCGACGCCGTGGCCGCCACGCGTTATCCGCCGCTCGGCATTCGCGGCGTGGGCAGTGCGCTCGCGCGCGCGTCGCGCTGGAACGGCTCGCCCGATTATCTGCATGGTGCCGCCGACGAATTGTGCGTGCTGGTGCAAGTGGAAACGGCGAACGCGCTCGCGCAGTTGCAGGACATCGCCGCAGTGGAAGGCGTGGATGGCGTGTTCTTCGGGCCGGCGGATTTGAGCGCCTCGATGGGCCTGCTCGGCCAGCCTGGCGCGCCAGCGGTGCGCGAAGCGATCGTGGCCGGTATTCGCGCCGTGCGCGCGCTCGGCAAGGCGGCCGGCGTGCTGGCCGCCGATCGCACGATCGCGCGCGAATATCTGGAAGCCGGCGCGAATTTCGTCGCCGTGGGCAGCGACGTGTCCTTGCTCGCCCGCAGCGCGAGCGAACTGGCCGCGGCGTTTCGCTAATTAGCGCCCTTGAAACGGCTGCGTTCGTTCAAGCGAACGCGGCCGTTACGCTTCTTCTTCACCCTGCGCCACCAGCTTGGCCAGCGCGCCCTGCAACACCTCCCGCTCGTGCGCGCTCAGCGCACCGAGAATCGCCTCGTTCTGCGCCGCCGAAATCGCTGACGCGCGCCGATAAGTCGTGCGCCCCAATGCGCTAAGCTTGACGAGCACGCCGCGCGCATCCGCCGCATTCGACGCTTTTTCCAGCAGCCCTTTGCGCTCCAGCGCATCGGTGGCACGGCTTGCCTGGCTGCGGTCGAGATTCGACACCCGCCCGAGATCCGACACCGAAATCGGCCCGAACGCGCCCACGCTCAGCAGAATGCGCGCCTCGGTCAGCGACAGCGCGAGCGCCGACGAAAACGCCTCGTTCATCGTGCGGTCGGTTTGCTTCTTGAGCACGTGCAACCGGTAGGTGAACAGTTCTTCGATCTGATATTTCGCCGTGGCCATGAGTCGTCCTGCGCGGTTCGTTGCATGCGATTGAATGAATTTTCGTCAGCATACCACCGCAGCAAGTCCTTAAAAACATGACACTTCCGATAAAATTTGATGCTTGCGCACGCATTTATTTGCGCGTAGCATCGGCGTGTCGATGAGAGGAATGACGCCCCGTCGAGGGCCACCCCATGAGGAGACACCCATGAACGCAATTGCCGAAGCCACGCGCCCGCACTGGTGCGAACCGCAGGAATGGGACGCGCGCGTGAAGCTCGCGGGCACTTACCGCGTGTTCCATCAGCTTGGCTGGACCGAGTTGATCTTCAATCACATCACCTTGCGCGTGCCGGGCCCGGAAAAGCATTTCCTGATCAATCCGTTCGGGCTTGCGTATGACGAAATCAAGGCATCGAATCTCGTCAAGATCGATCTGCAGGGCCATATCCTCAGCCCCAGCGACTACCCGATCAACCCGGCCGGCTTCGTGATTCACAGCGCTATTCACGCAAACGTGGAAGACGCGCATTGCGTCATGCACACGCACACCACGGCGGGTCTTGCGGTGGCGTGCATGGAAAGCGGCCTCGCGTACACGAATTTTTATTCGGCGCAATTGCACGGCATGGTCGCGTATCACGACTTCGAAGGCATCACCGTGCACGACGATGAAAAACCGCGTCTGCTCAATTCGATGGGCGACAAGCGCCTGCTGATCCTGCGCAATCACGGTCTGCTCGCGCACGGCGAAAGTCTCGCGCACGCGTTCGCGCTATTGTGGACGCTCAATCGCGCCTGCGAAATTCAGGTCGTGACGGATTCGATGCGCGGCAATGCGCTGCCCATCGACCCGGCCATCACCGCGCGCTCCACACGCGACGCGCTGCAGTTTTCACCGGCGCACGGCGCGGGCGACAACATCCTCGCCGCGCTGATCCGGCGCGTGGATCGCCACGATCCCTCATACAAGGAGTAAGCATTGAACGCCTCGCAGCGCAGTATCACCGTGGTGGGCGCCGGCGCGATCGGCGGCCTGATTGCGGCGCGTCTCGCGCGCAGCGGCGCGCACGTGAGCGTGAACGTTCTGGCGCGCGGCGCGCAGCTTGAAGCGATTCGCCGCGACGGCCTCACCGTCGTCGAAGGTCCCGGCGACGATGAACGCATCACCGCACGCGTGAACGCCACGAACGACGCCGCCGCGCTCGGCGTGCAGGACATCGTGTTCATCTGCCTCAAGGGCCAGGCGCTCGCGCAATCGGCGGCGTCGCTTGCACCGCTCGTGGGGCCGCACACGCAGATCGTTTCGGCGATGAACGGCGTGCCGTGGTGGTTCCTCAGCGACTTCGGCGGCGCGCAGGCGAACGGCCGGCTCGAATCGGTCGATCCTGGCGGTGCGGTCTCGGCCGCATTGCCGCCCGCGCAGGCTTGCGGCTGCGTCGTGCATCTTTCATCGTCGATTGCGGCGCCTGGCGTGATCCGCAAAGGCCGGGGCAATCTGCTGATCGTGGGCGCGGCGTCGGCACGCATGGCCGCACGCGCGGAAGAAGCGCGCGCGCTGCTCGTGCAAGCCGGTTTCGACGTGCAGGCCGCCGGCTCCATCCAGGGCGAAATCTGGACGAAGCTCTGGGGCAACATGACGATGAACCCCATCAGCGCGCTCACGCGCTCCACCGCCGATGTGATCCTCGACGATCCGCTCACGGCGCAACTGGTTGCGTCGATCATGGCCGAAGCGCGGGCGATCGGCGAGGCGCTGGGGATCGGCATCAGCATGACGATCGAGGAACGCAACGCGATCACGCGCAAGCTCGGCGCGTTCAAGACGTCGATGCTGCAGGACGTGGAGGCGGGCCGCACGCTCGAAGTCGAAGCGCTGCTGGGCGCGCCTTATGAACTCGCGCAGCGCGCGGGCATTGCGGCGCCGTCGCTGGGCATGCTGTACGGGCTCGCGCGTCAGCTCGATGCGAATCTCGAAGCGGCGCGGCAACGGTGACGTCAGGTTTCGGCGTCATGTCGATGTCATGATTCGACGCGCTTGCCGTGCAATGCGGCAAGCGTTTTCAGCAAATCGTAAGCACTACGCAAGCTTCGGTGGGAGTCGGCGCCGCTCGATCGGGGTTCGGCGCATACTCTGGTACTTCAACACGCCTGCGCCCGTCATTCGACGCACGGTCTGACACCGTTTCGCTTCTCAGGAACCCAACGCCTGGGGCACAAAAATTGCGGCAGTGCGTCGAATGCTCAACCGGACAGCGCACAAGCTTGCGCCCGCTTCTGGCCTCCCGCTATTGCTGCGTCCGGCAGACCGCCAGCCACCCGATCGACACCGTTTTTTCCCATGCCAAGGATGCCCATCTTTCCCCGCTTCTTTGCCCTCCTCCGCTCCCGAACGACGCCGAATTCAAGCCGCGCGCGACGCTTCGATCCGCTGATTGCTGTCTTTGCTTGTGTGCTGCTCGGAATCGGTGCGCCGGTCTATGCGGCCGGTGCCACGACAAGCAGCGCGACCACGACTACCACGACGGCGGCTTCGGCCAACCCCGCTGCGCCCGTCATGCTGACACCCGCGCAGGCCAACGCCGCGCTCAAGGTGCTCGATGATCCGGTCCAGCGCGCCCATGTCGCCGACACGCTGCGCGCGATCGCCGCCGCCGGTGCGCTCGCCACGCCCGCCTCGAGTAGCGCGAGCGCCAGCGCGGCAAGCGCTGCGAGCGCGCCGGCTGCATCGGCCGCCAGCGCCTCGCCCGCCTCCGACGCGCTCTCGAATGCGCTGCGCTCGAACGGCCTCGTGCTGCAGATCGCCGATGGCGCGGCGCACGGCGCGCGCGTGATCGGCCGCCAGTTGCTGCGCGCACGCGGCGCGCTGTTCAACGTGCGATCGGCGCGCGACTGGTGGAGCGTGCGGCTGGGCACGCCGCAAGGGCACGAAATCCTGATCGGCCTGCTGCGCGTGCTGCTGCTCACGCTCGTGCCGGCGCTCGCGCTCGAAGCGCTGCTGCGACGTCTGATCGCCCGGCCGCATCGCGCGATCGTCGAACACGCGGCCGCGCATCGCGACGAAGGCAGCAGCAGTGCCACGCCGACCGCCGCCGCAGCCGCACCGGCACAGCCGCAAACGCCCGAAGCGAGCGGCACCGCCGCGGTCAAAGCGGCGCAGAAAGATGTCGATCAAGACGCCCTGCGCAGCGCCGCCGGCATGGGCACGGACGATCCCGAAGCGGGCGTCGATGCCAACGCCATCGCCGCGGAAAGCGCCGAAGTGCCCGCCGCAAGCGACAAATCCTATGTGCAAAGCGCGGCCGCGCTCGCGCGCGAAGCGCTGCAGCGCAGCCGTGGCGCGCACCATTGGCGCCTGCTCAAACGCCTGCCGATGGCCTTTGTCATCACGCTGCTCGAACTCGTGCCCGTGATCGGCTTCGGGCTGTGCGCCGCCGGCGTGCTCTCGCTATTCGGTCCCGAAGATGCCGCGCCGGCCGCCGCAGTCGGTCACGTGGTCGATGCCTGGGTGATCTGCCGCGTCATCATCGCGATCGGCAAGCTGTTGTTCGCGCCCGATTCCGACGACCTGCGTCTCACGCCGATGACCAGCGTCTGGGCCGAATTCTCGCAACGCTGGCTCACGCGCATCGTCGTGATTGGCGGCGTGGGCGGCGCGCTGGCGGGCGCGGTGCCGCTCGGCATGACCGAGGACGCGCACCTCGCGCTCGTGAAGCTCGTGATCCTGGTGGCGCACGTGGCGATCGCGATCATGATCCTGCAATGCCGCCATGCGGTGGCCGAGCGCATCCGCAATTCGGCGGCCTCGCGCGGCTCGTTCGCGTGGCTCGTGCACTGGTTCGCCGATATCTGGGCGATTGCCGCGATCTTCGTGGTGATGGCGCTGTGGTTCGTCTGGGCGCTCGACCTGCGCGGCGGCTACCAGGAACTGATTCGCGCGGGCGGCATCTCGCTGGGCGTGCTGCTGTGCGCGCGCATGCTGGCGATTGTCGTGCTGGGCGCGATCGGGCGCGTCTTCGACCCGAACGGCAAGGGCGAAAACCTGACCATCGCGCAACGCCGCGCGTATCGCTATTACCCGGCTGTGCGGCGCGTCGTCATGGCGGCGCTGTGGATCGTCATGCTCGACGTGTTGCTGCACGTGTGGGGTCTGCATCCGGGCCGCTTCCTGGTGAGCGCGCCGATCGGCCATCTGCTGGGCTCCGCGCTGCTGACGATCGCCGTTGCCATCGTAGTCGCGATCGTGATCTGGGAAGCCGCGAATGGCGCGGCCGAGCGCCGCCTCAACGCGTGGACCGACGCCGGCGATTACGTGCGCGCCGCGCGACTGCGCACGCTGTTGCCGATGTTCCGCACCACGCTCTTTGTGGCGATTTTCGTGGTGGTGGGTCTGACTGCGCTTTCGCAGCTTGGCATCAACACCGCGCCCTTGATTGCCGGCGCGAGTATCTTCGGCGTGGCGCTGGGTTTTGGTTCGCAGAAGCTCGTGCAGGACTTCATCACCGGTATTTTTCTGCTCACTGAAAACGCGATGCAGGTGGGCGACTGGGTGACGGTCGCCGGTGTGTCGGGCACGGTGGAATTTCTCTCGATTCGCACGGTGCGTCTGCGTGGCGGCGATGGCTCGCTGTATACGGTTCCGTTCAGTTCGGTGACGACGGTGAACAACACGAATCGCGGCATCGGCAATGCGGCCGTCAAGGTGATGATCGCCAATGGCGCGGATCTCGAACGGGCTATCGCTACGCTGAAAGACATCGGTGCGGAAATTCGTGGCGAGGACGCGTTCAAGAACGGGATTCTTAGCGATTTCGCTTACTGGGGCGTGGATTCGGTCGATGGTGCGAGTGTCACGCTGGTGGGGCAGATTCAGTGTAAGGATTCGTCGCGGTGGGGCGTGCAGCGTGAGTTTAATCGGCGTGTGCTGACTCACTTTGCCGAGCGCGGGATCGAGCTGGCTAATCCGCAGCGGAATTTTCTTATCGATATGTCGGGTGAGCGGGATGTTGAAGGGCGCTCGTTCGAGGATGATGAGGGTGGTGGGCGCGATGCGCGCAATGGTGGGCGGAATGCGGGGCGTGGGAAGCCTAACTGATGGTTTGCTTTTGGGGCCGGTGCAGGGGTTTTGGGTGCTGGCCTCACCGTTGGGGGTTTTGATTTTTGACCCCGGAAAGGCTCACCTTTGTGATTGATATCGGGGGGGAGAGCTGGGGTGGTGTTTGTTTTGTAGGCCTTTGATTAAGGGGCTTTTTAGATCGGTGTGGGCGCAACTTTCATGCGATTGGGTGGCTCCCGAATGTGCTCACCTTTTATTGGGTGGTTGGCACATTGCCTTGTGGTCGTGTCGGTCTATTAGCGTTGCCCCTGTGCGGGGCGGCACCTACTTTTCTTTGCAGCGGCAAAGAAAAGTAGGCAAAAGAAAGCCGCTCACCCCGCCAGTGTGACGCAGTTGGCAAACCGCCGTTCAGGGGGAAAGGTATAGGAGCATCCGACACTTCGCACCACGAAACAAAGTGACAAGGCGCCCGCCCACCCGGGGGCGCTACGCGCCCCGAGGGGCATAACGCAAACCGAAGGTTTGCTGGTTTCCGTGGCAGACCCAACCGTTGCACGCGCAGCGAGCAACGGGATGAATGACGGCTTTGTCACTAAGTTTGAAGGTGCGGGATGGCAGACGCCCCTATACCATTCCCCGCGTAAGGCTGGTTGTGGACTGCGTCACACTGGCGGTGTGAGCGGCTTTCTTTTGCTTACTTTTCTTTGTCGCTGCAAAGAAAAGTAAGTGCCGCCCCGCACAGGGGCGACGCTAATAGACCGACACGAAAACAAGGCAATGTGCCACCCACGCCAGAACGAGAAAAGCTAAAGGCTAAAAGGCCTTTAAGCCTCCACATCCTCAAGACTAAAAATCTCCGACTGATCGTTATACGAAAAAATCTCGCCATAACGCCCCCAATCGATCACCGTATCGAGCGTCTGCTCAGCGGCGACATCAGAAAGAAAGTCCTCAAGCTCCTGCTCAAACCGCACACGCGGCGCGCGATGCCCGGGCCGCTCATTGAGCACCTTCTTGATCCGCGCAGCCAGCGGCACATTCCTCAGCAGATGATCCGCAAACATGAGCTTGCGCGCCTGCGTCCCCATCTCCGCAAAAACACGCGCCGGCGGCGTCAGCAACAAATCGCCATCGCGCACATCCGCAAACCCAAGCTGCTGCAACATTTCGGCGACCGGAAACAGGTCGTCCACTTCCAGATGCAGCGAGCGCGCAATTTCCGGCATATCCGCACGACCGTGATACGGCGCCGCCGCCAGCGTTTCAATCAGACCGGCCATCAGGTTAGTCGACACATCCGGCAAACGGCTGCCCACTTCCAGACGCCGCGACGACGTTTCCGCCGCATCGCGCGCGGTCATCTTCGCGTAGATCTCGTCCACCAGCTTGCGGAACGCCGGGTCCAGACGGTTACGCGGATGCTTGAACGGCACCTTGATCTCGGCAACCACGCGCCCAGGATTGGACGACAGCACCAGAATGCGGTCGCACATGAACACCGCTTCTTCGATGTTGTGCGTGACGATCAGCATCGACTTGATCGGCATGCGGCCTTGCGTCCACAGATCGAGCAGGTCGGTACGCAGCGTTTCGGCCGTCAGCACGTCGAGCGCCGAGAACGGTTCGTCCATCAGCATCAGCATCGGATCGACCACCAGCGCGCGCGCGAAACCCACGCGCTGACGCATGCCGCCCGAAAGCTCGCGCGGGTAAGCGTTCTCGAAGCCGTCGAGGCCGATCAGGTCAATCGCCGCCAGCGCGCGTTCGCGGCGCTCGCGTGCGGGCACGCCCTGCGCTTCCAGACCCGCTTCCACGTTCTGCAGCACGGTCAGCCACGGGAACAGCGCGAAGGTCTGGAACACCATCGACACGCCCTCGGCCGGGCCTTCGAGCGGTTTGCCGCGCCAGTTCACTTCGCCGGAGCTCGCTTCGATCAGGCCCGAGATGATGCGCAGCAGCGTCGATTTGCCCGAGCCCGAACGGCCCAGCAGCCCGACGATTTCGCCTTCGCGCAGCGAGAGATTGACGTCGTCGAGCACGAGACGTTCGTCGTCTTTCTTCGCGAAGCCGCGCGACATGTGCTTGACCGAGAGCACTTCTTCGCCGAGCGTCGGGCGCACCGGCAGCAGGTCGGACGAGACGGTTTTGGGATTCAGCATGATGATCTACTCCATCTCAATCGAGGCGCAGCCGGGCCTCGGCGTAGGTGTACAGCGGACGCCAGAGCACGCGGTTAAAGAGCGTGACGAACAGGGACATCATCGCGATGCCCACAATGATTTTCGGGAAGTCGCCGGCAGCGGTCATCTGCGCGATATACGCGCCCAGGCCGTGCGCCTGGAGCTTCGTATCGCCCCACTGCACGAATTCGGAGACGATGCTCGCGTTCCATGCCCCGCCCGAAGCGGTGATCGCGCCGGTGACGTAGTACGGGAAAATGCCCGGCAGCATCGCCTGACGCCACCATTGCCAGCCGCGAATATGGAAATTCTTCGCCGCTTCCTTGTAGTCGTTCGGGTAGGCGCTCGCGCCCGCGATCACGTTGAACAGGATGTACCACTGCGTCCCGAGCACGATCAGCGGCGAGAGCCAGATGTCCGGGTTCAGGTGGAAGCGCACGATCACGATCACGAACACCGGGAACAGCAGGTTCGCCGGGAACGCCGCCAGGAACTGCGCGAGCGGCTGGAATTTCTCCGCGAGCGCGGGACGCAGGCCGATCAGCACGCCCAGCGGCACCCAGATTACCGAAGCAATCGCAATCAGCAGCACCACGCGCAGCAGCGTGATCAGACCTAGCACGAACACATGGCCGACTTCGTCGAGCGTCACGCCCGTGCGCACATACGAGAACACGCGCCAGACCACGAACGCCGTCAGCGCAATCACGCAGACACCCCAGACGATATCGCCCACGCGCGAGCGCTTGCTGCGCGTCGTGCTGATCGCAGGCATCGCCTTCGGCAGTTGCACGCGGATCGGAATGCGCGCCAGCGTGGCAAGCAGGAAGCCCATCGGCACCAGCAGGCGGTGAATCAGGCGCGTGCGGCGAATCAGGTCGAGCAGCCACGATTCGGGCGCATCGCCGGAACTCGTGTTTTCCATGCGGAATTTGTCGGCCCACGCAACCAGCGGTCGGAACAGGAACTGGTCGTACGCCAGAATCACGACCGTCATCGCCAGAATCACCCAGCCGATGGCGTGCATGTTCTTTTCAGTGATCGCCTGCGCCAGATATGCGCCGATACCCGGCAGCGTGATCGTGTTGTTGCCCACCGTGATCGCTTCCGAAGCCACCACGAAGAACCAGCCGCCCGACATCGACATCATCATGTTCCAGATGAGGCCGGGCATCGAAAACGGCACTTCGAGTTTCCAGAAGCGTTGCCAGCCGGTCAGGTGGAAACCCTTCGAGACTTCGTCCAGATCGCGCGGCACGGTGCGCAGCGACTGGTAGAAGCTGAACGTCATGTTCCACGCCTGGCTGGTGAAGATCGCGAAGATCGCCGCGAGTTCGGCGCCCAGCACGCGCGACGGAAACAGCGCGAGGAAGAACGTGACCGTAAAAGAGATATAGCCCAGCACCGGCACCGACTGAAGAATGTCGAGGATCGGCACCAGCACCTGGCCCGCGCGGCGGCTCTTGGCCGCCAGCGTGCCGTACACCAGCGTAAAGATCAGCGAGGCGACCATCGCCGCCAGCATGCGCAGCGTCGTGCGCATCGCGTATTCAGGCAGATTGGCCGGATCGAGCGAAATCGCCTGCGTCTTGAGCGTCGAGATCGGCGCCATGGTTTCGTGGAATCCCACAGCCGCCATCGCAATCAGGCAGATGATGAGCGGAAACGCGACGAAGTCCCAGCGATTGGGCAGCACGCGCCACGCCGAAGCGTTGGCCGTGCGGTTCAGGTTGAATCTGAACTCCATTAGCGGCCTCCCTGGGCAAAAACGTGCGCGACGCCGCAAGAGCGCGATGCGCGGCAGATCGTTCGCAGTGAGCGGTTGTACTGATTCATGTTTTGAAGCACCAGCGTTCTGGATGATGCGCAGTCCGCGCGCCTTGTCGGGATCGCCTTATCGGCAGCCCGGATGACGCCTGAGGCGCGGGACCGTTCTCGTCTGATTCTTGAAAGCCCGTCAGCCCCGCTCGCCACGGAACATACGCTCGCGCAGATCACGCCAGCGCGCGGCGAGTTTCGATGAACGGCAGGGCGGCGTGGCCGGCGCGCGCTGGCGGGCGCCGATCACATCGGGATGCAGGGTGTGCTGCGTTTGCGGCAGCTGCGGCAGAAGAAGGCCGAAGTTCATGCTGAATCTCCTCGCGTCACGCCACGCGGCGGACGCCTTGGCGAGGAAAGTCAGCAGACCCGGCTGCGCGCGATGGGTCGATTCGGCGCGCAACGACGGCTTACGTCTGCCAGCTTTCCTCAGGGAATATCGAAAGGAAGCGGCATAACGGATAACTGTCACTGTCGGACATCGGAACTCCTTATCGTCACGGCGGCGTGCGAGGCGAGCCCAATGGCCAGTCCCCGCGCGACGCGAGTGGCGGTCCGCACATCGGCTTCGTCGGGCGGGCGCGATGTTACGCGCGGGCCGGAATCGAAGGCATGAACGGACCGTGCCGGGAGCGCGAACGCTCACGGCGCGATATCGCTCCTGCGCGGCGCAAAGTGCGGCGGCGCGGGATCGACGCTAAAAAGAGTGCACGAGGATTTACTGCTGGACGCGCACCATCTGCCTGGCTGGCAAGACGGCGGCTGAAAGAAAGGGAGCGCGGACGTCCTGCCGGTCAGGCAGCGAAACTATTCGAAGATCGACAACTGCTACTGTCCAAGGCGTCAGCCCCTTTTGTTAAGACGGGCGAATTTTAGTCACGCACACTGCCTGAAGTCAACACGATTCGCGCCGCGCGTCAAATCCCGTGCCAATGCCGCCACAACGCCGCCGGGCGGCGCATCGGGCGAATCCGGCTGGATCGTCCCAGGTGGGTGGAAAAGCATTGCAACGCCCGGGGCCGGATCATCGAAAAGCACCCGGATTGTTGCGCAAACCGTGTACCTGCGAAGCTGCTTGCGTGTCTTTGCGTCTATTTACGTCGGTATGCGTCGGTACGCGCCTGCTCAGGCGCGTTTGCGGCTCTGCTGGCGCGTATCGCCTGCGCGCACACGCTCAAGGCGCTCGCTGGCTTCCGTGAGCACCCACAGCGGCGCGCTCTGCAATTGCTGGTCGTACACGGCGATCACGGTCTTGATGGCGTCGAACTGCGTATCGTCGATGCTCCATTCGCCCTGTGCGCCGCCGCGCGAGAAGCACGCGAGGATCGCCGCGTCGGCGGGACCGATCTGCTCGGGCGTCAGCGTGCCGTAGCCGGCTTCGGCGGTTGCCTGGGCCAGCCAGTGCGCGTGCAGGATTGCCTGCGCGTCATGCTGGGAGCCGCCCGCGCGCAACGCGGCCAGTGCCAGATGGACCTGCAGGGCGAGTTCGTCCGCGTTTGCGCGCGGCATCGGCAGCAAGTCGCCCTTGGCCCGATGCCGGCGGGCGCGGGCGGCCTGAATATGCTGCGGGAAGGGGATTGTCTTGGCCATGTCGCACAAAGGGAATCAGTTCAGGTGCAATAACGGCACCTCACGGCCAAGGTTGAGCGCCAATGTGCTACGGCAATGTAACGATTGGTGACAGCCGGTAAGGAATCGGCCCGGCGAAGCTTGCCGGGCGGGCCTGAAAGCGCTTCTGACTGCCGATCAGCCGGGCTGATCAGGCGCGCGGCGAGCGGCCATAAACGCCTCGACGTGACGAATTGCCGCTTCGCACTGTTCGAGTGTCAGATGATGGATCGACGGATTCGGCAGTTCGAACCCCAGTTCCTCGGCGATCCAGCGCAGCGCCCTGCCCCGCGCCTCGAATACGTTGACCTTGTCGCGGCGCACCTTGGCGGCAACCAGCGGTTCAAGCGCATCGTGCAGGCGGCTCTTGGCCTCGCGCAGCGCGCCATTGGCAAGCCGGCCGAGCGGCACGTTGCGCGTGCTGCGCGCAGGTACGCCGATCCACGCCTCGCAGGGCGTGCAGACCCACAGCGGGCCGTGATCGTCGCGGTAGGGATAGGCTTCGTCGCCGGAGCGGGCGAGCAGCGCTTTCGCGCCGCAATAGTCGCAGAGCGGCTGCGGCAGCGCCTTGACGGGACGGCCTACGCGCATGCGCGGCTCCTTCCGGTCGAGCGGGTGAAGGTTATCGGATACATCGTGTATTGCCTGTTCGTGGTGGATCGTGACTCGCGAAAGCGCGTCGATGTGCAAAAGCATAGCGAAAAACGGCGCGCTTTCGGCTTGTCGGACGGGCTATGCCGTCCGGTCAGCTTGCGCCGGCGGTGGCGCGCTCCGGCTCGCGTTCGAGCGAACGCGTGTCGCGCAGCGCAGGAAACAACCGCATCCAGACCAGCGCCACGCAGATCGTCGCCACGCCGCCCACCAGCACGGCGGGCTGCGCGCCCCACCATCCGGCCGTCAGGCCCGACTCGAATTCGCCCAGTTGATTCGATGTGCCGATAAACAGCGAATTGACCGCGCTCACGCGGCCGAGCGTCTCGCTGGGCGTGCGCAACTGCACGAGCGAGCTGCGCACCACCACGCTCACCACATCCGATGCGCCGAGCACTGCCAGCGCGATCAGCGAAAGCACGATGTTGTGCGACAGCCCGAACGCGATGGTCGCGAAACCAAACACGATCACGCCGCCGAACATCGCGAGGCCGGGCCGGCGCCGCAGCGGGAAATGCGCGAGCCAGATCGTGCCCGACAGCGCGCCCACCGCCGAAGCCGAACGCAGCAGGCCGAGTTCGAGCGGCCCCGCGTGCAGGATGTCGCGCGCGAACACCGGCAGCAGCGCGGTCGCGCCGCCGAACAGCACGGCGAACAGATCGAGCGAGAGCGCGCCCAGAATGACCGGCTGCGAGCGGATAAAGGCGATGCCCGAAAACACCGATTCGAGCGTGACGGGCGCGCGCGACGCGGGTTTGGTCTGCAGCGGAATGGTGGCCGACAACATCGCCGCGACGGCAAACGACAGCGTGCACGCCAGATAGGCCGCGCCCGCGCCGACGCCATACAGCAGGCCGCCGAGCGCCGGCCCGAGAATCTGCGCGGTCTGCGTGGCGGATGTCGACCAGGCCGTGGCGTTGGGCAGTTGCGCGCGCGGCACGACGCCCGGCAGCAGCGACGAAATGGCCGGCGACTCGAACGCACGCGCCGCGCCCACGCAGGCCGCCAGCGCGTAGATGATCGGCGCGCTCAACCAGCCGCCGAAGGTGCCGCACGCGAAGGTCAGCGCCGCCGCGCACTCGATCGTCTGGCAGACCGCGGCGATACGGCGCCGGTCGTAGCGATCGGCAACATGCCCTACGACGAGCGTGAGCAGGAACATCGGCAGGAACTGAGCAAGGCCGACCAGCCCGAGCGCGAAGGCGCTTTTCGTGAGCGCATAGATATGCCAGCCCATCGCGACGGCCAGCATCTGGAACGACAGCGAGGCCAGCACGCGCGCGCCCCAGAAACGTTGGAAACCGCGATTGCGCACAAGACTGCCGGTCGCAGCGCCGGAGTCGGATAAGGGTGTGGTCATGAGACGGCGAGTGAAGCACGGGCACGCGCGGCAAAGCGCAGGACGTGACGTGCGGTGCGGATGAAAGCCGACAATTTTAGTGCAATGCGCGCGGCGGCACCGGAAGGCCCCGTTGCGGGCAGGTCAGCCACGGTTCGCGCATTCTGCCCTATCGCCAACCGATATATCCATTAGAATATAACGATACATGGCGCGCCAGCGGTGCGCCGCCTGAATTCCCAGTTCGTTCCCAGGTTCGCGAAAGGTGGGTGTGTGAGCAGTCGGCCCTTGATGATGAATGCCGCCGTCACGGCGATCTCGGTCGCGCCGGCGCGCGCGAGCACCCCGCCCAGCGGCCCGCCGCTGGAGCTCACGACGCTGCGGCCCGCCTCGGGCCACGAGCGCGCGGAACGCATCCGCGATGTCGTCGATGCGTTCCGGCGGCTGCGCGAGAGCGTCGCGCGCTTCAACCGCATGTTCGCGGCGCGCGCGGGCGAGCAACCGGCGCAAGCCGAAGCCAGCACCGCCCTGCAACCGCTGCTGGCCACGCTGGCGCGCCATGTCGATAACGCGGATTTCGCGCGCCATCGCGAACTCAAACGCGCGATCCGCGATGCACGCCGTCTGGACAAAACCCGCGACGCGCTGTTCTCGGACGCCTTCTGCCTCGACAGCGAAGCGATGCGCAAGACCGCAGCGGAACTGGAAAGACTGGATACGGCGTTCGTCGGCCTGTGCGTCGAGCATGTGCTCGCGCAGCATGAGCGCGCCGCGCTGCCCGCCGGATCGCGCTATATTCCGTGATATATTGCGCTGTCGATCGATGCGCAACGTAGCCGCGCGTATCGCCGGCCCGCGCTCCTAACCGGACAGAGGACACCATGCACGCACCGCCGTTTCGCCTCGCCCGCACCTCGGGCGCCGCGACGCCGGACGAGGCGCCGCATCTGCGCGCCTTCGCTCCCGCCGCCGATTGCTGCGGCCCCTCGCAGGCCGAACTCGAACAGTTCGACCGCACGCGCCGCCGCACGCGGCTGTCCGAGCTCGACGCGCATCTGCATTGCTCGATCATCGGCACCTGTCTGTCCACCCATGAACTGCGCAAGCTCGTGCCGAAGTTCACGCCGCTCGACGGCGCGCGCGCGAGCGATCTCGACATTCACCACACCGCCGTCGAACTGGCGATCCAGGGCGGCGCGGGCGGCAAGGCGCTGCAAAAAGCGCTCGATACGCGCTATGCGGGCGCGCTGCGGCGCTTTTCCAGCGCGCGCGATGCCGAAGCCGTGCTCGCGCTCTGGAACGAAGCACGCGCCAGCGGCGACATTCCGCCCGCCTACTGGGCGCTGATGTCCCATCCCGAAACGACGATGGAAGTGCGCCAGGCCGCGTTCGGCGATCTGCATATGCTGTCGCATCTCGTAGGCGCGGCGAACCGCGCGGACCTGCGCCGCCTCGTTGTGCTCGAAGAAGACAATGCGGCGCTGCAGGCGAAGATCGACCGCCAGCAGGCGCGCCTGCACGAAATGAGCGAAGAGCGCGACGACGCACGCGCGGCGCTCGACGCCCACACCACGCGTGCGCTCGCGCAACGCGAATCGCACGATGAATCGGCGCTGCACGCCCAGATCGCGGCGCTGCGCGAAGCGCTGGCGGCCCGCGACGCGCGTCTCGCGCTCGAAACCAGCCGCCGCGAGGCCGCCGAACAACGCGCCATCGCCGATGAAAACGCGCTGCGCACGGTGCGCACGCAACTCGACGAAACCCGCGCGCTGATCGACACGCTGCGCGCGGAAGCGCACGCGCTGGAAACCGCCGCCCATCCCGACGACGATGACGACAGCGCCCGCGCCCTGCCGCGCGACGCGCTCAAGGGCCGGCGCATCGTTTATGTGGGCGGACGTCCGGGTTCGAATCACGCGCTACGGCGCTGGGTGACCGCGGCGGGCGGCGAATTGACGGTGCACGACGGCGGCATCGAAGACCGCAAGGGTTTGCTGGCGGCCGCGCTCGCGGGCGCCGATATGGCGGTGTTTCCGGTCGATTGCGTCGACCACGATTCGATGAACATGCTCAAGCGTGTCTGCGAGCGGCATCAGGTGAGCTATCACCCGCTGCGCACCGCCAGCCTCGCGAGCTTTGTCGAATTGATGTTGCGGCTGCACACCAATACCGCGCCGGTGCTGAGCGCCGTGCCGGTTTCGCGCTTCTGTCTGCGCCACGGCTAAAACGCGGTCGCGCTGACGCGATCAGCCTTTGACGAGCTTCGTCAGCGCTTCGATTTCAGGCGCGCAGGCCGCGGCCGCGCGCGCCTCGATGCCGCGATAAAGGCGGATGATTTCTTCCCCCACCGGCGTGAGCGTGCTGCCGCCGCCGCTTTGTCCGCCATGTTCGGACACCGTGGCCGGCGATTCGAGCGCGCGATTCAGTTCGTCCATCAACAGCCACGCACGCCGGTACGACATGTTGAGGCTGCGCGCTGCCGCCGAAATCGAGCCATGATCGCGCACGGCTTCGAGCAGCGAGACCTTGCCGGGACCGAGCGCAATCGTGCCGTCCTGGACGACGCGCATGCGAAAACGCACGTCGGGTTCGCGACGCGTCGACGGGCTGACGGCCTCGATCTGTTCGGGCACAGGCGGATTCGTTTTCACGTTGGAAGCCGGTTTTGATGCGGTGGTTTTCGGCGCATTGACGGGCGCCGGAGTGCGGACTTTGGCAGATACGGTCATGGGCGCAAGCATACACGATGGGTTTCGCGTCCCGCACGCCCGATGCAGCGTTAGCTGCGCGGATTAGTCGTGCGATTGGTCGTGCGATGAGTGGTGCGATTGGCCGCTGGGTCCGAGGGAAAACAGAAGCCGAAATCCTCGCAGCCAGGACAGCCCGGCGCCGGTCCGGGCACATCGCCACGAGCCAGCGCCAGTTCGCGCGCGAGCAGCTTTTTCCAGCGCAGATTTTCCGTATTGCGCGCGACGACTTCGGGGAAGAAACGCGTGAGCATCTGCGTGACGTCGTCGCGGCCGGAGAGGCCCAGATCGCGCCACAGATGATCGGGCCGCAAACACGCGTGCGCGAGGATCGTGGCGAGACAGCGGGCGTCATCGGCATCGACATTGCGTGCGGCCAGGCCGATCAGGAAATCGCGCATCGCCGCGACAAAGGCCGCGTGCGATGCGTCTTTAAGCGTGACGGCTTCATGCGTCGATAAAACGAGCGCGCCCGCCGCAAAATGCCGTTCGGCCAACGCCGCCAGCGCAGACGCCGGCAAACCCAGCAACGCCCGCTCGCCACGCACTTCGCGCGCCGCCACCAGACGCGCGAACAACCACGCGTCGGCGGAGCAGACTTCACGAGGCGCGCCGGTCAAGCGATCGCGGCAAGCCGCCGCGAGAGACTCGAAATCCGTTTGCGAGCCGGTCATGATCGCGCGACCTGACGCAACACGCCTTAAGCGTCGACGCCGATGATCACGCTCGACGCCTTGAACAGCGCCGCGGCCGTCTTGCCCGCCGCGAGACCCAGACGGTCCGCGCTTTCGTTCGTGACGATGGCCGCGACCTGCGCGCCGCCCGGAGCGGTAATCACGACTTCGGCGTTGACCGCGCCCTTCGTGACCGACGCGACCGTGCCGGAAATGACGTTGCGCGTGGACACCTTGCTCGCATCGGCGTCGACCATGACGATCACCGACGATGCCTTCACCAGCGCGAACGCCGGTTTGCCCGCCGCCAGGCCGAGCGATGCGGCGCTGCCGTGCGTGATGATGGCGACGATTTCGAGCCCGCCATCGGCGCGCAGCGTGATTTCGTCGTTGACGGCGCCAGCCTTGACTGCAGCGATCTGGCCGGTGAAATGATTACGTGCGCTGGTACGCATGACTGTCTCCTCGTAAGTTCAGTCGAACAGTGTAGTCGCGGCCGTCATTCATACGCAGGTGTTATCGCGAAGATTGTGCAAGCACGTACGCACATTGTTGTATCAGGACATCGTAATATAGGCACCTTTATAACGGTACGGGGTAGAACAGATGATCCGCAAATTGATCGCATCGGTCGTGATGATGTCGGGCGTGCTGGCCGCAAGTTCGAGCGCATTCGCCGCAGATGACAACGATGTGAACGTGCTCTACGCAGGCTCGCTCGTGAACCTGATGGAAAAGAGCGTCGGCCCCGCGTTCGAAAAGGAAACGGGCCTGCATTTCAAGGGCTATGCGGCCGGTTCGAACAAGATCGCCAACGAGATCAAGGGCAAGCTGCGTCGCGGCGATGTGTTCATCAGCGCAAGCCCCAAGGTCAATGCGAACCTGATGGGCGAAGCCAACGGCAATCATGTTTCGTGGTACGTGAATTTCGCCGAGTCGCCGCTGTTGATCGGCTATAGCGCGAAGAGCCGTTTCGCTGCCGACTTCAAGACGAAGAAGTGGGATCAGGTGCTGCAGGAACCGGGTATCCGCATCGGCCGCACGGACCCGAAGCTCGACCCGAAGGGCGCGTTCACCGTCGAACTCATGACGAAGGCCGCGCAGGCGTACAACCAGCCGGATCTGGTGCAGAAGACGCTGGGCACGCCGGACAACCCGGAACAGGTGCTGCCGGAAGAAACGCTCGTGGGCCGTCTGCAATCGGGCCAGCTCGACGCGGGCTTCTTCTATTCGACCGAAACGTCTGACCTGAAGATTCCGTCGATCCACCCGGCGCCCGAACTGAAGATCAAGGCCAACTACACGCTGACGATCCTCAACGACGCACCGAACAACGCGGGCGCCGCGCGCTTCGTGAACTTCCTGCTCTCGGCGGAAGGCCGCAAGCTGCTGGCCGAACATGGCGTCGATGTGACGAAGCCCACGGTCAACGGCAATGGTCAGGCGATCCCGCCGTCGACGCAGGCCGTGATCGACGCGGCCCAGCAATGAGCCCGATGCAGTCATGACGCAACCCGTGCAGCGCGCCGCAAGGCCGCTCTGGTGGCTGGGCGCGCTGCTCGCGGTGTATCTGTGCGCGCCCTTTCTCGCCAGCATTCCGCAGATCGGCCAGGCCGACTGGGCCAATGTCGACTGGCACGCCACGTGGTCGGCGGTCGGGGTATCGGCGGGCAGCGCGAGCGTCGCGGCGCTCGTGATTCTCGTGGGCGGCGTGCCGCTCGGTTACTGGCTCGCGCGCTCTCAAGCGCGCGGCGTCGCGCTGCTGGGTTTCGTGGTGCAGTTGCCGCTCGCGCTGCCGCCGCTCACGAGCGGCATTCTGCTGCTCTTCCTGCTCGGGCCGTATAGCCCGCTCGGCCTGCTGTTCAACGGCGCGCTCACCGATTCCTTCACCGGCATCGTGCTCGCCGAAACCTTCGTGGCCGCGCCGTTTCTGATCGTCGCGGCGCGCTCGGCGTTTGCCGCCGTCGATCCCGTTTATGACGACGTCGCCGCCACGCTTGGCCATCACGCCGTCAGCCGCTTCTTCCGCGTCACCTTGCCGATCGCCTGGCCCGCCATTCGCGCGGGACTCGCGCTCGCGTGGCTGCGCGCATTCGGCGAATTCGGCGCAACGGTGATGGTCGCGTATCACCCGTACTCACTGCCGGTCTACACCTACGTGGTGTTCGGCGGCCAGGGCCTGCCCGCGATGATGCCGCTGCTACTGCCGACGCTCGCGATTGCGGTCGTCTGCGCGGTGCTTTCGGTGTATTCGCGCGGCGCCCGCGCCACGCTGGCGGTGAGCGTCGATAACGGCGACGAACTCACCGCCATCACGCCCGCGGCCACGGCCCACGATCTCGACGACCTGCGTCTCGCGTTCCGGGCGAAGCGGCATCTGGGCGCGTTCACGCTCGACGTTGCCTGGCAGCCGCAGACGCGGCGGCTCGCGATCATCGGGCCTTCGGGTTCGGGCAAGTCGCTCGCGCTGCGCATCATCGCCGGGCTGGAAGCGAACGACGACGCCTTGAGCGCGGGCACGGTGACGCTCGGCGCGACCGATCTCGGCGTGCTGCCGCCGGAGCGCCGCCAGATCGGCTATATGCCGCAGGACTACGGCCTCTTTCCGCACATGACGGTGGCGCAGCAACTGGCCTTTCCCGTCGATGCCGATGCCGCCAGCGCGCGCTACTGGCTCGCGCATCTGGGCCTCGACACGCTTACCGAACGCCTGCCGCGCCAGCTCTCCTTCGGCCAGCGCCAGCGCGTCGCGCTCGCGCGCGCGCTGACGCGGCACAGCCCGCTGCTGCTGTTCGACGAGCCGTTCGCGGCGCTGGACACGCCGCGCCGCCGCAAGCTGCAGCAGTCGCTGCGCGCGCTTCAGCGCGAAATCGCCGCGGTGACGGTGATCGTCACGCATGATCCCGACGAAGCCGCCCTGCTCGCCGACGAAGTGCTCGTGATCGAGCATGGGCGCACGCTGCAGGCCGGCCCGATCGCCGAAGTCTTCGCGCGGCCCGCCTCGCTGCGGGTCGCCGATCTGCTCGGCCTGCATAACATCGGCGAAGGTGTCGGGCGCGGCGCGGGCGAGATCGAGACGGCGGGCGGTTTGCGGCTGCCTTGCAGCACGGGCGCGCTCGCGGACGGCTCGCGCGTGATGTGGCGAGTCGCGCCGCGCGCGCTGCGCGCCACGCCCGATGGCCGTTGGGCTGGCCGCATCGCCGGGACGTCGCTGCGCCATGGTGACCGTTATGTGACGATCGACCTGGCAGGCGAACTGTTCGACATTCCCGCCGACGATCTGCCGTTCCCCGACGACAGCGCACTCACGCTGCGCTTCGAGATCGACGCAGGCGGCGTGACGGCGTGGCCGTCGCAAGACTCCTGAAAACACTCACCTTTAGCCGCAAGGCGGCGGTACTCGCGTGCTGCCGCCTTGAGAAATAGCGCTTGTTTTAAGGTGTTTTTCTCACGTGGGGCAATTCGATCCGCGCCACAGCCGGCTTTCGCGCCTCCATCCCGGATAAGCTCACCTTAGCCGCCTGGCACGCCTTTGCGTGCGTGAACCGGAAAAAATATTCGCACCGTTTAACCTGGGAGTACCAGGAAATTTCTCCAGAAAATCGCCTCGAATAAAGCGTTTTTTCGTCGATGTCGCCTGGTTGCGCTAACGAGTGCGGTGAATCTCGAACGTTCCGGGTTCCTCACCACAGGACAATTTCCCGTCACCTCCCGAAAAGCCTCACCTGACGCATGGCCCGTCACCGCCTGGCGTCGCTCGGCAATCGCCTGGCGTGACCTGGGAGTCCCAGGAAATTTTTGGCCTGTGTTTACGGGAAAAACGTGCGATTTCTTGCGTGGGCGGTTTGTTTTCCGTGAGCGTTCTACCGGCTCAAATCTTCACCTCACGCTTCGCAGAGCCGATCAAATCCGCCTCCCGAATACCCTCACCGTTGAGTCATTAGCGTTCAAATCACGAAGCGGCTATCGGCATCCAGCACCTTCGGCAAGGGCACGAGATCGGCGCGCGCGAAACGCACCAGCGAGAACGCCCGCACGCCCTCCGGGCTGGCGGGAATATGGGCGAGCGGAAAGACGATCGACGCGCCGCCATCGGCCTGAGCGGGTTCGATCACCACGTTCATCGCGTTGAGCGTCACCGCGCGCATCTCTACGTTCGCATGCTGCGCCGGATGGCCGAGCACGTCGCAGATCACCGCCAGTTCGTGCTCGATCGCGTCCGTCTTGAGGCCAAGCGACGCCAGCGCGCGTTCGTTCGCCGCGATTTCCGCTTCGAGTTGCGCGAGTTCCCCGGCAAGTCCCACACCGCCGGCGAGCGCACGTTCGCCCACCATCCGCTGCGTGCCGGCGCCCTGACGCGTGAGCAACTGGCGGCGCGTGCGCAGCAGCGCCCGTTCCTCTTCGAGCGCGCCACGGCGCGATTCGTCCGCGGCGATGTGCGCGAGGCCTTCGAGCGCAATCTGCTCGACCACGCGCTGCACGATCTGCGCGCGCAGATCGGCTTCGGATTCGCCGCACACGCGCACCTGATGGTCGTCGAAACTCAGCGTGGTCTGGGCGACGTCGGTGTGCACCAGATCGCCGTGCTGCGCGGCGCCGAAGCCGCGCCGCTCGTTCATCGCCATACCAAGTACCGCCCAGGTTTCGCGCGCGAGCGGATGGCTGTCGAACCATGCGTGCAGTTCGACGGAGCGGCTCAGTACGTGGGAGATTTCGTCGGGTGCGGCAAAGAAAGCGTGGATATAGGGATCGGCCAGCCAGTTCGCGGCGCTGGCCTCGCGCGCGGGCGGCAGGCGCTCGACCAGTTCGCCGATATACGCCTGCGATTTCGCGAGCGCAGGCACGAGTCGTTCGCGATAGGCGCGCGCGAGCTTGAGCGACGGGCTGAGCACGGTCAGCCTTTCGACGAGCGCGCGCGTCTGCGCATTGTCCTGGCCTGATATGGCGCGATTGCGCGGCCATAAATGGTCGAAAAAGCGGTCGGATAAGCGGTCGAATAACCCCATTTCATGCGACTCCGTAGCGCGGCGCCAGCGGCATCGGCCGGCACGATTCGCGAATCACTATACCGGCTCTCAACATTGCGCCGATGACAAAAGGGCTTTCGAACGCTCCTGAAAATACTCACCGTTTGATTTTCCGCCAGCCACTTTTATTTAAAAAATCTGCGAAGCGACTTGCAGTCATTTGAAAACAGACGATTTTTAGCGTCAGGCTGGTCGATTTTTGCTCCCGCAAAGGCTCACCTTTGCATTTCGATATACGCATTGCGTATTGCTGCCGCGAATTCCGGCACGACTGGCGCGAAGGCGATCAGCATCCCGAAAATCCTCACCCTTCGCGAAACGTCGCGCCGACACCTAATCCCGTATTCCCTCACCTTCACACCAGAATGCCTGTTCGACACATTGATATTGCCCCCCACTCATTGATTCGGATACCGAAATAAATATCGATAAATCAGTACCGCTTCTTTTCTCCCATTCCGCATAGCTTTCTTACCGACCCGCACCTGGGGTTTGCCTCGATCCAACGGCAAGGAGATGACGCCGTTACACCGGTATCCGAACGATTTCCATTCAGCACGCCTCCCAATTAGCGGGACCATGCAGCGGGAACGTCGATTGCTCGGCGGCCCCGCTGCGCGGCCTGCGTGCGAGACGGACACATCGGGACAAACCCCTGTTGCGACCGCACCGAACCGCGACGGCGCAAGCGCTACGGCCGGTTGTTGCGGTTTTAGAGTGATTCGTTCAATTGACAGCGTGCAATGTAATGATCCAATCTTCAGCGCATAAATTATTACGAGACAGGGAGGGCAGACATATGTTGGAGAGCATTGTCCGCTGCGTCGCGCTGGCCGCAGCCGCAACGCCGCTTCTAGTCGCATGCGGTGGAGGAAAGGCGAGCGACCCGGGCGCCATTACGCCGACGCAATGCTCGGGATCGAGCTGCACGGGCCAGGGCGCGCCCAGCAGCGCAACCGCCGCGACCGCGCTCTGCCCGGCCGACGCCGATATCGCCAAGAACACGTATCTGGGCGGCGCCGGCAGCGGCGAGGTGGTGAGTCTGAGCATCGATCCCACCAAGATGACGTACTCGCTGACCTTCCTCGCCTCGCCGATTCCGGCGCAGGAAAGCTCGGTGCAAAACACGCGTGCGGGTCTCACCATCACGGGCGCGGTCCAGCATCCGCCCAGCGGCGCACTGCCCACCGCCGCGCAGATCGCCTGCGCATTCCAGCTCCAGCAAGGCACCGGCACGCTCAACGGCAGCACCTACACCACCGCGTACAACGCCGATAACCCGCCGACCATTTATGTAGGCTTCGGCGTGGCGGGCGGCGGCATTCCGGGCGCGACGGTGAACATCACCGGCGACAGCACGGCCGCCCTGCTCTTCAGCAACGTGAAGTCGCGCACCTTCGACTTCTATCCGTTCCTGGCTTTCTCA
Source organism: Paraburkholderia sp. J69-1 (assembly GCF_905220255.1). Lineage (NCBI taxonomy): Bacteria > Pseudomonadati > Pseudomonadota > Betaproteobacteria > Burkholderiales > Burkholderiaceae > Paraburkholderia > Paraburkholderia sp. J69-1. The sequence goes on along the minus strand of NZ_CAJMZG010000028.1, from coordinate 14,085 downwards.
TCGGTCAGCACCAGCATCGCGGATCTTCAAGGCAACTGGAACGCGCTGCTCTATCACATCGTCCCGACGCAGAACTTCGCTGCGGCCGCCACCACGGCGCAGGAAACCTACGACGCCAGCGGCAATTGCAGCGTGACGAGCGGCGGCACGAATACGCAATGCGATACGGCATCGTCGCAATGGGCCGCGGATTCCGCCGGCAGCTATTTCACCAGCGCCAATGCGCCGAAGATCCAGTCGCCGACGGTTTCGGCCGTCGCCAACGGTGCATCGAGCCACCTGATCCTCGGCAAGCTCAACGGCAAGATCGTGCCGGTGGTCGTGCGTACCGGCTACGTGAACGAGAACCTGCTTTCGCTGGCCGTCGACGACGAATCGGGTATCGCAATGATGGCGCCCGCGACCAATCTCACGTCGGGTTCGTTCGACGGCAGCTATATCGGCGCCGATTCGAACTTCGCCTACACGGCCACGCTCATCAACGGCCAGAGCGCCGGCTTCCTCAAGCCCTCGACGATGACGACGCAAAGCACCTTCACGCTCGATTACACGCAGACGCATCCGGGCCTGCTCGTCGCCACCGACAACAACGCCAAGACCGGCAACGTGATCGCAGTAGGCGGCCTCTACGGCATCTTCCTCAATGGCGAGGAAAACGGCGGCGTCACGTCCACTTCGGCGAACAGCGAAACGTCCAACTCACCGTACTTCGGTGTGGGTGCGCTGATCCAGCCGCAATAACCATCGATTGGCGATCGATTCATCATTGATTCGGATACCAAATCAAATGCGATCGACGCGCAAGATCGGCAGCACGCAGCAAGCCAGAACGGGGCGCCACGACAGGGAGCCGGCGCCCCGCCTACAAGAATGAATCTGGAGACGCGGTATGCAATCCAAGCACTTCGTGAAGCGCCTCGCCCTGCTCGGCGCGGGGGCGCCGCTGATGCTCACGCTCGGCGCGTGCGGCGGCGGCGGAAGCAGTAGCCCGCCGCTGGTCGAAACGGCCCTCTGCCCGACCTCGCTCGACTACAACACGGTCTACACCGGCGGCGGCGGCGACGGCGAACTCGTCAAGCTGCAGATCGACACGACGAAGAAAACCTGGCAGATCACCTACGTCGAATCGCCGATTCCCGCGACCACCGGCACCGTCACGCCCACGCGCAAGGGCACGGTGGTTTCCGGCACGATCACGCAGGAAACCGGTTTGCCCACCGCCAAACTCAACCAGTGCGCGTTCCAGTTGAACGGCGCGAGCCTCGATTCGAGCCGGCCGGCGCGCGTGTTCATCGGCATGGGCGTGGCGGGCGGCACGATTCCGGGCGCGGAAATCCAGTTCGCGGGCTCGGGCGGCATCGGCGTGGTGCCGGACACCAAGTTCCCGTATTACCCGTTCATCGCTTTTTCGTCGATCGAAACGAATATCGCCAACGTGGCCGGCACCTATAACCAGCTCGGTTATCACCAGGTCCCGTCGCAGAACTTCCTGCCCGCCGCCGTGGACGCAAAGATCACCATCAACGCCGATGGCACCTGGCAGGAGTGCGATAACAGCGGCGTGAACGCCGGCACATGCCAGCAGCCCGGCACGAACTTCGTGCAGTCGAGCGACGGCAGCGGCGCGTTCGAAACCGACAACTTCCAGGGGCAGGTCAAGCCCACGCTCGTGACCGGCAAGAACGCCGCGAAGGGCTTCATGATCGTCGGCAAGCTGCGTAACCAGCTCGTGCCGGTACTCGTGCGTACGGGCGTGGCGTATCCGACCATCGGCACCGATCCGCAGAGCGGCGCGACCGGCCCGGTCGCCGACGACGAATCGGGTATTTCGGTGCTCGCGCCGCAAACCGCCATCGCGCAAGGATCGCAGGACGGCGAATACATCAGCGTCGATAGCGAATTCGACTATCGCTCGCTCGCGCTCAGCGGCACCGAGGGCACGCTGCTCGATCCGTTCAACGCGTCGCAGGCGTCGCTCGCCACGGCACTCGATCTGAACTTCACGCAGAGCACGCCGGGCATCGTCACGACCACGCATGTGAATGCATCGACGGGCACGACGCCGACCGGAAAGATGACCTTCACGGGCGGCGTGTTCAGCTTCCTCGATCTGACGAACGCCTCCGCGCCGTACTTCACGGCGGGCGCTTTCGTCCAGTAGCGCACACGCGCCTGAACACAGCGACACAGCGACGCAACGACGCAGCGATCGACGAGGGAGCCGCTGCCCATAAGGTGACCGCACTGCGCCTGCGTGCGGGCGATGCCCGGCCTTGCCGCCAGCATCGCCCACGACGGCGCGCCGTAAGGCACGCGCAGGACCGGCCGTTCACGAGACGGTCGCCGCGCGCGGGCAGGTCGCCCGAACCTGAGAGCAACAGGTAGAACAGGGAGGAACAATGAGACGTACTGCAAAGGCGGCAGCAGCGGCCGCTGTGGCGACGTGCGCCGCCGGACTTTCCACGGCCGCTCATGCCCAGCATGCGGGCGACAACGTGGCCGTACTCGGCTGGTTTCACGTCATGCCGCAGCAATCGAGCACACCGCTCACCACGACGGTTGCGCCCACGCCGATCAACACGCCGCTGCGGCTGCCGAATTCGTTCACCTCGCCGGGCACCGGTCTGTCGACCAGCAAGGCGGATACGGTCGGGCTGGTCTTCACGCACTTTCTGACCGACCACATCGCGGTGTCTTCGGTGGCGGGCGTGCCGCCCACCTTCAAGCTCTATGGCCACGGCACCATCAAGCCGCCGGGACCGGCGGGCGCGCTCGGCAGCCAGAACCTGAGCGATGCCTCGACCAATCCGATCGTGACGAGCGTGCGCCAGTGGAGCCCGGCGCTGATCTTTCAGTACTACTTCCGGGATGGCGATGCGAAGTTCCGCCCGTTCGTGGGCATCGGCGTGTCGTATAACTGGTTCTCGTCGATCCAGCTCAATCCGAACTTCGTGAAAGCCACCCAGGACGATCTGGGCGCCGTGCTCGCCGCGGGCGCGGGCAAGCCCGGGCAGACGCAGGTGAGCGCGAAGGCGTCGTCGTCGTGGCAGCCGGTGTTCAATCTGGGTGCGACCTACAACGTCACCGCGCATTTCGGCATCGTGGCCTCGCTCACCTATATTCCGCTGAAGACCACGTCGTCCGTGATCGTGAAGGCCGCCGACGGCACCGAACTCGCCGTGAGCCGCGCCGAACTGAAGGCCGATCCGCTCATTTCCTATCTGGGCGTGTCGTACCGGTTCTGAGTCCGCGTGCGGCACAACGCCGGGGCAACGCAGCGTGCGCACGGTAAGACGCGTAAAGCAACGCCGGGTGGGCAAACGCACGTTCGCGCGGTGCGCCGTCTCGCGCTCGTGCGACGGCTCGCGCTAAAATCGGCGCATGCCGAAATCGCCCACGCCCCCCGAGACCGAACTCGCGCCCGAGCGCGCCACCGACAGCGAATACACCGTCGATGAACTCGCGCGCGTGGCGAATACGACCGTGCGCAACGTGCGCGCGTATCAGGACCGCGACCTGCTCATGCCGCCCGACAAGCGCGGCCGCGTGGGCATTTATAACGATTCGCACGTCGCGCGCCTCAAGCTCATCAATCACCTGCTCGCGCGCGGCTATACGCTCTCGAACATCCAGGATCTCATCAAGGCCATCGACGATGGCGGCGATCTGCGCTCGATCCTCGGGCTGGAGAACGCTATCGGCGGGCCGTGGTCGCATGCGCGTCCCAAGACTTATTCGCTGCCCGAACTGATCAAGCTGTTCGGCCCGCAGGCGCCCAGCAGCCTCACGCGCCTCGCCGAACTCGGTCTGCTCGAACGCAAAGGGCTGTCTTTCGTCGCGCGCAATCCGGCCATGCTCGATGCGGCCGCAGCGACCGTGCGCGAAGGCATTCCGGCGCGCGAGCTGCTGGACGTGCTCGAAGAAGCACGGCCGCATTTCGACGCCATCGCGCGCGTGCTAGTGGAGATGGTGGTACGCCATCTCGATCGTTACGACGCCGGCGCGCTGCCGCCCGCCACCGACATGCCTGCGCTCGTCGACGCCATCTGGCGGCTGCGCCCGCTTTCCACGGTGTTCGTGGAGAACGAGATCCTGCGCGCGCTGGAGGAACAGTCGAGCGACTATCTGGGCGGGCGCGTGGCCACCATCCTCGACCAGAAGCTCGGCCGGCGCGGCACGCCGGAGTTGGAAGCGCAAACCGCGGAAACCGCGCCAGCCGCCGCCGAAAAAGCGCCGCGCGCGCCCAAAAAGGCCGCCAGCAAGAAGCGCTGATATTGCGCTGCGGGATCTGAATAGCGCGGCTCAACACCGCGCTTTTTTCTTATGCCCCCGTTTTTTCTACGCTTTCTTTCTCCCTTCAGAACGCCCTTCAAAACCCTGAAACCCAATACAGTCGGGCGTTTTCGCGTGTCTTAAAGTCCGCGCGAAATTCTTGGAATGCTCCCTCTAGCCTCTTGCGCGCGGGCGTCTCGCGCACTATGTTTACATCATTCAATGTAACAGTTAAGAATGAACCATAGGGAGACGCTCCGGATGAACGCACCCACCCGGTTTTTCGATGGGGCCGGCGACGGCCGTTTTGCCGATTCTGGCGAGCCGATCGGCGTTGCCATCATCGGTACCGGCTTTGCCGGCCTTGGCATGGCGATCCGCCTGCTCCAGCGCGGCGAAACCGACTTCGCCGTATTCGAGAAAGCCGGCTCGGTGGGCGGCACCTGGCGCGACAACCATTACCCCGGTTGCGCCTGCGACGTGCAATCGCATGTGTATTCGTTTTCGTTCGCGCCCAACCCGCGCTGGACGCGCATGTTCGCGCCCCAGCCGGAAATCCGCGCCTATCTGAACCGTTGCGTCGACAAGTTCCGTCTCTCGCCGTGGCTGAACTTCGACCACGAACTGTCGAGCGCCCGCTGGGACGAAGCCGCGCACTGCTGGCGCCTTGCCTTCGCCAACGGACGGCGCGTTGCGGCACGCGTGCTGATTTCGGCGATGGGCGGCCTCTCACGCGCCGCGCTGCCCGCGATTCCCGGCGTGGAAACGTTTCAGGGCAAGGCGTTCCATTCGCAGCACTGGGATCACGGTTATGCGCTCGAAGGCAAGCGCGTGGCGGTGATCGGCACGGGTGCGAGCGCGATCCAGTTCGTGCCGCAGATCGCGCCGAAAGTCGACAAGCTCGCGCTGTTCCAGCGCACGCCGCCGTGGATCATGCCCAAGCCCGACCGCGCGCTCTCGAAGTTCGAACAATGGATGTTCCGCTCGCTGCCGTTCACGCAGAAGATCGCCCGCACCGGCCTGTACTGGATGCTGGAGTCGCGCGTGCTGGGTTTCGCGATCCATCCCTCGCTGATGAAGAACGTGCAGAAGATCGCGGTGCGCCACATCAAGCATCACGTGAAAGACCCGGCGCTGCGCGCGGCCGTCACGCCCGATTACACGATCGGCTGCAAGCGCGTGCTGATCTCGAACGACTATTACCCCGCGCTCACGCGCACCAACGTGGAGGTGGTGACCGATGCGATCGAGCGCATCGACGCCACCGGCGTGATCACCGCCGACGGCCAGCATCACGAAGTCGATTGCCTGATCTACGGCACCGGTTTTCAGGTGGCCGATCCGTTCGCGCCGGGCACGATTCTCGGGCGCGGCGGCGTGGATATCGTCGATACATGGCGCAACGGTGCGCATGCGTATCTGGGTACGAGTTTGCCTGGTTATCCGAACTTTTTTATGGTCGTCGGCCCGAATACGGGGCTTGGCCACAACTCGATGGTGTTCATGATCGAGTCGCAGATCGAATACATCCTCGGCGCGCTCGATGCGATGAAGAAAGATCGCGCCGATTCCATCGAAGTGCGCCCGCAGGTGGAAGCGCGCTACAACGAGCGCATCCAGCAGAAGCTCGATCGCGCGATCTGGTCGGTGGGCGGCTGCAAGAGCTGGTATCTCGATCCGCGCAACGGCAAGAACACCACGCTCTGGCCGGGCTTTACGTGGCGCTTCCGTCGCGCGACCGCGCATTTTTCCATCGCCGAGTATCAGGTGTTCCGCGCGCCGCAGCATGAAGCCGCGCCCGCGCCGCTCGCGGTGGCCACGCAAACGACCGAGGCCGCCTGAAGCGGCCCGCTGATCGACTCAGGGAGAGAACGGATATGAAGCACTTCGACAACAAGGTCGCCGCGATCACGGGTGCGGGTTCGGGCATGGGCCGCTCGCTGGCCGTGCAGCTTGCGGGCGCCGGCTGCCATCTCGCGCTGGCCGACAAGAACGCCGTCGGCCTTGCCGAAACCGAGCGCATCGTGCGCGCACTCGCGCCGAACGTGCGCGTGACGACCCGCGAACTCGACGTAGGCGATCGCGACGCAATGTTCGCCTGGGCCGATGAAACCGCCGCCGCGCACGGTCGCATCAACCTCGTTTTCAACAACGCGGGCGTGGCGCTTTCCAGCACCATCGACGGTATGTCGTACAGCGATCTCGAATGGATCGTGAACATCAACTTCTGGGGCGTCGTGCATGGCACCAAGGCCTTCCTGCCGCACCTGAAGGCCTCGGGCGAAGGTCATATCGTCAACACGTCGAGCGTGTTCGGGCTGTTTGCGCAGCCTGGCATGAGCGGCTACAACGCCACCAAGTTCGCCGTGCGCGGCTTTACCGAATCGCTGCGCCAGGAACTCGACATGATGCGCTGCGGCGTTTCCGCGACCTGCGTGCACCCCGGCGGCATTCGCACCAACATCGCCCAGGCGAGCCGCGTGGCGTCGAATATGGTCGGCTTCATGGTGGCGAGCGAGCAGCAGGGCAAGGACGAATTCGAGAAGTTCTTCATCACCACCGCCGACGACGCCGCCCGCACCATTCTCAACGGCGTGCGCCGCAATGCGCGCCGCGTGCTGATCGGCCGCGACGCACGCGCCGCCGACTGGCTCGCGCGCTCGCTGCCCGCCGCTTACCAGGCGCTCGTCGTGATGAGCGCGCGGCGCGAAGCCGCCAAGGCGCGCAAGCGCGCACGCCGCGCCGAACGCGAGGCCATGCTCAACGGCCGCACCATGAATAACAACGCAGGCAAAAATCAGGGAGAAACAGCATGATCATGCCAGTACGACGCGACGTCCGTTTCGCGTTACCGCCCGAACGGGCATGCGACTGGCACGTCGAAGGCGTGCCCGTGACGCACTTCTTCAACGCGCTTTCGCTGCTCTTTCCGGCAGGTGAGCGCTTCTTTATGGATTCGGTGCGCCACTATCGCGACCGTATCGAAGACCCGGAACTCAAGAAGCAGGTGATGGGTTTCATCGGTCAGGAAGCGATGCATACGCGCGAGCACGTAGAATACAACGATCTGCTGCAGTCCGCCGGGCTGCCCGCGCACAAGCTCGACAAGCGTCTGTGGGCGATCCTCAACTTCGCGCGCAAGGTGTTGCCGCCTTCGCTGCAACTCGCGCAGACCGTCGCGCTCGAGCACTACACCGCGATGCTCGCCGATCTGCTGCTGGCCGATACCGGCACGCGTATCGAAGGATCGGTGGAAGGCTACAAGCAGATGTGGCTCTGGCACGCGCTCGAAGAAACCGAGCACAAATCGGTGTCCTACGATGTCTGGAATCTCGTCATCAAGCCGGGGCCGAAGCGCTATCTGATGCGCACCGGCACGATGCTGGCGACCACGGTGCTGTTCTGGGTGATCGTGTTCGACTATCACCTCGCGCTGATGCGCCGGCACAAGCGCCGTATCGGCAAGTTCAGCGGTTACTGGAAGCTGTTCAAGTTCCTCTATGGTCCGCGCCATGGTGTGTTCCCCGGCATTGCGATGGAATGGCTGCGCTTTTTCAAGCCGGGCTTCCATCCGTGGGACCACAACAATCGTAAGCACCTCGAACGGATCAACGGCCTCATCGCACAGATCGACGAGACTAACGCGCAATATGCTGCGCAAGCCGCACCGCGTCGCGTGCCGTTGCATCCGGCCAGCACGCCGCGCGCAGCCTGAACGCTCATGCGGACCTTTAGCGATGGGCCGCGTGGCGGCGGGCGCGAGCGTGAAGCGCCCGCCGCCGTGCTGGAACGGCTCGACGTGGACGCTTCGGATGGCGTGCGGCTCGCCGTGTATGCGAGCGGGCCGCGCGATGCGCCGCCGTTGATCCTCGTGCATGGCTATCCGGATTCGGCGCGCGTCTGGGACGGCATGCGTCGCGAACTGGAAACGCGCTTTCGGGTGATTGCCTACGACGTGCGTGGTATGGGCGCATCGGGAGCGCCGCGCGCTCGCGCCGGCTACAAGCTCGCGCAACTCGCGCGCGATCTGATCGCCGTGGCCGACGCCACGTGCGGCGCACAGCCGTTTCATCTGGTCGCGCACGACTGGGGCTCGATCCAGTGCTGGGAAGCCGTGACCGATCCGGCCAACGCCGCGCTCATCGCCTCGTATACGTCGATTTCCGGGCCCTGTCTCGATCACGTATTTCGTGCGAAGTTCGGGCTCAAGCAATCGCTGCGTTCGTGGTACATCGCGTTCTTTCATCTGCCGCTGGTGCCGCAACTGGTGTGGCGGTTTGGTGGCGCGGCGCTGTGGCCGTGGTGGCTGCGCAAGACCGAAGGCGTGCGCGCCCAGCGCGATCCCGACCAGTTGCGCAACTGCATCAACGGCGTCCAGCTCTATCGCGCGAACTTCATCGAACGTGCGCGAATGCCGCGCGAACGCCGCACCGACGTGCCCGTTCAGATCGTCGTGCCGCGTTTCGATCGCTACGTCACGCCCGCCTTGACCGAGGGCGTGGGCCAGTGGCTCGGGCGGCATCGTCGTGAGTGGATCGACGCGCCGCATTGGACCGTGGTGCGCGATGCGCCGCTGATCGCCGCGCGCGTGCAGCGTTTCATCGCGTGGACGAAGCGCGAGGAAACGCACGCGGCCCAGCTCGATCTCTGAACGACCAATAACCATCCTGCCTGTGGAGAATCGCGTGAACGCAATCGCTCTGCCCGTGTTGACGGGAATCATCGTGATCGCTGCTGTCGGCGTCACGCTCGTGTTGCTCATGCTCTTCACGCGACGCGCCACGCGCCGCATCGAACAGGCCGTGCCGATGGACGGCCGTCTGATCGACGTGGATGGCGAACGTCTGCATTACGTCGAATTCGGCAGCCGCGACAAGCCGGCCGTCGTGTTCGTGCACGGCCTGTGCGGGCAGATGCGCAACTTCGCTTATCTGCCGCTTGAAGCGCTGGCGCGCGAGCATCGCGTGATTCTCGTCGATCGGCCGGGCTCCGGTTATTCCACGCGCAGTGCGCAGGCCAGCGCGAATATCCGCACGCAAGCCGCGCTGATTGCGCGCTTCATGCAGAAGCTCGATCTGCACGCGCCCGTGTTGGTCGGGCATTCGCTTGGCGGGGCGATTGCGCTCGCGGTGGCGCTCGACCATGCACACACCGTCGCGCGCATTGCGCTGATCGCGCCGCTCACGCATGTGCAGACGGAAGTGCCCAAGGCGTTTCGTGCGCTGGTGTTGCGCTCGAACGCAGTGCGCCGCTTTATCGCCCGCACGCTGGCGACGCCGTTCGGTCTCGCCACCAGCACTCCGACGCTCAGGCAGGTGTTCGCGCCCGAGCGTGTGCCCGAAGATTTCCGCACGCGTGGCGGCGCGCTGTTGAGCTTGCGCCCTGGCGGCTTTATCAATGGCTCGCGCGATCTTGTTGCGATCGAAGACTCCGACGATCTCGCGCAGATGGAACAACGCTATGCACAACTGAGCGTTCCTGTGGATGTGCTGTTCGGGCGCGGCGATATCGTGTTGAACTGGGCGCGCCACGGCGATGCGCTGCGCCGTCGATCGACGCGCGTGACGCTCAAGGTCGTGGAGGGCGGGCACATGCTGCCGGTCACCGCGCCTTCGACCACCTACGAATGGCTGCGCACGGCCATCGCCGGTACGACGCAGGCGCACGGCGAGCGCGCCATTGCAGTCGGCCAGAGCGACAGCGCCAACGCCGCGCTCGCGCCGGAGATGCTGCAACGTCGTGCCGCAATATAACTGTAAGCGCGCGGCTAGAGCGACTGCTCGGTCGTAAAGCGTGCGGATCGGGAGGTGAACTTGTTATCGTGAGTGGCGGCGGCGCACGGCTTTCCAGCAACGCGCGGCGTCGCGATTCACCACAAAAAACATATTGGAGACAGCCATGGCAGCCCAACTGCAAACGCAGACGGCGCCGGTGGATACTGCGCGCCACGCCGCGCCCGACACCGACGGCATCTGGTACGCGTCCTATCCCAAAGGCGTTGCGCCCGAAATCGACGTTTCAGAGTACGAAACGATTACGCACTACTTCGACGATTGCGTTGCGCAGTTTCGCGATCGCGTTGCGTACGTGAGCGTGGGATCCTCGCTGACTTATGGCGCGCTGGCTCGCAAGGCCGAAGCGTTCGCCGCGTGGCTGCAAGGCGTGGGTATCGCACCTGGCGAGCGCGTGGCCATCATGCTGCCCAATACGTTTCAGTATCCCGTTGCGCTGTTTGGCGCGCTCAAGGCGGGCGCCGTGGTCGTCAATGTCAATCCGCTCTATACGCCGCGCGAACTCGCGCATCAGCTCAAAGACAGCGGCGCGCGCGCCATCGTCGTGTTCGAGAACTTCGCGAAGACGCTGCAGGAAGCGCTGCCGGGCACGCGCGTCGAGCATATCGCCGTGACGGGTTTGGGCGATCTTCTCGCGGATGGCCTTAATTTCAAGGGTCGATTGCTTAATTTCGTGCTGAAGCGCGTGAAGAAGATGGTGCCGAAGTACGTGCTGCCGAACGCCGTGCGTCTGCGCGATGCACTGCAAACCAGCGCGCGCCGCACGCTTGCGCCCGCCTTGCGCACGAACGGCGATCTCGCCTTTCTTCAGTACACCGGAGGAACGACCGGCGTAGCCAAAGGCGCAATGCTCACGCATCGCAACATCATGGCTAACGTTTTACAGGCGAAGGCTTGGTCGGCGTCGCAATTGACGGGCGAAGTCGAAACCGTACTCACGCCGCTGCCGCTTTATCACATCTATTCGCTCACGGTAAACGCGCTTATTTTTCTGGGCCTGGGCGGACGTAATATCCTGATTGCGAATCCGCGCGACACGAAGCGCATGATGATGATCCTGCGCCGCGAAACGTTCACCGGTATCACGGCCATCAATACGCTCTACAACGCACTGCTCGACGACGCCGAGTTCTGCAGACGCGATTTTTCCGCGCTCAAACTGGCGATGGCAGGCGGCATGGCCACGCAGAAGGCCGTCGCCGATCGCTTCAAGGCCGTGACGGGACAGCCGATCGTCGAGGGTTATGGCCTCACCGAATGCTCGCCTATCGTGGCGACCAATCCCGTCGATCTCAGCAATATGCGCGATTTCGCGGGCTCGATCGGCCTGCCCGTGCCGTCCACGCAGGTGCGCTTCCGCCGTGAAGACGGTAGCTGGGCGAATGTGGGTGAAGCGGGCGAATTGTGCGTGAAGGGGCCGCAGGTGATGCTCGGCTACTGGAATCGTCCCGATGACACCGCTCAGGTGCTCGACGCCGATGGCTGGCTTGCGACCGGCGATATCGGCGTGATGGATGCGCAGGGCTTTATCCGCCTGATCGATCGCAAGAAGGACATGATCATCGTGTCGGGCTTCAATGTGTATCCGAACGAGATCGAGGAAGTAGTGGCGATGCATCCCGATGTGCGCGAAGTGGCGGCCATCGGCGTGCCCGATCCCGTGCAGGGCGAGCGCGTGAAGGTGTTCGTGGTCGCGCGCGATCCGTCACTGACGGCCGATGCGGTGATCGCCCACTGCCGCAAGCAGCTCACCGGTTACAAGGTGCCGCGCGCCGTGGAGTTTCGCGAGGCGCTGCCGCAAACCAATGTCGGCAAGATTCTGCGCCGTGCGCTGCGCGACGAGGAAATCGCGAAGCAACGCGCGCATTGAACGACGTCCTGGCCGTTCTGCTTTTTTCGCTTTGCGCTTTCGTTTGACTCACACAAGCACTGACAAGCATCGAAACAGGGAGACACATCATGAGCACGATCGCATCGAAACCGGTTGCCCGGGCGCTGCGCCTGGCCGCCCCCATCGCCTGCGCGGCGTTTGCTTTGGCTTGCGCCACGGCGTTCGCGCAGGACGACGCCAGCCCCAACGCCGAGGCTAACGCGCAGCAGGGCAGCGCGGCCGCTCCATCATCGGGTAACGCCGCGGCGGAGGTGAGCAAACTGTCCGTCGATCAGCAGGTGAAATGGCTGCAGCGCGCGCAGAAAAGCGGCGCGCTCGTGAAGATGGACGATGCGCAACTTACGGCGCTGTTCCAGACGCTCGATCCGCTTGTGGTGCCCACGGTGATCAAGCTCGGGCCGTCGGGTTATCCGTCGTATGAATTCACGCTGTCGCGCTGGGAGCGTTTGAACGGCAAATGGCCGAGCAAACCGGCGCATATGCTCGTGAAGCTCGAGCACGATCCGCTGCGGATCTACGCGAAATGGCTGCCCGACGGCGAGCATTCGGGCGAGGAAGTGATCTACGACGCGTCGAAGAAAACCGATGAGATGTATGGCCATCTGGGCGGCCTGCTCGGCGTGATGCCGATGTGGACGGCGCTCGACGGCACGCTCGCGCGCGCGCAATCGAATCACAAGATCACGGATCTGGGCACCGAATTTATCGTGAGCCAGTTCATGACCGACGCGAAGAAGTATGTGGAAGTGGGCGCGCCCTACAAGCCCGATGTCAAGGTGAAAACGGTCAACGGTGTGCGCGTGGTGGCGCTGACCTACGTGTCGCCGAGCGGCAAGCCGCAGTTCTACGCGAAGAAGCAGACGCTTGGGCTCGATCTGCGTCATCCGTACTTCCGCACGGTCGAAGCGTATGGCGACGATGGGCAGATGTTCGAGAAGATCGTGATCGACAACATCACGCCGAAGAGTTTCGACGCCGAGGCATTTGATCCGAAGAACCCCGACTACAAGTTCTAAGGCACGTTTGAGGTGAGTGTTTTCGGGAGCTTGATGACGGTGATCGAAGCGGTGCGCAGGGTCTTCACCGCTTCGAAATGCGCATGGATGGTGGTCGGCGCATATCGTTAGTTTCACAAATTGCCCGGTGATCGGCGCTACGGTGAGCGCGTGGTTGACTCGCGCGCTCACTTTGCATTTCCAGACACGCCGACTCCTGGAATTCCTCACCATCACCGGGTTGCGGTGACCTCACCATACGCCGATACGCTCACCATCGAGCGCTGCTCCTGGAATGACTCACCTCACGGGTTTAGCGGTACTTCTGCAGTTCCGGGTCCGTCACAGGCTGCGCCGGCAGATTCAACATGCCTGGCAGCATGCTGAGCTTGGGCACACCGTCGATATCGGCCCAACGACCACCCGATCCTTGATAGATGATCGTGGGCGTGCCCTGGAAGCCCAGGTCCTGAAACAGCTGCGTATTGCTGTCGATCTGCGCCTGTGCCGCTGCCGGAATGTGCGCGAGCGGCGCGATCCCGCCCGATTCGTCTTTCTCCGAGTAGTGCGTTTCCAGTTCGTTCAGGAGTGCTGCGCTATTCTTCGATTGCAGCAGCGCTGCCGCTTTGCCGGGCGAATCGGGCTTCAGAAAACCGAGTGGAATCCAGTGAACCTGCAGACCTGCCGCTTCATATGGCTGCAGCGCCTTCCAGACCAGATGACAGAAGATGCAGTTCGGGTCCATGAAGACGTAAAGCGTCGACTTGACGTTCGCTCCACTTGCGCCTTCGACGATCGCACTCGCACTTTGCAAACGCGTAGCGGCGGCAGCAGGCAACCATGCGGGTTCGTCGGCGGCCATCGCCGGGGCGGCGCCCCATGCGCTCAGCGCGCCGGCCGCGATCAGGCTGTAAATCCACTTCTTCATTGTTCACCTCGATAGTGCTCGCGCGGGCTTGCAGCGAACGCGAGCCCCGACGCGGAGCCACGTATCTTAGGGCGCAATCGTGGCGTGCCCCTGACGCCAATATGGCGTGCGTGTCAGGCGGCGTGGGAAAGGTGAGGGTTTGCGGGAGATGAGGAATGGCGTGCGGAGAACTCGCACGTTCGACGTGATGTGCGTCGTGCTTTTTCC
>NZ_CAJMZG010000027.1:0-114739 GCF_905220255.1 Paraburkholderia sp. J69-1 | reverse complement strand
ATGGCCGGTCGTTGGCGCCACGTTCGTGCTGCTGCACACGGCACAGGACAAGCCGGACCAAGGCAAGGAAACGCTCAAGTTCTTCGACTGGGCCTTCAAGAACGGCACGCCGGCTGCTGACAGCCTCGATTACATCTCGCTGCCGCAATCGGTTGTGAGCGAAATCAAGACGCAGTGGAAGGAAAAGGTCAAGGACGCTAGCGGCAAGGCTATCGCCGAATAAGGCGGTTTGACCGTGTAGCGCAACGGGCCGCCGCGAAATCCGCGTGCGGCCCGTACTGCTTCCTGCTTATGCGTTATGCATCCGTAATCAGGTTGCAAAACAGTCGTAAATCACCCGCTACGATGTACCGCCCTCGGGCCTTCAGCCGGTCGCATGACCGCGCCGGGGCGGCAGGCGGTTTCAGAACCGCATCAACGTCGTGAGCCTTGCTCGCGGCAACTGGATACAGGTCATCATGTCCGACGTCCCGCTCGTCTCGAACCCGCCCGGCGGCAACGCGCAACAACAGGCGCCCAGCCCGGCAGGGGACATCATTTTCGGCGGCCTCGCGCGCGGCGCCGCCATCGTCACGTTGCTGCTGCTCGGCGGCATCATCGTGTCGCTGATCGTCGCTTCGATGCCGACGATCCAGAAGTTCGGCCTCTCGTTCCTGTGGACGGCCGAATGGGATCCTCCCAGCGACCAGTTCGGCGCGCTCGTGCCCATCTACGGCACCATCGCCACGTCGATCATCGCGCTCGTTATCGCTGTGCCGGTGAGCTTCGGCATCGCGCTGTTCCTGACTGAACTCTCGCCCGCGTGGCTGCGCCGCCCGCTGGGTATCGCCATCGAACTGCTGGCCGCGATCCCGTCGATCGTCTACGGCATGTGGGGCCTGCTCGTGTTCGCGCCGATCTTCGCGCAATACTTCCAGCGCCCGCTTGGCCATCTGCTCGGCGACGTGTGGCTGATCGGACCGCTGTTCCAGGGCCCGCCGATCGGTATCGGCATCCTGTGCGCGGGCGTCATCCTCGCGATCATGATCATTCCGTACATCGCCTCGGTCATGCGCGACGTGTTCGAAGTCACGCCGGTACTGCTGAAGGAATCGGCTTATGGCATCGGCTGCACGACCTGGGAAGTGATGTGGAAGATCGTGCTGCCTTTCACCAAGACCGGTGTGATCGGCGGCGTGATGCTCGGCCTTGGCCGCGCGCTCGGCGAAACGATGGCCGTGACTTTCGTGATCGGCAATACGAACCTGCTGGACAACGTCTCGCTGTTCTCGCCGGGCAACAGCATTACGTCGGCGCTCGCCAACGAGTTCGCCGAAGCGGGCCCGGGCCTGCACACGTCGGCGCTCATGGAGCTCGGCCTGATCCTGTTCGTGATTACCTTCATCGTGCTGGCCATCTCCAAGATCATGCTGCTGCGCCTTGAAAAGTCGGAGGGTGCGCGATGAGCGAGCCGATGCTGAAAATTCCCGGAGCGATCTACGGCTCCGAGCTGGACAAGATGCGCGGCAAGCTGCAAAGCCGCCGCCGCGTGACCAACGCGATTGCGCTGACGATGTCGCTCGCCGCGATGGCTTTCGGCCTGCTGTGGCTCGTGTGGATTCTCTATACGACGCTCTCGCTGGGCCTTGGCGGTCTGTCGGTCGAGCTCTTCACGCAGTCGACGCCGCCGCCGAACACCGATGGCGGCGGTCTGGCCAACGCGATCGTCGGCAGCCTGCTGCTGGTCGGTATCGCCACGGCCGTCGGCACGCCGATCGGCATTCTGGCGGGCGTGTATCTCGCCGAGTACGGCCAGAAGGGCTGGCTCGCGAGCGTGACGCGCTTCATCAACGACATTCTGCTGTCGGCGCCGTCGATCGTCGTGGGTCTGTTCGTCTACGCGCTCGTGGTGGCCAAGATGGGTCACTTCAGCGGCTGGGCCGGTGCGATTTCGCTGGCGCTGCTGCAGATTCCCATCGTGATCCGCACGACCGAGAACATGCTCAAGCT
This sequence comes from Paraburkholderia sp. J69-1, assembly GCF_905220255.1. NCBI lineage: Bacteria > Pseudomonadati > Pseudomonadota > Betaproteobacteria > Burkholderiales > Burkholderiaceae > Paraburkholderia > Paraburkholderia sp. J69-1. The sequence goes on along the minus strand of NZ_CAJMZG010000027.1, from coordinate 112,750 downwards.
GGTGCCGAACGCGCTGCGCGAAGCGGCCTTCGCACTGGGCACGCCGAAGTGGAAGATGGTGCTGTCGATCACGCTGAAGGCGTCGATCGCGGGCATCGTGACGGGCGTGCTGCTCGCGATCGCCCGTATCGCCGGCGAAACCGCGCCGCTGCTGTTCACGGCGCTGTCGAACCAGTTCTTCTCGGCCGACATGAATCAGCCGATGGCGAACCTTCCGGTCACGATCTACAAGTTTGCGATGAGCCCGTTCTCGCAGTGGCAATCGCTTGCGTGGGCCGGTGTTTTCCTGATCACGTTGGGCGTGCTGGGTCTGAATATCCTTGCACGTACCATCTTTTCGAAAAAGTAAGGGCGGAGTCCATCCGATGAATATGGCAGAGAGTCACCTCAACACTACCGCGCCGTCCGGCTTCGACCCCGCCCAGGGCAACCGTGGTGCGATGTCGTCGCGTCCGAAGATCGAGGTCAAGGATCTCAACTTCTTCTACGGCAAGTACCACGCGCTCAAGAACATCAACCTGCAGATTCCCGAAGGCAAGGTGACGGCGTTCATCGGCCCGTCGGGCTGCGGCAAGTCCACGCTGCTGCGCACGTTCAACAAGATGTACGCGCTCTATCCGGAACAACGCGCCGAAGGCGAGATCCTGATGGAAGGCGAGAACCTGCTCACGACGAAGCGTGACATCTCGCTTTTGCGCGCGCGCATCGGCATGGTGTTCCAGAAGCCGACCCCGTTCCCGATGTCGATCTACGACAACATCGCGTTCGGCGTGAAGATGTTCGAAAAGCTGTCGCGCCCGGAAATGGACGACCGCGTCGAATGGGCGCTCACCAAGGCCGCGCTGTGGAACGAAGTGAAGGACAAGCTCGGCCAGAGCGGCTACGGCCTCTCGGGCGGTCAGCAACAGCGTCTGTGTATCGCACGCGGTATCGCGATCCGTCCGGAAGTGCTGCTGCTCGACGAACCGTGCTCGGCGCTCGACCCGATTTCGACGGGCCGTATCGAAGAGCTGATCGCCGAACTCAAGAGCGATTACACGGTGGTGATCGTCACCCACAACATGCAACAGGCCGCGCGTTGCTCGGACTACACTGCGTACATGTATCTCGGCGAGCTGATTGAATTCGGCGATACCGAGAAGATCTTCATCAAGCCGGTCCGCAAGGAAACGGAAGACTACATCACGGGCCGCTTCGGCTGATCCGTCTGGTAGCACATCAAGCGGAAGAAGGGAGAAAACACATGTCCGACAAGCATCTGTCCAGCCAGTTCGACGCCGACCTGAACCTCGTTTCGTCGAAGGTTCTGGAAATGGGCGGCCTCGTGGAATCGCAGATCATCACGGCGATGCAGGCCCTGAACGAGTTCGACGGCGAAGCCGCCGAGCGCGTGATCGCCGCCGAAGAGCGTCTGAACACGATGGAAGTCGAGATCGACGAAGAGTGCAGCAACATCATCGCGCGTCGCCAGCCGGCGGCACGCGACCTGCGCCTCGTGCTCGCGATTTCGAAGACCATCACGAATCTGGAACGCGCCGGCGACGAAGCCGAAAAGATCGCCAAGCGCACCAAACGCCTGATGGAAGACGGCAACTCGCGCGCGGTCAATATCGCCGAGATCAAGGTCTCGGGCGAAATGGCCGTGTCGATCCTGCGCCGTGCACTGGATGCGTTCGCGCGTCTGGACACGGTGGCCGCCGCGCAGATCGTGCGCGACGACAAGGCCATCGACGAGGAATTCCGCGCGTTCGTGCGCAAGCTGGTGAGCTACATGATGGAAGATCCGCGCACGATTTCGGCGGGCCTCGACTATCTGTTCATCGCCAAGGCGATCGAGCGCATCGGCGACCACGCGAAGAACATCGCCGAATTCATCATCTACATCGTCAAGGGCACCGACGTGCGGCACAAGTCGCGCGACGCGCTCGAACGCGAAGCGCTGAGCTAAGTTGTCCAGCGGGCGGTCCGGAATGCGCCTTGAGGGCGCATTTCAAACGTCGAGTTCTGAAATCGATACCGCCCATGTCACTTTCGTTATTCGTATCAACTGGTCTTAAGGTCAAGAGGTGCCGATGCCTAGCAGCATTCTCGTCATCGAAGATGAGCCCGCTATTTCCGAGCTGATTTCGGTGAACCTGCAGCACGCAGGTCATTGCCCGATCCGCGCCTACAACGCGGAGCAGGCGCAGAATCTGATCAGCGACGTGCTGCCCGATCTCATCCTGCTCGACTGGATGCTGCCGGGCAAGTCGGGCGTGAATTTCGCGCGCGACCTGCGCAACAACGAGCGCACGAAGCATATTCCGATCATCATGTTGACCGCGCGCGGCGACGAACAGGACAAGGTGCTCGGCCTCGAAATCGGTGCCGACGACTATGTCACCAAGCCGTTCTCGCCGAAGGAACTGATGGCGCGCATCAAGGCGGTCCTGCGCCGCCGTGCACCGCAGCTCACGGAAGACGTGGTGGCGATCAACGGCCTGAAGCTCGATCCGGCGACGCATCGCGTGGCGGCTCACGCGGAAGGCTCGGAGATCAAGCTCGATCTCGGCCCGACCGAGTTCCGCCTGCTGCACTTCTTCATGACGCACCCGGAGCGCGTGCACAGCCGCACGCAACTGCTCGATCAGGTCTGGGGCGATCACGTGTTCGTGGAAGAACGCACCGTGGACGTGCATATCAAGCGCCTGCGCGCCGCGCTCAAGCCGGCAGGGTGCGATGCTATGATCGAAACGGTGCGCGGCAGCGGCTACCGTCTCGCGAAGAGCGCATAACGCGCTTCTGCGCCAGGCTGATCAGCCGCAGTCACACACCGGCGTCGCATTGCGTGCGGCGCCGGTGCTCCGAATCCGCAGCGCCCCGGTACGGACAGTCACTCTCTTCGATCGCAGGAACATGAACATCATCTGGGCGCGCGCCCTCGTATCGATCGTGCTGCTTGCGCTCGTCTGCACGGGCGTTGGCGCGATTGTCGGCGTCAAGTACGGACTGGCCCTCGCCGTGGTGGCGCTGGTCGGCCAAATGGTTTTCAGCACCTTCCACAAGCAGCGCCTCTGGCGTCTGCTCGATGCTCCCGTGTACGGCGAAGTGCCGAGCGCGCCGGGCGTGTGGGGGGAAATCTACTACCGCCTGCACAAGCTCGCGAAGCGCTGGCACGCCCAGGTCCGCCAGGTCGAGCAGCAGCATTCGCGTTTCATCCAGGCAATCCAGGCGTCGCCCAACGGCGTGGCCATGCTCGACGATCACGATCAGATCGAGTGGTGCAACGCCATCTCCGAAGTCCACTTCGGCCTCGACGCCAAACGCGATCTGCGCCAGCACATCACCCATCTCGTTCGCCAGCCCGACTTCGTGCGCTATCTGAATTCGCACGACTACAAGGACATGCTGATCATGCGTGGCATGGGGACGAAGCGGCAGAACGTGCTGTCGGTGCAGGTGTTTCCGTACGGCGATAACCGCAAGCTGGTGCTCTCGCAGGACATCACCGAACTCGAGCGCACGGACGCCATGCGGCGCGACTTCGTCGCCAATGTCTCGCACGAACTGAAGACGCCGCTCACGGTGCTCTCGGGCTTCCTGGAGACGATGCGCGAGTTGCCGCTATCCGAAGAAGAGCGCATGCGCTACTTCGATCTGATGGAGCAGCAGGCGTCGCGCATGCGCCATATCGTGACCGATCTGCTGGTGCTCGCCAAACTCGAAGGCGAAGCGCGTCTGCCGGGCGACCAGATCATCGACATGCGTGCGGTGCTCGGCCACGTGCGCGAGGACGCGGAAAGTCTCTCGGGCGGCCATCACCGTATCAATGCCGATTTCGATGATGGCTTGAGCGTGACCGGTTCGGAAACCGAAGTGCTCAGCGCGCTGGGCAATCTCGCCACCAATGCGGTGCGCTACACGCCGGAAGGCGGCACCGTGCAACTGTCGTGGCGTCTTGAAGGCGGCAACGCGGTGTTCTCGGTGACGGATAGCGGCTACGGCATTCCCGCGAGCGATATTCCGCGTCTCACCGAGCGTTTTTATCGCGTCGATCGCAGCCGTTCGCGCGATACCGGCGGCACGGGGCTGGGGCTTGCGATCGTCAAGCACGTGCTGCAACGCCACGATGCCGCGCTCGAAGTGAAGAGCGAGGAAGGGCGGGGTAGTACCTTCACCGTGCGCTTTCCGGCCGCGCGCACGACGCGGCGTCAGCCTGCGCCGGTTTGAGGTGAATCGCTGAATTCCGCCGGATAGCAGAAGAAGAAAAAGCCGCTTCGTCATCCAGACCGAAGCGGCTTTTTTGCATCTTGCGCCTTAAACACCGGCGCAAGACAGCGTTACGGACAGAACTTCGCCAGCAGGCTCATCTGCGCATTGCGGATGGCTTTGCCCGCGCGGCGGCGCTTGTAGTGGCCGTCGCTTTGCATGAGCCACGCCGATTGATTGTCGCCGAGGAAACACGACAGACCTTCGGCGATCACGCGGCGCTTCAGACGTCGATCGTGAATCGGGAACGCGACTTCGACGCGGCGGAACAGATTGCGATCCATCCAGTCGGCGCTCGACAGATAGACGTTTTCCGCGCCGCCCGCATAGAAGTAATAGATGCGATGGTGCTCGAGGAAGCGCCCGACGATCGAGCGCACCGTGATGTTCTCCGAGAGCCCCGGCACGCCCGGCTGCAGCGAGCACACGCCGCGGATGATCAGATCGATCTTCACGCCGGCCTGCGATGCTTCGTACAACTCGTCAATCACCGTCGGTTCGAGCAGCGCATTCATCTTCGCGACGATGCGCGCTTTCTTGCCTTCGCGCGCGGCCTGAGCTTCGGCGCGAATCGCCTCGACGAGCTTCGGATGCAGCGTGAACGGCGACTGCCACAGTTCGTGCAACTGCAGTTCGCCGCCGATACCCGTGAGCTGCTGGAACACGTGATGCACGTCCTCGCAGGTTTTGGGTTCGGACGTCATCAGGCCGAAATCGGTGTACAGACGTGCGGTGCGCGGATGATAGTTGCCGGTGCCCAGGTGAACATAGCGGCGCAACTGCATGCGGCCGTTCACGGGCGTGCGGCGCACGATCAGCATCATCTTGGCGTGGCACTTGTGGCCGACCACGCCATAGACCACATGCGCGCCCACGGCTTCGAGCTGCGAGGCCCAGTTGATGTTGGTTTCTTCGTCGAAGCGCGCGAGCAGTTCGACCACCACCGTGACTTCCTTACCGTTGCGCGCGGCCTGCATGAGCGCGTCCATCAGCGGCGAGTCGGTGCCGGTGCGGTAGATGGTCTGCTTGATGGCGACCACGTTCGGATCGTTGGCGGCCTGCAGCAGCAGTTCCAGCACCGGCTGGAAGCTCTCGTACGGATGATGGAGCAGCACATCGCCCTGATCGATCACGTCGAACATATTGCCGCTCGCGGCGATACGCTGCGGAATCGCAGGCACGTGCGGCACGAACTTCAGGTCGGGACGATCGACCATCTCGGGCAACTGCATCAGGCGCACGAGATTGACGGGGCCATCGACGTAATAGCAGTCCTTTTCGTCGAGTCCGCTTTCGTCGAGCAGACGGCGCACCAGATGCACCGGCGTTTCCGCCGACACTTCCAGACGCACCGCATTGCCCAGATGGCGCGCGGGCAATTCGCCCTGCAGCGCCACGCGCAGATTGGTGATTTCGTCTTCGTCGACGAACAGTTCGCTGTTACGCGTGATGCGGAACTGGTTGCAGCTACGCACCACGAGGCTCGGGAACAGTTCGCCCACGAAGCGCTGCAGCAGCGAGCCGAGCAGCACGAAGCCATGCTGGAAACCCGACAGTTCCTGCGGCATGCGCACGAGGCGCGGCAGCGCGCGCGGCGCCTGCACGATACCCATCACGGCCTGACGCCCGAAGGCATCCTTGCCTTCGAGTTCGACCACGAAGTTCAGGCTCTTGTTGAGCACGCGCGGGAACGGGTGGGCGGGATCGAGGCCGATCGGCGTGAGCACGGGCAGCAGTTCGTCGAGGAAGTACTTGCGCGCCCAGGCGGTCTGCGCTTCGTTCCAGGCGTCGGTGCCGTGAAAGTAGATGCCTTCGAGTTCGAGCGCCGGCAGCACGGTGTCGTGCAGCATGCGGTACTGGCGATGCACGAGACGCTGCGCGCGCTCGACCACGAGGTCGTACACGTGTTGCAGCGACATGCCGTCGGGCGAGAGCGCGCCGGGGTTGTCGCGCATCTGTTCCTGAAGCCCGGCCATGCGGACTTCGAAGAATTCGTCGAGGTTGCTGCTGGTGATACAGATGAAGCGCAAGCGCTCCAGCAAGGGAACGGATGGGTCGGCGGCCTGTGCGAGCACACGCTCGTTGAATCCCAGAATGCCCAGTTCGCGGTTAAGGAGTGGATAGCGGATGGACATTGGTATTGAAAGCGGAATTTCAGGGGATGATTCGAACGGACGCTCGGAAATTCTCACAGTAATGTGACTTTATTGTGACATTGGGTGTGTCATAAATTTTACGCTGCAAATTCACGCTCCCGACACTCTGGAAAGTAATGATGCACAGTGGGTCAAGGCGTCCAAAAAGGGCGTTCCTTGCCGTCTGCTGACGATTACCTGAGCGAGGAGCGCCATGGGGAAGTCGGGTACGCTTAAAATGGCATATTTGGACAATGCGGCCGCCGCTCAGCGAGCGAGAATGGCTGCGTTCGCACGCATGGAGCCCGCCCCCTCGATGGTCACCAATCCGCAACTGCTTGCCGCCGTCGATCTCGGTTCGAACAGCTTTCGTCTGATCGTCGGCCGGGTCGAGGAAACCGACGCCGGCAGCCAGATCTATCCCGTCGATGCCTTGCGCGAACCCGTGCGGCTTGCCGCGGGTCTGTCGAAGGACAAGATGCTCGACCGCGCCTCGCAGGTGCGCGGCTGGGACGCGCTCAAACGCTTTGGCGAACGCCTGCGCGACTTCCACCCGGATCACGTGCGCGCCGTCGCCACCAACACGCTGCGCGTCGCCAAGAACGCGCGCGAATTCCTTGTCGAAGCCGAAAAGGCGCTCGGCTTCCCGATCGAAGTGATCGCCGGGCGCGAAGAAGCGCGCCTGATCTACGCGGGCGCCGCGCACTCGGTCCCGGCGAGCGCGGGCAAGCGCTTCGTGGTGGACATCGGCGGCGGCTCGACGGAATTCATCATCGGTTCGCACTACACGCCGATCCGCATGGAAAGCCTGTATATCGGCTGCGTGAGCCATAGCCGGCAGTTCTTCCCGGCCGGCAACGTCGACGAATACACCATGCGCCAGGCCGAACTGGCCGCGTCGCGCGAAATCCAGATCATCTCGGCCGATTACCGCAAGACCGGCTGGGATCAGGCGATCGGCTCGTCGGGTACGGCGCGGGCGCTGGCCGAACTGGTCGAAGCGAACGGTTTCAACGATCCGGGCATTACGCACGGTATTTCGCGCGGCGGCCTCGAGCGCCTCAAGCGCGCGCTCATCAAGGCCGAGAACGTCAACCGCCTGAAGCTCGTCGCGCTCAAGCCGGACCGCATTCCGGTGCTGGCGGGCGGGCTGTCGATCATGATCGCGGTGTTCGAGGAACTGGGCATCGACTACGTCGATACCACCGACGGCGCGCTGCGTCTGGGCGTGCTGTACGACCTGCTGGGCCGCTCGCAGCACGAAGACATGCGCACGGTCACGGTGGAGGGCTTCATGCGCCGCTACGGCGTGGATCGCGCGCAGGCGAGCCGTATCGGCGAACTGGCGACGAGTTTCTACGACCAGTTCGAGGAAGCCGACGAAGAGCGCCGCGAAGAAAACCGCATGTTCCTGAACTGGGCGGCGTCGCTGCACGAGATCGGTTTGTCGATTTCGCATAGCGCGTATCACAAGCATTCGGCCTATATCGCCAGCAACGCCGATATGCCGGGCTTCTCGCGCACCGATCAGGCGCGTCTGGCGGCGCTGGTGCTCGGCCACGTGGGCAAGCTCGGCAAGCTCTCGCAGACGCGCGACGTCGAATGGCCGCTGCTGTTCTGTCTGCGTCTGGCGGCGCTGCTGAGCCGCCGTCGCGCCGATGTCGGTTTGCCGAAGATCACCGTGGTGCAGGAGCACAACGGCTACGAAGTGATGTTGCCAAACGCGTGGGTGCAGAACAATCCGCTCACCGATTACAACCTCGTTCAGGAAGCGGCGGAGTGGGGCAAGATCGGCATTCCGTATCGTGTGGTGTATACGGACGAGTGATCGTGTTCGAATCGACGAGCCCGGCCGCGCGCCGGGTTTCTCCCGCGGATCGCTGAAAACGACAAAGCCCGGCTTCAAGCCGGGCTTTGTGTTTCTAGGCGCGGTTTCGGCGCGCCGCGCTTAACCGAGGAAGTGGCGCGCGTAACGCTCGTTGATGTCCGACAGGCGGAACAGCGTGAGGAAGTCGGCGGTATTGAAGTCGGGGTCCCAGGCCGGTGCGCCGCAGATCTTCGCGCCCAGGCGCAGATAACCCTTGATCAGCGGCGGCGGCACGGCCGACGCGCCGGTGCGCAGTTCTTCGACCGGCAGCGGCGTGTGCGGGAAGGCGCGGTATTCCGGGTCCGTCAGCGCGTCCGCGCCCATCGAGACGTACAGATTCGCCGCATAGTGACCGCCGTCGACCATCGCGACGCTCGCGCAGCCGAGCATCGTCTCGTAGCCGTTGTGCTTCATGTACGAGCCCAGACCGCCCCACAGCGACATGATGACGGAGCCGCTGCGGTAGTCGGGGTGCACGCACGAGCGGCCCACTTCGACCATCTTCGGGCGCAGGTGCGCGAGACGCGAGACGTCGAATTCGCTTTCGGCGTACAGGCGGCCGATGCGCGTGGCCTGGTGCGGCGGCAGCACGCGATAGGTGCCGACGACCTTGAGCGTGTCGAGGTCGCGGACGAGCAGGTGATCGCAGTAATTGTCGAAGGTATCGACGTCAAGGCCAGCCGGGCCGGACAGACGTGCGCCCATTTCTTCGGCGAACACGCGGTAGCGCAGGCGCTGGGCCTCGCGCAGTTCTTCGTCCGTGCGCGCCCAGGCTACCTGCAAGCGGTGCTGCGCGGTGACCGTCTCTTCGGCACGCGGCAGGCTCCGATTCGACTCGAAGAGGCTCGAGGCAAACGGCAGGGAGGGCGTCGGCAGATCTCGCATGGGGCGTCCTGTTCGAGAAGTAAGAGAACTTTCCCGGCAATGTAGTAAGACGCGGTTACGGTTCCATGAAAACGCAATGACGATTCGATGACGGGCTGTAAGCCGAAGGCAATGCAGCGGTGGCGCAAGCCCGCGCGGAGCCGTCTGTGCGGGGCCGCACACGGCTTTGAGGGGAAAGGTCAGGGCGCCGCAGTAAGACGGCGCGCAGGATGCGGGATGGGTAGGTTGTTGGATCGGCGCGACGCCGGGGGTTGCAAGGCGCCTGAGCGCGGCAGATGCGCTTCAGACCAGATCGGGCGTGATGGCGGCGAGCAGGACCGCTTCGCCATCGCCGTTGCGCTCGCGGCTCTTGACCCAGTAGACGCCGGACTTCTTCACGGCCCAACTGCGGCGGATGGCGCCGCTTTCGCTGACTTCGTTGCCGAGCAGGCGCGCCAGCACCTCGCCAAGCGTCGGCTGATGGCCGACCACCACGACGGTCGAGGCGAGGCCCTCAGGCCAGCCAGCGGCCTCCAGCACGGCTTCCACGCTGGCATTGGGGGCAAGTTCGCGCACTACGCGGTACTGGTCGGTGAGCGCCTCGGCGGTCTGCATCGTGCGCGCGGCCGGACTCGCGAGGATCAAAGCGTCCTCGGGCAGGCGCGTGCGCAGCCAGCGCGCGACGCTCTGCGCCTGCTTGCGCCCATGCGTGGTGAGCGGGCGGGCGAGGTCGCTGGCGGCGATTTCTTCGGCTTCGGCGTGGCGCCAGAGGATGAGGTTCATGGGCGGCTCTCCTGGGGGGATGGCGGAATGCCGCCATTGTAGTGGCGAGGCCAGGGCAGGATGACGTCAGGCGCGCACGGTCTGGCCGCGCTCGCGCCTGAGCGCACGACCCGGATCAGGACGCGTTGCCCGCCGTCATGCTGAGCGCGACGGCCTGCGCCACTTCGATGCCGTCGATGGCCGCCGAATAGATGCCGCCCGCGTAGCCCGCGCCTTCGCCGGCCGGATACAGACCTTCGACGTTCATGCTCTGATAGTCGTCCTTGCGGCGAATGCGCAGCGGCGACGAAGTACGCGTTTCCACGCCCGTGAGCACCGCATCGTGCATCGCGAAGCCGGCGATCTTGCGATCGAGCTGCGGCAGCGCTTCGCGGATCGCTTCGATCACGTAGTCGGGCAGCGCCGTGCTCAGATCGGTCGGCGTCACGCCCGGCTTGTACGACGGCACCACCGAACCCAGCGACGTCGACGGCCGCCCGGCGATGAAGTCGCCCACCAGCTGGCCCGGCGCCTGGTAATTGCTGCCGCCGAGCTCGAACGCGCGCTCTTCCCACTTGCGCTGGAACGCGATGCCCGCGAGCGGACCGCCCGGATAATCCTCCGGCGTGATGCCGACGACGATGCCCGCGTTGGCGTTACGCTCGGCGCGCGAATACTGGCTCATGCCGTTGGTGACCACGCGGCCCGGTTCGGACGTCGCCGCCACCACCGTGCCGCCCGGGCACATGCAGAAGCTGTAGACCGCGCGGCCGTTATTGGCGTGGTGGACGACCTTGTAGTCGGCCGCGCCCAGTTCCTTGTGGCCCGCAAACTTGCCGAAGCGGCTGCGATCGATCACGCCCTGCGGATGCTCGATACGGAAACCCAGCGAGAACGGCTTGGCTTCCATGAAGACGCCGCGATCGTGCAGCATCTGGAAGGTGTCGCGCGCGCTGTGGCCGACGGCCAGTACGACGTGGTCGCACGGCAGCGTCTCGCCATTCGAGAGCTTGAGCGCGCGCACCTTGCCGTTTTCGATATCGATGTCTTCGACACGGGTTTCGAAACGCACTTCGCCGCCCAGTTCGTGGATGGTCGCGCGCATCTTTTCCACCATGCTGACGAGGCGGAACGTGCCGATGTGCGGACGGCTCAGGTACAGGATGTCTTCCGGCGCGCCCGCCTTGACGAACTCCTCCAGCACCTTGCGGCCGTAGTGGTGCGGGTCCTTGATCTGGCTGTACAGCTTGCCGTCGGAGAACGTGCCGGCGCCGCCTTCGCCGAACTGCACGTTCGACTCCGGGTTCAGCACCGACTTGCGCCACAGGCCGAAGGTGTCCTTGGTGCGCTCGCGCACGGCCTTGCCGCGTTCGAGGATGATCGGACGAAAGCCCATCTGCGCGAGGATCAGCCCGGCGAACAGACCGCACGGCCCCATGCCGATCACCACCGGACGCTCACGCGTCGAATGCTCGGGCGCCTTCGCCACGAAGCGGTAGGTCATGTCCGGCGTCGGGCCGACATGCGGCTTGCCGGCGACCCGCTTGAGCACCTTCGCTTCGTCCTTGACCTCGATATCGACGATGTAGGTCAGCTTGATGTCCGAACGCTTGCGCGCATCGTGCGCGCGGCGGAACACGGTGAAGCTGACGAGGCCGTCCGCCGGAACGCCGAGATCCGCGAGGCGCTCCCGAATCGCGGCTTCAAGTTCGCTTTCGGCGTGGTCGAGAGGGAGTTTGACTTCGGATAGACGTAACATGAGTGCCAGGGTGCGGTCGCCACGGGATTCGTGGCCGATCTGTATTTTATAAGTTCGGCGGCTTTGCCAATGCAAAGGAGCCGCAGGACGAAACGCGAGCGCTTGTTTGACGGAGCCGGCGTGCGGGGTGAGCGCTGGCGAACCCGGTCGAGCGACCGCAGTTGATGTTGGGTTTGTTTTCCCTGGGGGGCAGGAAAAAGAAAGGGGCTACAGGCCAATGGCGTGTAACCCCTCGGTATTGCTGGTCGGAGCGATAGGATTCGAACCTACGACCCTCTGATCCCAAATCAGATGCGCTACCAGGCTGCGCTACGCTCCGACGAATCGTGGATTGTAGCGTCACTATTGCCGCGGCGTCAAATGGGTTTGTATCGCAAGGCGATATTTTTGTGCGGGCCGGGTTGGTGTGGCGTGCGTATGCCGCGTATTTGCCGTGCATGTGCCACTGTGCATACCGCTGGCAAGGCGGATTTTCCTCTGCACCGTCCCTAAAAAACCTCCTTCCAGGAAGCGTCACAAATACTGTATAAATATACAGGATAACGGCGCTCACTCATGCGTCCCGGAAACGTCCTCGTCATGCCCCATCCAGCGTCGGGCAGGGCGTCCTATTTTCTTTTTCCAGAGCGCGATCATGGCAGCAGCACTCCAGCTAGCGGCGACACACCTGCCGCCCCGGCTGCAAAGCCGGATCTGGCAGGGCAACCAGGTCGCCTGCGCGAGCGGGCGCACGGTGTCCAGCGGCCATGCCGCGCTCGATGCGCTGCTGCCCGGCGCGGGCTGGCCCGCAGGCAGTCTGACCGAGTTGCTGGTCGAGCAGGGCGGGATCGGCGAAATGCGTCTGGTGGCGCCCGCGCTGCGCGCGCTCACGGCGCGGGCCGGGCGCCACGTGCTGCTGGTCGCGCCGCCGTGGCGGCCCTATGCGTGCGCGCTCAAGGCGTGGGGCATCGCGCTCGAACGTCTGGTCTGGATTCGCGCGAGCGAGGACGAAGCGCCGTGGGCTGCCGAGCAGGCGCTCAAGCAGGACGGCATCGGCGCGGTGCTGCTGTGGCAGCCCAAGGCGCGCGCCGACGCCCTGCGTCGTCTGCAGGTCGCCGCGCAGGATTCGCAGGCGCTGGCTTTTCTGATGCGTCCGCCCGCGGCGCGCAACCAGTCGTCGCCGGCGCCGCTGCGCATGGTCTGCACGCCGGTGCCGCCGCCCGAAGCGGACACGCGCCTGAATCGCCGGGAGTGGATGCAGTTCACCGGCGTCAGCGTCGAAATTTTCAAGCGTCGCGGGCCGCCGCCCGCCCAGCCACTCGTCGTCACTTTGCCGTTGCAGGAGTCGGTGCTGCCCCAACCGGGCGCCGCGCCGGCCATGCCATGGCCCGGGGTCAATCATGCTGTGGATCGCCGTCACCTTGCCGTTGTTGCCGCTGGAGGCCGTGCGGCCGCCGCTTCCGCCGACCGGGGCGATCGCGTCGATCGCGTCGTCTGAAAGCGCAGCGCGCAGCGAAGCAGCCCAGCCCGAACGCTGCTACGCGCTCGCCGATCACGCGCGCATCCTGATCGCCGATCGCGATGCGTTCCGCCTCGGCGTGCAGCCCGGCAGCACGCGCGCGCATGCGCTGGCGCTCGCGCCCGGCCTCGTGCTGCTGGAACCCGATGCGGCGCGCGAGACGCGCACGTTCGAGGCGCTGGCGCTCGCGTTGCTCGCCTATACGCCGAAGGTGTCGCTCGCGCAGGCGGCGGGGCAGCCGCATACGGTGTTGCTCGAAGTCGGCTCCGGGCTGCGGCTGTTCGGCGGCGTGCGCGCGCTGCTGGCGAGAGTCGCGGCCACCGTGGCCGATTGCGGTCACGCCGCGCGCATGGCCTGCGCGCCCACCGCGTGGGGCGCCTGGACGCTCGCGCAGGCGCATGCGTGTGCCGGTGCGCACGCCGCGCGACGCTTCCACGTGCTCAAGGACAGCACGCTCGCCCACGCGCTCGACGCGCTGCCGGTCACGCTCGCGCCGTTCGCCGCGCAGCACGAACACGCGCTCACGCAGATCGGCTGCGCCACGCTCGGCGATCTGCGGCGTTTGCCGCGCGACGGCATCGTGCGGCGTTTCGGCGATGGCGTGCTCGCCTGGCTGGCGCAGGCGCGCGGCGAGGCGCCCGATCCGCGTGCGTGGTTCGTCGCGCCGCCGTCGTTTCTGGCCGCGCTCGAATTGCAGGCGCGCGTGGAAAGCGCCGAAGCGCTCCTGTTCGCCGCACGCCGCCTCGTGATGCAGCTGGCGGGCTGGCTCGCCGCGCAGCATGGCGCGCTGTCCGGTTTCGAGCTGCGTCTGGAGCACGAACTGGCGTCGCGTCACGCGTCGCGCACCTCGAGTCTGCGGCTCACGTGGGCGGCGCCTTCGCGCGACGCCGCGCATCTGCTGTGGCTGCTGCGCGAAAAGCTCAACCAGACCGAGCTGATCGCGCCGGTGATCGGCCTTGCGCTGGTCGCCGATCAGGTGAGCGAGTACGCGCCGCCTACCGACACGCTGTTCCCGTCGCCCGAGGCATCGGATGCGTCGCTCGCGCAGCTGTTCGAGCGCATCGGCGCGCGCATCGGCGAGCAGAACGTGTTGCAGCTGTTCGTCGAGGACGATCATCGGCCCGAGCACGCGATGTCGGCGCGCACGTATCGCGCGCCTACGCGTCGCCAGGCGTCGCGCAAGCCGGGCAAGTCGCATAAGCCGAATGGGCGCGCTGCGGCGCAGGAAGCGCTGGAAGAAAGCGCGCCGGTGCAGAGCGCCTTCGATCTGCCCGAGGTGCCGCTGCCTGCCCAGCCGCGCCCGGCATGGCTGCTCGAAAAGCCGCTCAAGCTGGCCACGCGCGACGACCGGCCGGTGTATCGGCGGCCGCTCAAGACGCTCACGCGCACCGAGCGCATCGAAGCGGTCTGGTGGGACGGCGAGGGCGTCGGGCGCGACTACTACGTGGCCGCCGACGATCAGGGGCGCATGTTCTGGCTTTACCGCGAACGCATCGGCGGCCAGTGGTATCTGCAAGGGCTGTTTGGCTGACCACGTCGGCTGACCACGTGGCCGATGGTTTGGCTCATATTGGCCGCCGCATTTTTTAACGCATCATGTCGATCCACGGAGCGGGCGCATCGTTGCCCGCACAACCTTCACCGCCGGCGCGGTTGCCCGAGTACGCGGAACTGCACTGCCTGACCAACTTCACGTTCCTGCGCGGCGCGTCGCGCCCGAACGAGCTGGTCGAGCAGGCGATCCGCCACGGCTACAGCGCGCTCGCCATCACCGACGAATGCTCGCTCGCGGGCGTCGTGCGCGCCTGGAGCGCGCTCAACGATTTCGACGAAGCGCGCCGCAAGGCCCACGAAGCCGCCACGCGCGCCACGCCCTTCGTGCCTGCGCTGCAACTGCTGATCGGCAGCGAACGAATCTCGTCGATGAAGACGGCGCGCCGTTCTGCACGCTCGTCGCATTGGCGATGAACCGCGAGGGTTACGGCAATCTCTGCGAGCTGATCACGCTTGCGCGTTCGCGCGCGAACAAAGGCGAGTACCGCGTGAACCCGGCCGATTTCACCGATCCCGAGCCGGATTTCACGCATCTGCGCCATCTGCGCGACTGCGTGCTGCTGCTGGTGCCGCAGCGCACGGCGACGCTTGCGCAAACGCTGCGCGCCGCGCACTGGCTGGCGGGTTTCGCGAGCGGGCGCGCGTGGCTTGCGCTCGAACTCTGGCAGACCGGCGGCGACGATACGCAGATCGAAGTGTTGCGCCATGTCTCTCAGGAAAGCGGTTTGCCGCTCGTGGCGGCGGGCGGCGTGCTGATGCATGCGCGCTCGCGCAAGCCCTTGCAGGACACGCTGAGCGCCGTGCGCATCGGCAAGCCGCTGGCATCGTGCGGGCGCGCGCTGGAGCCGAACGCGGAGCGCCATCTGCGCTCGCGCGTGCGCCTGAGCGCGCTGTATCCGCACGAGGCGCTGGCGGCGACGCTGGATGTCGCGCGGCGCTGCACGTTTTCGCTGGGCGAACTGGCCTACGAATATCCCGAGGAACTGGTGCCCGCAGGCGAGACGCCCACGACCTGGCTGCGCAAGCTCGTCATGCAGGGCGCCGCCGAGCGCTGGCCCGACGGCATGAACGAGAAACGCGTCAGCCAGATCGAGCAGGAACTCTCGCTGATCACCGAACTGCAGTACGAGAAATATTTCCTCACCGTGCACGACATCGTGCGCTTCGCGCGCGAGCAGAAAATCCTGTGTCAGGGCCGTGGATCGGCGGCCAATTCGGTCGTGTGTTTCTGTCTGAAAATCACCGAAATCGACCCGGTACGCATGAACATGCTGGTCGCGCGTTTTCTGTCCCGCGCGCGCAACGAGCCGCCCGATATCGACGTCGATTTCGAACATCAGCGCCGCGAAGAAGTCATTCAGTACATCTATGGCAAGTACGGCACGCGGCGCGCCGCGCTCGCGGCCACGCTCATCACCTATCGCTCGCGCAGCGCGTTGCGCGATGTGGGCAAGGCGCTCGGGCTCGACAACACGCTGGTCGAAAAACTCTCGGGCGCGCATCAGTGGTGGGACGGCCCGGATTCGATCGCGCATCACCTGGCGGAAGCCGGTTTTTCGTCCGATTCGCACGTCACGCAGCAACTGATCCGCCTCACGCGCGAGTTGCGCGGTTTTCCGCGCCATCTCTCGCAGCACGTGGGCGGTTTCGTGATCGCGCGCGACAAGCTTTCGCGGCTCGTGCCGATCGAAAACGCGGCCATGAAGGACCGCTACGTGATCGAGTGGGACAAGGACGATATCGACGCGCTGCGCCTGCTGAAAGTCGATGTGCTCGCGCTCGGCATGCTGTCGGCGATCCGGCGCTCGCTCGAATTCGTGGCGCTGCGGCGCGGGCTGCCGCAGTTCGGCGTGAAGGATATTCCGATCGAAGACCCGGCCGTCTACGCGATGTGCAGCCACGCGGATACGGTCGGCGTGTTCCAGATCGAGTCGCGCGCGCAGCAGAGCATGTTGCCGCGGCTGCGTCCGCGCACTTATTACGACCTCGTGATTCAGGTGGCGATCGTGCGGCCCGGCCCGATCCAGGGCGATATGGTGCATCCGTATCTCAAGCGCCGGCACGGCGAGGAGCGCGTCGAATACGCGAAGGACGAATTGCGTCCGGTGCTGCAGCGCACGCTCGGCGTGCCGATTTTCCAGGAGCAGGTGATGCATCTGGCGATGGTCGCCGCCGACTATTCCGGCGAGGAAGCCGACAAACTACGCCGCGCGATGGCCGCGTGGCGGCGCGACGGCAATCTGAAGCCGTATCAGCAGGACCTGACGGATCGGATGATGGCCAAGGGATACACGCAGGAATTCGCCGATCGCATCTGCGCGCAGATCGAAGGTTTCGGCGATTACGGTTTTCCGGAAAGCCATGCGGCCAGTTTCGCGCTGCTCGTGTACACGAGTTCGTGGCTCAAGCGCTATGAGCCGGCGGCGTTTCTGGCGGGGCTGCTGAACAGCCAGCCGCTCGGTTTCTATTCGCCGTCGCAGCTCGTGCAGGATGCGAAGCGGCATGGCGTGCTGGTGCGCGCGCCCGATATCGCGCTGAGCGACTGGGAAACCGTGCTGGAAGCGCGCGGCAAACCCGGCGTGCGGCTCGACAACGACACCGCGCGCGTGCGCCGCCGCCGGGCGGCGCATTATCACGCGCGCCTGCAGGCGGCGGTGGCGTGCGGCGCTGTGCCGGGCCTGCAGGCGCTGATGGAGCGGCATCGGCGGATTGCGCGCGTGCGGGCGGCTCAGGCGCCGCAGCAGTACGGCAGCGGCGGCCCGGCGGTGCGGCTGGGCTTCAGCCTGATCAAGGGTTTTCCGGAAGCGGCTGCGCTGCGCGTGATGGCTGCGCGCCTGCAGGCGCCGTTCGCCGATGTCGATGACCTCGCGCGCCGCGCCGCGCTGTCACGCCGCGAACTGGAAGCGCTGGCGGCGTCCAACGCGCTCGAAAGCATCGCGGGACACCGGCGCGAGGCGTGGTGGGCCGTGACCGCGCAGCATGCGGTGCCGGAGTTATTGCGCGATGCGCCGGTGGCCGAGGCGCGTATCGATTTGCCGCAGGCGTCCGAAGGCGCGGAAATCGTCGCCGATTACGCGAGCCTGCGCCTCACGCTCAATCGGCATCCGCTCGAATTGCTGCGCGAAGGGCTGGCGAAACAGCGTTTTCTCAGCGCGGCGCAACTGGCGCAGTGCGGCCACGGCAAGCTCGCGCGCGCGTGCGGCATCGTCACGGTGCGGCAGCGGCCGGGCACGGCGAAGGGGACGATCTTCGTGTCGCTCGAGGACGAGACCGGTTCGGTCAATGTGATCGTGCATGCGGCGCTGGTGGAGACGCAGCGCAAGGCATTGCTGGGCGCGTCGCTGCTGGCGGTGGCGGGCGTGGTGCAGCGCCAGGGCGAGGTCGTGCATCTGGTCGCGAACCGGCTGGAGGACCATAGCCGCCTGCTCGGGCGGCTCGCGACGCAGAGTCGCGATTTTCATTGAAGCGGGAAACGCGAATCCCGCGCGAGTTTCCGCGCGAATCCCGCGCCGGACTCGCTGCCTATGCCTTCGCGTGCTCGCGTTCGAAGGCGTCGAGCACTGCAAGAATGCCCGCATCGAACGGCGTGCGGCGCCCGATGCCCAGCGCTTCCAGCCGCCCCGAATCGAGGTGGCAGTCGCGCGGGCGCGGCGTGGCGTCGGCGGGTTCGGTCTGCGCGATCAATTGCGCGTCGATGCCGAGTGCGCGCGCGATGCGTTGCGCGATCTCGTACTTGGTCATCGGCTCGTCGCCGGACCATTGGGCGATGCCGCACACGGCGTTTTTATCGGCGCAACGGGTCAGCAGTTCGCGGATCACGAACGCCACATCGGGCGTGAACGTGGGATAGCGCGTGGCCCACGCGTCCATCACGGCCGGCGTGCTGCCTGGCTGCGCGGAGGCTCTGATCGCCGGCACGAGGCTCGTGACCGCCGACTCGTGCCAGCCGACGATCGGACCGTAGAGCAGCGGCAGACGTAGCACCAGCGCGTTATCGGTGGCGTCGAGCAGCGCACGCTCGCCCTCGAGCTTGCTGTGTCCATAGGCGTTGAGCGGATTCGGCGTGGACTCGGGCAGATAGGGCGGCGCGCTGCCGTCGAACACGTAATCGGTGGAAATCGACAGCACCCACGCGCCGCGCGCGCGGGCCGCCGCCGCAATGTGGCGCACGGCATCGACATTGAGCGCGCGCGCCGCGTCCGGATCGTGTTCGCAGACATCGGGACGGCGCTCGGCGGCCGCGATCACGATGGCGTCGGGCGCCTCGCGCGCGACGAAGGCTTCGACCGCAGCCGCGTCGCGCACGTCGAGCGCAAGCTGCTGCGCGCCGACGCGGCTGAACGCCGTCTGCACGACCTGCCAACCGGTCTGCGTGGCCAGCTCGCGCACGAGCGCGCGGCCCAGCAGTCCCGATGCCCCGACGATGGCGACCTTGAACATGGCGCGCGCCTCGCGTCAGGCCGCGGCCGTGGCCGTGACGGTGTAACCGGCTTCGTCGATGGCGGCCTTGAGCACGTCGGCGCTCTGGCTCGATTCGACGCTCACGCGACCGGCGGCCAGATCGATCTGGACCTGGGCGGCGGCGTCCTGCTCGTGAATGGCGCGCGTGACGGCGCCGACGCAGTGCTGGCAGCTCATGCCTTCGACGTTGAACTGGATCATGGTGAATTCCTTTTAAGTGGAGCTAGAGAAAAGCGTCGCCCGATTATGCCAGCGGAGTCTGGGCGGATCGGGCGAGGCGGCTGGACCTTCCCACCATGGGAAGGTGTAGGATCAAGAAATTGGCAAATTGCAGGAGAACAGCATGAACATCGGCGAAGCGGCGCGCGCCTCGGGCGTCACGGCGAAAATGATCCGCTATTACGAAAGCGTGGACCTGATCGCGCCCAAAACGCGCACGGAAGCGGGCTACCGCGTCTACGGCATGGAGGAGGTGCATGCGCTGCGGTTTATTCGACAGGCGCGCCGGCTGGGCTTTCTCGTCGACGATATCCGCCGGCTGCTGGCGCTGTGGCACGACCGCTCGCGCGCCAGCGCCGAGGTCAAGGCCATCGCGCTCGAACACGTGGCCGAACTCGACGTGCGGATTGCCGAACTCACGCAGATGCGCGACACCCTGCGCCACCTTGCGGCTCATTGTCACGGCGACGACCGCCCGGACTGCCCAATCATCGAACGCCTCGCCGACCCGGAACCCGTGGCGCAACCCGCGGATATTTGACGCCGCGCAAGCGATCGGCAAAAGGTGCAACCCGAACGGATTGCCGATCGCAACTTTTCCGCTTTCTTGCACAATCGTGGTGCAATTTTTGGCGATGCCAGCGGCAAGGTTCTGCATTTCCCGAAAAATCTGCCGATAAATCATGGTGTTGCTCAATCGTTGCCAAACATTTGCGGTGCACCATTCCAGATTGGAATGCACTGTATGCGAGCAATTCACTGGAAAAGTCAGGTGCAACCGCTATAATGCGGGTTATCCCTTACGAGGGTAATCCCTGATGCAAATCCACCGGGGATACATACCGATCCTTGGAGAACATCATCATGTTTGCGTACTTCCTCGAAAAGCTGAGCACCTGGTTTGAAACTGCAGAACGTCGTCGCCGCGAAGCGTATCTCGCCTCGTCGTCGGACATCGTGCAGCTCGAACAGCGCATCCGCTCGCTCGAATCGAACGGCTACTCGCTGTAAGCAGTCCGCTGGCCCGGCATCAGGCCCAGCGACTCGCCGCAAGCCCCGCATCTGGCGGGGCTTTGTCATTTCTGGGCCGCTTTTCAATGTGTCGATGTGTGCAGTCTGAACCTTGCCACCACGGTAAGGTAAAGTCCTTTTTGCGATTAGCCGACAACACATAGGTAAGGCCGGCTTCGCGAGGCGCGGTCGGCGTGGCTTTTCATCCGGGGGCTTTTATGGCGTCAGAACGGTTTTCTGGGAATGCGTTGGGCAATGCGTTGAGCCAATCGCTGGCTGTCGCGCTGATGGCGGCGGTCGTGACGCTGGCGAGCGCCGGCGCGCATGCGGCGGGCAAACCGCTGATTCTCGACACGCAAACGGGGATCAACGACGGGCAATCGGGCACGGTGCTGCAAACCGCGCCGCTCTCGCATCAGCCGATGGTGCAGATGCAGCAGTTGCCCACGCTCGATGGGAACGGCACGAGCGGCTCGCAGCCGATCATCGTCGCGCCTTATGTGGAAGTGCCGGGAGGAGGCGGGCGTCCACCGCGTCCGCGGACGCAGCAGTACGCGCCACAGCAATAGCGCCGTAAAAACCGCCGCACAAAAGAAAACGGCCCGTCTATCGACAGGCCGCTGGCTGACTCAATTCAGGCTCAATCGCCGCGCGATTCGATCTTGAACTGCGCACCATCGTCGATGCCGAGCGTCTTCACGAGGAACGGCATGGTTTCCTTGAGCGACGCCGCGAGCGTGTAGGGCGGGTTCAGGATGAACATGCCGCTGCCGAACAGTCCAAAACCATCCTGCGGCGGGCGGCTCACCGACAGCGACACGTGCAGCCAGTTCTTTTCCTGCAGGCGCTTGAGCTGTTCCGGGAAGCGCTGCGATTCAGGGCGCGTCACCTGCGGATACCAGACCGCATACGTGCCGGTCGCGAAGCGCTCGAGACTTTCTTCCACACACTTGATGGTGCGCGAGTAGTCGCGCTTGTCCTCGAACGACGGGTCGATCAGCACGAGCGCGCGGCGCGGCGGCGGCGGCAGGAGCGCCTTGATGCCGTCGAAACCGTCGCCCGGATAGATCATCACGCGGCGACCCGCGTCGCGGAAACGATGGCGCAGCACGTCGATTTCCGTGGTGTGAAGCTCGAACAGGCGCATGCGATCCTGCTCGCGCATCATGCGCCAGGCCAGATACGGCGAGCCCGGATAGAAGCGCAGATCGCCGTCCGGATTGAGCGCCGCCACTTCGTCGACGTATTCCGAGAGCATCGCCGGCAGATCCGTGCGGCCCCAGAGCTTGCCGATGCCGGTGTCGAATTCCGCGTTTTTGGTCGCGTAACCTTCGCGCAGCGCGTAGGCGCCCGCGCCCGCATGGGTGTCGATGTACCAGTACGCCTTGTCCTTCTTGCCGAGATGGTTCAGCAATTGCACGGCGACGGCGTGCTTGAGGACATCGGCGTGATTGCCGGCGTGAAAGGCGTGACGGTAGCTCAGCATGATGGGGCCAAAGGCAAGTTCGGGTGGCGCGGCGCTCTGTGCTTATCGAGCGATTAACCGAGGCGCGCGGCCCGATGGCGGGTGAGACGGACCGGCGGCGCATCGTGCGCGCCGCCGGAGAAAGGCCGCGTATTGTACAGGGCCTCTGCAGCGCAGCCGCACAAGCTGCGGGCGGGCCCTGAACGCGGATCTTCGGGCGCGCGCCTTACTCGAAAGCTTCGCCGACGA
Source organism: Paraburkholderia sp. J69-1 (assembly GCF_905220255.1). Taxonomy (NCBI): domain Bacteria; kingdom Pseudomonadati; phylum Pseudomonadota; class Betaproteobacteria; order Burkholderiales; family Burkholderiaceae; genus Paraburkholderia; species Paraburkholderia sp. J69-1. Next base: position 90,658 of record NZ_CAJMZG010000027.1, on the reverse strand, counting down.
TCGCCTCGATCTTCTCCTTCACTTCGGGCGTGATCTTGTCCGCGACTTCGCGCGCCTTCATGTTTTCGCCGATCTGTTCGACCCGCGACGCGCCCGTAATGACCGTGCTCACGTTCGGGTTCTTGAGAATCCACGCGAGCGCCAGTTGCCCGACCGTGCAGCCCAGTTCCTTCGCGAAATCCGCAAGCTTGCCGACGATGGCGTTTTTATCCGCGTCCGTGACCTGCTTGCGCAGCCAGTCGTAGCCTTGCAATTGCGCGCGGCTGTCGGCGGGCACGCCGCCGCGATATTTGCCGGTCAGCAGACCTGAAGCCAGCGGGCTCCACGTGGTCAGACCGAGGCCGATGTCTTCATACAGGCGCCGATACTCGTCTTCCACGCGGCGGCGGTGGAACAGGTTGTACTGCGGCTGTTCCATGACGGGCTTGTGCAGATGATAGCGTTCGGCGATTTCCCACGCGGCGCGGATTTCGTCCGCGCTCCATTCCGAGGTGCCCCAATAGAGCGCCTTGCCGCGCGTGATCATGTCGCTCATCGCCCAGACGGTTTCCTCGACCGGCGTGTTCGGGTCGGGCCGATGGCAGAACACCAGATCGACGTAATCGAGCTGCAGGCGCTTGAGCGAATTGTCGATGGCGTCCAGCAGATATTTACGGTTGAGCGTGTGGTACTGGTTGGGCGCTTCGTTCAAGCCCCAGAAGAACTTGGTGGACACCACGTAGCTCACGCGCGGCCAGGCGAGCTCTTTCAGCGCCTGGCCCATGATTTCTTCGGATTGGCCGCCTGCGTAGACTTCGGCGTTGTCGAAGAAGTTGACGCCCGCGTCGCGCGCCGCAGCGAGCGATTCGCGCGCGAGATTGCGGTCGACCTGGTTGCCGTACGTGACCCACGAGCCGATAGATAGTTCGCTGACTTGCAGGCCGGAGCGGCCCAGTCGCCGGTAGTTCATGAACGTCTCCTTTGCGTAGAGCAGGCAAATTAGCACGATCTGCGCAAGGGCGCAGAAGGCCTGCGCCGCGCTGCATCAAGTGCGCTGCAAGTAAAAGGCAAGTCAGCCGGAAGTCTGCCGAAAGCCCTTGCCAGCTTCACGCGCGTGACAAGCGCCTTCATGCACAATAGCGCGATTGGCCGCGGCGCAACATTCCGGCGAATGGCCTATGCCATTCGGCCGATTTGACGGCGTGTGTGTGTCGAGGTCTCATCTTGTCCACTACCTGGAGGTACTCGATGTCGTCTCTCACCCTGAATTCGAAGCTCGATGGCAAGGTCGCAGTCGTTACCGGCGCCGCCAGCGGCATCGGCAAGCAGATCGCGCTTACGCTGGCCCAGGCCGGCGCGGCCGTCGCCATCGCCGACCTCAACCAGAGCGGCGCAGACGCCGTCGCGGAAGAGATCAAGGGCGCGGGCGGCAAGGCCATCGGCGTCGCCATGGACGTGACGAGCGAAGAGGCCGTCAACGAAGGCATCGACAAAGTCGCCGCTACCTTCGGCTCGATCGACATCCTGGTGTCGAACGCGGGTATCCAGATCGTCAATCCGATCGAAAACTACTCGTTCGCCGACTGGAAGAAGATGCAGGCGATTCACGTCGACGGCGCCTTCCTCACCACCAAGGCCGCGCTCAAGTACATGTACAAGGACGATCGCGGCGGCGTGGTGATCTACATGGGCTCGGTACACTCGCATGAGGCGTCGCCGCTGAAGTCGGCCTATGTGACGGCCAAGCACGGTCTGCTCGGCCTCGCGCGCGTGCTGGCCAAGGAAGGCGGCAAGCGCAACGTGCGCTCGCACGTCGTGTGTCCGGGCTTCGTGCGCACGCCGCTGGTCGACAAGCAGATCCCCGAACAGGCCAAGGAACTGGGCATTTCCGAAGAGGAAGTGGTCAAGAAAGTGATGCTCGGCGGCACGGTGGACGGCGTGTTCACGACCGTCGAAGACGTGGCGCAAACGGTGCTGTTCCTTTCGGCGTTCCCGAGCGCGGCGTTCACGGGACAGTCGTTCGTCGTCAGCCACGGCTGGTTCATGCAGTAACGCGGGGGCCGGCTATGGCGCAGCGCAAGAAAGGACAGGTCCAGTCGAGCGCGGTCGCTGACGAGGCCGTCGCGCTTACCGGGGCGGGCACGCAGCCGCAGCCCGGCGACACCTCGATTCACCACGAGCCGCACGATCAGGCGCACAACCAGGCGCGCACGTCGCGCTGTAGCAGCGACTCTGCGCAATGGGAAACCGTCGCGCTCACGCTGCAAGGCGGCGGCGCGCTCGGCGCGTACCAGGCGGGCGTCTATGAAGGCCTGTTCGAGGCCGGCATCGCGCCCAACTGGATCGCGGGTATTTCGATCGGCGCGCTCAATACGGCGCTGATCGCGGGCAACGCGCCCGAGCATCGCGTGGCGCGGTTGCGCGAGTTCTGGGAAACGATCTGCCAGCCGGCCTGGAGTCCGCCGTTGCCGGCTTTTGTGGAGCACGCGCTCTTCAACGCAGGCGATGCCGTGCGCAAGACGTTCACGGCATTCCAGGCGGCAGGCGCAGTGGTGGAAGGGCAGAAGGGTTTCTTCACGCCGCGCTTTCCGCCGCCGCTGCCGACGGCTTCCGGGCATCCGGGCAAGGCCAGCTATTACGACACCACGCCGCTGAAGGCCACGCTCGAGCGGCTATGCGATTTCGATCGCATCAACTCGGGCGAGGTGCGCGTGTCGCTGGGCGCGGTGAACGTGGGCACGGGCAACTTCGTGTACTTCGATAACACCGACACGAAGCTGCGTCCCGAGCATTTCATCGCTTCGGGTGCGTTGCCGCCGGGTTTCGCAGCCGTGGAGATCGACGGCGAGTATTACTGGGATGGCGGGCTGATGTCGAATACGCCGCTCTACGAAGTGATCCAGACCACGCCGCGGCGCGACACGCTCGCGTTCCAGGTCGACCTCTGGAGCGCGCGTGGGCCGGTGCCCGACAACATCACCGACGTGCAAGGCCGCATGAAGGACATCCAGTATTCGAGCCGCACGCGTCTCGTGACCGACATGCTGCAACGCTCGCAGCGTTTCCGTCATGTGTTGCGCGAAGTGCTCGATCGCGTGGCGCCGGAGCATCGGCACGATGCGTGGGTCGAACTGGCGGACGAACTCTCGTGCTCGAAGAAGTACAACGTGCTCCATCTGATCTATCGGCAGAAGGAATACGAAGGGCACTTCAAGGACTTCCAGTTCGGCACCACGACGATGCGCGAGCATTGGTCGAGCGGTTTGCAGGATATTCGCGCGACGCTCGAACAACCGGGCTGGCTCGACAAGCCGGATAACGACTCGGGCTTCGTCACGCACGATATCCATCGTGACCGACGCGGGCCGGGCACTGGCTCCAGGTAACACCGCAAGACGCCCGGCAGCAAAACAAAAGGCGCCCGTTCTTTCGAACGGACGCCTTTTTTATCGCGTTTTCGCCTGATCTGGCGTTAAAGCGTGTGGCTTACTTCAGCACAGCCGAAACAGCGCTGGCGACTGCATCGAGGTTACGCGTGTTCAGCGCAGCCACGCAGATGCGGCCCGTGCTGACGGCGTAGATGCCGAACTCTTCGCGCAGGCGGTCGACTTGCGCAGCCGTCAGGCCCGAGTACGAGAACATGCCGCGTTGCACGTTGATGAAGTTGAAGTCGCGGTCGACGCCGGCGGCAGCCAGACGCTCGACCAGGCCCGTACGCATCGCGCGGATGCGGTTGCGCATTTCGCCGAGTTCCGCTTCCCACATTGCGCGCAGCTCAACCGAGCCGAGCACGGCTGCGACCACCGAACCACCGTGCGTCGGCGGGTTCGAGTAGTTCGTGCGGATCACGCGCTTGAGCTGCGAGAGCACGCGCGACGATTCTTCCTTGCTCGACGTGAGGATCGACAGCGCGCCGACGCGCTCGCCGTACAGCGAGAACGACTTCGAGAACGACGACGACACGAACGCGTTCAGGTCCGACGCAGCGAACAGGCGCACGACTTCGCCGTCTTCGGCGATGCCGTCACCGAAACCTTGATAGGCGATGTCGAGGAACGGCACCAGGCCACGCGACTTGACGGCTTCGATGACCTGCTTCCACTGGTCGATCGTGAGGTCCACGCCGGTCGGGTTGTGGCAGCACGCGTGCAGCACGACCACCGTGCCGGCGGCGTAGCCGTTCAGCGCCGAGAGCATGCCCTCGAAGTTCACGCCGTTGGTCTGCGCGTCGTAGTACGGGTAGGCGACCACTTCGAAGCCTGCGCTTTCGAACAGGGCGCGGTGGTTTTCCCAGCTCGGATCGCTGATCGCGACCTTGGCGGCCGGGTTCACGCGCTTGAGGAAGTCGGCGCCGATCTTCAGCGCGCCCGTGCCGCCGATTGCCTGCGCCGTGACGACGCGGCCGGCTGCGATCAGCGGCGAGTCGTCGCCGAGCAGCAGCTTTTGCACAGCGGCGTCATAGGCGGCGATGCCTTCGATCGGCAGGTAGCCGCGCGGCAGGCCGGCTTCCACGCGGGCCTTTTCCGCTTCGCGCACGGCGCGCAGCAGCGGAATCTTGCCTTCTTCGTTGGTGTACACGCCCACGCCGAGGTTCACCTTGGTCGCGCGTGCATCGGCGTTATAGGCTTCGTTCAGACCCAGGATCGGGTCGCGGGGGGCGAGTTCGACAGCGGAAAAGAGGGACATGATGGTTCGGCAAAAGTGAAGGAAGAAGCTCGGTGGTCCGCGCGCCGCGGGTGTTTCTGATCGTCTCGTATGACTTCTGGTGCGCCCCGTGCAGCGAAGGAGCGCGAGGCGGCCGGCCACGCAACGCGCTATTGTAACGAATCCTCAAGCCGGTTTTTCGCCGACTGTGACGCCAGCGTGGCCTTTATGCCCACACGGTCGTGCGATCTCATCCCCGCCTGGTGCCGGAAATGCGCGCTTCGCCTCTTGCAGCACCGCGCTGGCAGCCCCATCTGCACGAAGTTGTCCGCTCCGCCCACGCCAGAAAGCGTCTCGCGCCCGCCAGGTGGCGAAACGCTAGAATGTTTGTTTGCTCCGCGCACAGGATGTCCCCCATGTCCGACCACACCGTCGCCGACGCCCCCGCGCTCGACGAGTCGAAATTCGTCCAGTACGAGGACTCGCCGTTCCAGCTTTACCAGCCGTATCTGCCGGCCGGCGACCAGCCGACGGCGATCGAAACGCTCGTCGAAGGCGTGGGCGATGGCCTGTCGTTCCAGACCCTGCTGGGCGTGACGGGCTCGGGCAAGACCTTCACGATGGCCAACACCATCGCGCGCCTGGGTCGCCCGGCGATCGTGTTCGCGCCGAACAAGACGCTGGCCGCGCAGCTTTACTCCGAATTCCGCGAATTCTTCCCGCGCAATGCCGTCGAGTACTTCGTTTCGTACTACGACTACTACCAGCCGGAAGCCTATGTGCCGCAGCGCGATCTCTTCATCGAGAAGGATTCGTCGATCAACGAGCACATCGAGCAGATGCGGCTTTCCGCGACCAAGAGCCTGATGGAGCGCCGCGACGTGGTGATCGTGGCGACGGTGTCGGCGATCTACGGTATCGGCAATCCGTCCGAATATCACAAGATGATTCTGACGCTGCGTCAGGGCGACAAGCTGGGCCAGCGCGAGGTGATCGCGCGCCTGATCGCGATGCAGTATTCGCGCAACGAGCAGGATTTCCAGCGCGGCACGTTCCGCGTGCGCGGCGACACCATCGACATTTTTCCGGCCGAGCACGCCGAAATGGCCGTGCGCGTCGAACTGTTCGACGACGAAGTGGAAACGCTGCAACTGTTCGATCCGCTCACGGGCCGCGTGCGCCAGAAGATTCCGCGCTTCACGGTCTATCCGTCGTCGCACTATGTGACGCCGCGCGAAACCGTGCTGCGCGCCGTCGAAACCATCAAGAGTGAATTGCGCGACCGGCTGGAATTTTTCTACGCCGAAGGCAAGCTCGTGGAAGCGCAGCGGCTGGAACAGCGCACGCGTTTCGACCTGGAAATGCTCCAGGAACTGGGCTTCTGCAAGGGCATCGAGAACTACTCGCGGCACTTTTCGGGCGCGATGCCCGGCGAGCCGCCGCCCACGCTCGTCGACTATTTGCCGCCCGACGCGATGATGTTCCTCGACGAATCGCACGTGCTGATCGGCCAGTTCAACGGCATGTATAACGGCGACCGCGCGCGCAAGGAAAATCTGGTCGATTACGGTTTCCGGCTGCCTTCGGCGCTCGATAACCGGCCGCTCAAGTTCAACGAGTTCGAGCACAAGATGCGCCAGGTGGTGTTCGTCTCCGCCACGCCCGCCGATTACGAAAAGCGGGTCACGGGCCAGATCGCCGAGCAGGTGGTGCGGCCGACCGGGCTGGTCGATCCGGTGATCGAGGTGCGTCCGGCTTCCACGCAGGTGGACGATGTGCTGGGCGAGATCAACGAACGCGTGGCCGTGGGCGAGCGCGTGCTGGTCACCACGCTCACCAAGCGCATGGCCGAACAGCTGACCGAATTCCTCGCCGATCACGGCGTCAAGGTGCGCTATCTGCATAGCGACATCGACACGGTCGAGCGCGTGGAAATCATCCGCGATCTGCGTCTGGGCACCTTCGACGTGCTGGTCGGGATCAATCTGCTGCGCGAAGGTCTGGATATTCCGGAAGTCTCGCTGGTGGCGATTCTCGATTCCGACAAGGAAGGCTTCCTGCGCGCCGAACGCTCGCTGATCCAGACGATCGGCCGCGCCGCGCGTAACGTGAACGGCAAGGCGATTCTCTACGGCGACCGCATCACCGATTCGATGCGCAAAGCCATCGACGAAACCGAGCGCCGCCGCGCCAAGCAGATGGCCTTCAACGAAGAACACGGCATCGTGCCGCGCGGCGTGGTCAAGCGCATCAAGGACATCATCGACGGTGTCTATAACGTGGACGACGCGCGCGCCGAACTGCGCGAGGAGCAGGAGCGCGCGAAGTTCGAGGATATGTCCGAGAAGCAGATCGCCAAGGAAATCAAGAAGCTCGAAAAGCAGATGATGGGCCACGCGAAGAATCTCGAATTCGAGAAGGCCGCGCAGGCGCGCGACCAGCTGGCGGTGCTGCGCCAGCGCGTGTTCGGGGCGAACGTGGGCGATCATCCGGCTTGAAGTCCGGGCCGACGCGATTGTCTGCGGCAAGGTAGAGAAAGCAGGGCGCGCGGTCACCGACCGTCGGCGCCCTTTTTATCGTCTTGCGCGCGCATGAAGCAAGCGCCGCCCGCTCTTAAACGCACGCTGAAATTAAAATGCCAGCTTGCCGTAAGCATGCGTTAACGCAACGCTGCTAAAACCCTGCTGCGAAGGGGTTTTCCTCACGCATCAATTTGTTCCCCATCGGCTTCGGTGTTAAACTTCGCCATTATTGAGAATTGTTCGCATTAACGTTTTTACGTAGATGCACTCGATGATTCGGTGGTACCTCTCATAAAAAAATCAGGAGTTTCGATGCGGATCCATTCTTTCGTGCGCGGCACTGCCGTCATCGCGGCTGCGGCTGCAGCGTTCTCGGCTCAAGCGGCTGAGTACCCGATCGGCAAGCAGGTGATTCAGGGCGGTATGGAGATCGGCGCGGTCTATCTGCAGCCGATCACGATGGAACCGGAAGGCATGATGCGCAAGGCGTCGGATTCCGACATCCACCTGGAAACGGACATCCACGCGGTCAAGAACAACCCGACCGGTTTCGCCGAAGGCGACTGGATGCCGTACCTGCAGGTGCACTACGAGTTGACCAAGCCGGGTTCGAGCTACGTGCAAAAGGGCGACCTGATGCCGATGGTCGCGAACGACGGTCCGCACTACGGCGACAACGTCAAGCTCGCAGGTCCCGGCAAGTACCACCTCAAGATGATCGTCGAAGCGCCGATGCAAATGGGCCACATGGCTTTCGGCCGTCACGTCGACAAGGAAACCGGCGTGGGTCCGTGGTTCAAGCCCATCACGGTCGAGTACGATTTCCCGTTCGCGGGCATCGGCAAGAAGGGCGGCTACTAAGCACGCCCGGCCAGGTTCGCCGCGCACGCGCAGGTATTGTTTAGTGCGCGGCGAGCGTGAAGTCCATCGCGGACATCAAGGAACAGGTAACACTGATGACTGGATTGCGTAAGTTTGCGGCGCTGTTTGCACTGGCTTCTGTGGCGTCGCTCGCGCACGCCGAAGATCTGCCGACTTTCAAGCTCGACATGAACGACGGCAAGCTCAACCCCGCGCGCATCGAAGTGCCGGCGGGCAAGCGCATCAAGATCGAGGTGCGCAATGTGGGTAAGGGCGCGGCCGAGTTCGAAAGCGTCCAGTTGCGCAAAGAGAAGGTGCTGGCGCCGGGTGCGGATTCGTTCGTGGTGATCGCGCCGCTCGATCCGGGCGAGTACAAGTTTTTCGACGATTTTCATCAGCAGGCGCAGGGCGTGATTGTTGCCAAATAAGCGTTGCCAGATGCGTGTTGCGCCGTGACAGGCGCGACGACATGAAATCGGCGTTGCAAAGTCAGTACGCGGCCGGCGCGAAAGCCGGCGGCAGGAGGTGTTGAATGGGTCAGGTATTGTTCATCGTCTGGCGTGAGAGCGTGGAAGCGCTGCTCGTCGTCGGCATTCTGTATGCGTGGCTGAAGAACGGCGACGCCGATGCGCGTCGCGGCCTGCCGTATCTGTGGGCAGGCGTCGGTGCGGGCATTCTGGCGGCGGTTGCGCTGGGCGCGGCGCTGGTCGGCTTCACGGAAGTGCTGTCGGGCGACGCCCAGGATTACTTCCAGACCGGCATGGTGCTGGTGGCCTGCGTGCTGATCGTGCAGATGGTGCTGTGGATGAAGCAGCACGGCCGCACGCTCAAGCGCGAGATGGAAGAGTCGCTGCAAAAGACCACGCGCGATGCCAACTGGTGGGGCATTACGTTGCTCGTCGCGCTGGCGATCGCCCGTGAAGGCAGCGAAACGGTGATCTTCCTGTACGGCCTCGGTTTCGGCCAGTCGGGCCATGTGGATGCGAGCCAGTATGTGGCCGTGCTGCTCGGTCTGGGCCTCGCGTTCCTGACGTTCTATCTCCTGCAACTCGGCGGCAAGGTGTTCTCGTGGCGTCTCTTTTTCCGCGTCACGGAAATCATGCTGCTGTTCCTCGGCGCGGGCCTGTTCCAGACCGGCGTGGACAAGCTGATCGACAAGGAGGTCCTGCCGACCATCGTCGACCAGGTCTGGAATTCGTCGATGATCCTCGACGATTCGAGCACCTTCGGTTCGCTGGTCGCGACGCTGACCGGTTACCGCGCCCATCCGGCGTTGATGAACCTGATCGCTTACGCGGTGTACTGGCTCGTGGTGTGGTTCCTGGCGCGCCGCGCCAGCGGCCGTAACGCCGCAGTGAGCAAAAGGAAAGCAGCATGAGTTGTGCATCGGCCCAGCCGCCCGGGATGCGGCGGCAGGGCAGGCTGGCCCAGGCGGGCCAATGGATGCAACGGCACGGCGCGATCATTCGCGGCGTGCAGTGGGTCGTGGTCGCCGTCTACGCGTTCCTGATTCTCGTACCCGCGGTTCTGCCGCTGCCCGACGATACCTCGCACCTCTGGAACAATCTGACGCTCGCCGCGCAGTTCGTGTTCTGGGGCATCTGGTGGCCGTTCGTGCTGCTCTCGATGGTGATGCTCGGACGCGTGTGGTGCGGCGTGCTCTGCCCCGAAGGCGCGCTCACCGAATTCGCCAGCAAGTTCGGCCGCGGCCGCGCGATTCCACGCTGGATGCGCTGGGGCGGCTGGCCCTTCGTGGCCTTCGGCCTGACCACCATCTACGGACAGATGGTGAGCGTCTACCAGTATCCGAAGGCGGTGTTGCTGGTGCTGGGCGGATCGACGCTCGGTGCGATGGTGATCGGCTTTCTGTACGGACGCGAGAAGCGCGTCTGGTGTAAATATCTCTGCCCCGTGAACGGGGTTTTTGCGCTTCTGGCGCGCCTCGCTCCGTTCCGCTTCAAGGTCGATGAAGACGCGTGGCGCAACTCGTACACGCACGGCGAGCACGGCGGGCATCGCGTGATTCCCGTCAACTGCGCGCCGCTGGTGCCGCTGCGCAATATGAAGGGCGCCGCGCAATGCCATATGTGCGGCCGTTGCAGCGGTCACCGCGATGCGATTGCGCTGACGTGGCGCTCGCCGGCCGAAGAAGTCGTCGAACTCGGCGACAGCCAGGCCGATGGCTGGGATACCGCGCTGATTCTGTACGGACTGCTTGGTATTGCTATCGGTGCGTTCCACTGGACCGGCTCGCCGTGGTTTATCGCCATGAAGCAGTGGCTCGCGGGCTGGCTGATCGATCGCGATATCACCTGGCCGCTCGAGACCAACGCGCCGTGGTTCCTGCTCACGCATTACCCCGAGCAGAACGATGTGTTCTCGTGGCTCGACGGCACGATGATCGTCGGTTATATCGTCGCCACGGGGCTGGTCTACGGCACCGCGCTGTTCGCGATTCTCGCGGCGTCGACGGCGACGCTCGGCCGCTTCGAAATGCGCCGTCTGCATCACTTCGCGCAGTCGCTGATTCCGCTGGCGGGCGCGGGCGTGTTCCTCGGTTTGTCGGCGACGACGCTGTCGCTGCTGCGCGCCGAACACGTGCCGCTCGACTGGGCGACCGAAGTGCGCATTGCAATTCTCGTCATCACGAATCTGTGGAGCGCGTGGCTCGCCTGGCGCGTGACGGGCCGCTACAGCACGCGCTTCTGGCAGCGCGGCCTCGCCATGCTGGGCTTCGCGCTCGCACTTGCGGTGGTCGATAGCGCCTGGTGGCTGATGTTCTGGGGCTGGACGCGTTGAGCATTTTTCCGGTGCTGCTGATATAGGCGGTATACGCCGCATCGGGGCGTCGCAGCGCAAGTGTGGGTGCTACTCTCAAAAAACCGGGTCGACGTTCCGTCACCCGGTTTTTGACTTTTCGGAGACACGCATGCGAACGCGAGCAGTATTGACGGACGAAGATGTGATCCGGGTAGCCGACGCAGCCGTCGCGCACGCCCGCGCGAATGAATGGAACGTGACGATCTCGATCGTCGACGATGGCGGCCATCTGCTGTACCTGCGCCGCCTCGACGGCGCACCGCCCATCAGCGCCGAAATCGCCCACGGCAAGGCGCGCACCTCCGCGCTGGGGCGCAAGGAAAGCAAGGTGTACGAAGAGGTGATCCGCCAGGGCCGCACGGCGTTTCTGAGCGCGCCGCTGCCGGCGATGCTCGAAGGCGGCGTGCCCATTGTCGTGAAGGGCGATGTGATCGGCGCGGTGGGCGTGTCGGGCGTGAAATCCGATCAGGATGCGGCGATTGCGCAGGCGGGCATCGCGGCGCTGAACATCGATTGAGCGCGATCTGGCAGGCGTCGCACCGCCGCCGATGAAATTCAGATCAACGAAAGGGTTTACGAGTAGGGGGAGGTCGCGGTTATAATCGCGGCTCGGTATCGCTGCTGATAAAACGCGAACCGCCGCTGCCTTCCCCATGCAGCATGCCTCGACGGCAAAAACAAAAGCCGCGGACTCTGCCGCGGCTCTCGCCCAGGGCGGCTACGCTTCACGCGCCGCTCCCGTAGTCAAAGGTGAGAACAAAAAAATGGCTTGGCTTGCTGTGACGGCCGGCTTGAAGGATGTGTGCACGAAGGGGTCTAGATCTCGCGTGCAAGCCGTCGTTGCTGGCTACTGCCCAACGCCTCTCGATGGAGGCGGTCCCCACAATACCCGGTACTAAAAAACTACCACCTCACTTGGTGAGAATCAGCTTGCCCAGACGCGTGGCGCGCAGCTGATAGGTCTCGCCGTTGTGCAGGATGCTCACATGGCTGCGGCCTTGCAGCAGGGCCGTGCTGTCCAGCGAGCGTTCGTTGCTGGGCGCGCTGGCGGCTTCCGTGTTGCGCGTGACGCTGGCCGGTGCGGCTGCCTTGGGTGCTCGCGTGGTGGTCAACGCGGAACCCGAACGGCGCAGGCTAAGAGTCGATGAGCGGTTGAATTCAGTCATGAACGTGACGGTCTGTCTGTGTCTCGATTCGATGGATGAATTCTAAATGATAATTGTTCTTATTTTCAATTGCGATAAATTGATCGAAATCGGGTAGCGATAGCTTTATGCCCGATGCGCGCGTTTATCCCTGAAAAAACAACGCCCGGCGCGAGGCCGGGCGTGTGGGATGGGTTGCCAGCGGGCAAAATTTTTAGTGCAGCGGCGCTTCCGGCTCGCCCGGACCCTGCACGTATTGGCGGATCAGCCGCACGGTGTCGATATCCGACTCGCGGTAGGCCGACTTCACGATCTCCGATGTCTCATGCTGCTCGCCCGAATCGGCGGTCGGCAGCGTCGTGCTGTATTCGAAGCGCAGGAATAGCTGCTGCGCGTCGGGTTCCTCGATCGTCATCGTCAGCGAGCCGCCCACGTAGTCGGCGGTCGCGAGGATGTCGTAGCGCACGCTCGCGTGAGGGGTGAACGTGACGCGATCGCGCACCGTGGCCTGACCGTAGTGCAGTTCGCGCTCGAGCACATCGCCTTCGCGCGAGAGGATCGTGCAGCTGTCGAGGCCGAGCACGAAGAGCTGCGGCTGTTCGGCGCGCAGCACGAGGCCTTCCCACAACTGCTCGCGCGTCATGGGCAGCACGAGCGGGTTGGTCGGATCGTTGATCTGGATAAGGTGTTCGAAATTCAAGGCGACGGCTTCCTGTGATGTCCGTCCGCGCTTACGCGGCCACGAGGCCCGAGCGGATGTGAATCGTGTTCGTGAGGATCTTGTGGACCGGGCAGGCGTTCGCGATCTGCAGCAGACGCTCGCGCTGCTCCTCAGAGAGCGGGCCTTCGAGGGCAATCTGCCGGTCGATTGTGGTGCCTTCGCTGCCGGTTTCCATCGACAACTTCACGCGCACGCCTTCGAGCGGCCACTCCTTGCGCTGCGCGTACATCTTCAGCGTGATGGTCGTGCACGCGCCCAGGCTCGACAGCAGCAGGGAGAAGGGCGTGGGCCCGCGGTCGCCGCCGCCGAGCGTCGCCGGTTCATCGGCGATCCACGTGTGAGTACCGTCGTCGAACTGGACCTGATAGTTGGTCGAGCCGATATGGGCTGTAACTGCGTGTGCGGTGACTGCGGTGTCGGCCATGCGCTCCTCGCGGACGGAACGGTTGAATGGAGACGGCCGCGCCCAGACCGAAGTCCGGCGCGCGGCCAGCAAAACCTTATTGTGACAAAAAGCGGCGCGGGCTGTGGCTTAGCCTCGGCGCGCATAGGGCGTGCCGGGGCCGCTCGATGTCAGCTCGCATCGCTCAATGCGCAATCCGCCCCATGCGTCCGGCCTGGTAATCGAGCACCGCCTGGCGGATTTCCTGCTCGGTATTCATCACGAACGGGCCGTAGCGCACCACCGGCTCGTTGAGCGGCAGACCGCCGATCAGCAGCACTTCCACCGCTTCGCTCGCATCGGCGGGCGCGGCGATCGTGACGGTTTCGCCGTCGCCGGCAAAGGCCACCATCTGCTGCGCGGCGATCGCTTCGCCTTCGGCGCCATACTGCGCCGTGCCCGAAATCCCGTAGGCGAACACATTCCACGCATGCGGCACCGGCTGCTCCACGCGCGCGCCGGGCGCCAGCGTGAAATGCAGATAAAGGATGGGCGTGCGCGTTTCGATGGCCGCCTTCGCGCCCAGCGATTCGCCCGCGATCACCTTTACCGTCGCCTTGCCGTCCGCCGAGCGCCCTTGCGGAATGCCCGCGTGCGGCATTTCCTGATAGCGCGGCGCGATCATCTTGTCCGATGCCGGCAGGTTCACCCACAGTTGCAGGCCGTGCATGCGGCCGCCCGTGCGCGTGAATTCGGGGTCGGGCATCTCGCTGTGAATCACGCCGGCGCCGGCCGTCATCCACTGCACGTCGCCGGGATTGAGCGTGCCCGAATGGCCGACCGAATCCTTATGGCCGAAGCGGCCCGCGAGCATATACGTGACGGTTTCGAAGCCGCGATGCGGATGGTCGGGCGCGCCCTTGGCCGCGCCGGGCGCGTAGTCGGTGGGGCCCATCTCGTCGAGCAGCAGGAACGGATCGAAATCCATCAGTTGACGGGTAGGGAAGGGACGATGGACGACGAACCCACCGCCCTCGGTTGTACGAACCGCGGGAAAAACGTGGGCGATCGAGCGGACGGCCGACATGGATATCACCTCGAAAAAATGGGAATTGCGCGATATGCGAAACAAACCGCTATTATAGGTAGCCGATTTGGCCTGTTTGACCGCCTGATCGCAATGGATTGTCCCATCGCTGGAACGACGACATGAAAATCGATTCGCACAACCTGAACGACCTGATGTACTTTTCGCAGGTGGTCGAACACGGCGGATTCTCGGCGGCCGAGCGGGTGCTCGGCATTTCCAAGTCGCGGCTGTCGCGCCGCGTGAGCGAGCTGGAGGCGTCGCTGGGCGTGCGTCTGCTGCAGCGCTCCACGCGCAAGCTCGCGCTCACCGAAGCGGGCGAGCTGTTCTACCAGCACTGCCGCGCGATGCTCGCGGAGGCGCAGGCCGCCGTGAACGTGGTGCAGTCGCTGCGTTCGTCGCCGCGCGGCACGGTGCGCGTGAGCGTGCCGGTCACGCTGTCGCAGACCATCTTTTCGCAGATCATTCCCGAATTCATGCATCGCTTCCCCGAGGTACGGGTGGTGATGCGCGTGACCAATCGTGTGATCGATCTGTTCGAGGATTCGGTGGATATTGCCCTGCGGGTGCGCTCGGAGCCGCCGCAGAACGCCAACATCGTCGTGCGGCCGCTGTGGCGCACCGAGCAGATGCTGGTGGGCGCGCCCAGCCTGCTGGCGCAGAATGCGCCGCCGCTCACGCCGGACGATCTTTCCCGCTTCGAAACACTCGATACGCCCACTGGCGACGGCCGTCATGTCTTTCATCTGATCGCGCCGGACGGCACGCGCCATTCGCACGAACACGAGCCGCGTCTCATCAGCGCCGATCTCACGACGATCCGCGAAGCCGCGCTGCAAGGTCTGGGTATCGCCGCAATGCCGGAGATGATGTATGGCGCCGCGCTGCGCACCGGCAAGCTCTCGCCGGTCATGCCGGGATGGACGCTGCCGGTGCCGCAACTGTATGCGGTATTCCTCTCGCGTCAGGGCATGGTTCCGGCCGTGCGCGCGTTTGTCGATTACCTCGTCGAAGTGCTCGATGCCGACAAAAGCCTGCAGCAGGAATGTCCGCTCAGAAGCGATGTTGCGGCCTTGATGGCAAAGAATGGTGTTCAGACGCAGCCGCCTGTGACGTCGGGTTTGCCTCGCACCAAGTCCACGAGCAACATCGAAACGGCCTGAAAACAAGGCTTTTTGTTACGTCATCGCCACGTTTGAGAGCTTTGCGAACATCGTGCATTTGCGTTTAGGCATTTAAGCGTCGCCGGCAATCGTTACTTTCAATGGGCAAAGTCTTGAAGCGGGCGAGCGAGAGGCATATATTGAAGTCCTCTCGCCAAGCACCGGTCTTGTGCGGGAACAGATGGCCGCTATCATAGCGAGCCTTCAGGGCTGAACGCGCAGTCCGTGTCGATCACGGCAGTCGCATGTGCCGACGTGAACCGAGCGATTGTCGGGGAGTGTCGCCACCGCCCGAATGCGCCGCGTGCGCTCGAAAAAAGGCCTTCATCCGACGATGAAGGCCTTTTACTTTGCACTGTAATTATTCGGTATCCGAAATAATTCGCCGCAAAAGAAAACGCGCGGCCGGTGAGCCGCGCGTTCGGTGCCTGCTAAAGCAAGCGGTGTGTTACTTGTGCGCCGGATCGGTCACGAAGCCGAGCTTCGTCAGACCGCCGCTTTGCGCCGCCGACATCACCTGCGCCACCTTCTCGTACTGGACCTTGCGATCCGCGTTCAGGTGCAGTTCGGGCTGCGGTTCCTGCTGCGCCGCTGCCGCGATCTTCGCGGTGAGCTGGTCGTCGCTGACGGCATTGCCGTCCCACAGCACCGTGCCGTCCGCTTCGATCGACACATTGATCTGCGCGGGCTTGGTGTCTTCCTTCTGGCTGCTCGCGTGCGGCAGGTCGATCTTCACGGCATGACGGATCACGGGGATCGTCACCATGAAAACGATCAGGAGCACCAGCATGACGTCGACGAGCGGCGTCATGTTGATTTCGTTCATCAGGCCATCGTCGTCATCGCTGGCAAAAGGGCTCATCGCCATGTTGCTTGCCTCCGCCGATTAATGGTTGCGTGCGGCGACGCGCAGGTTGCCGTTGCCCGCGTTGCTGCCCTTGGCCGTCGACGACAGGCGTGCGCCCGTCACGAAGAAAGCGTGCAGGCCGTGCGCGAAGCGGTTGAGCTTCGTGACGATGGCCTTGTTGGCGCGCGTCAGGGCGTTGTAGCCGAGCACCGCCGGAATCGCCACGAACAGACCGAAGGCGGTCATGATCAGCGCTTCGCCGACCGGACCCGCCACTGCGTCGATCGAGGTCTGGCCCGATGCGCCGATCGAGAGCAGGGCGTGATAGATGCCCCACACCGTACCGAAGAGGCCGACGAACGGCGCCGTGCTGCCGATCGAGGCGAGGATCGCGAGACCCGATTGCATCTTCGCGACGGATTCGTCCATCGTGTCCTTCAGGCAGCGCGTGACCCAGTCGGACACGTCCATGCGGTCATGCAGATGCGGTTGCGTCTGGTGATGGTGATCGGCGGCTTCCTGGCCTGACAGCGCGAGCGCGAGGAACGGGTTGTCTTCGCGCGTGCCGCTGCCGAGCTTCTTCACGCCATCGGCGAGATCGTCCGAGTGCCAGAACTTCTGTTCGGCGTTCTTGGTCTGGCGCTTGAGGCGCGCGACGTTCCAACCCTTCACGACGATCACGCACCACGACAGCACCGACATGATGAACAGTGCCAGCGCGATGCCGCGCGTCACGAAATCCCCTTGCGCCCAGACGTGAGCGATACCGTAGTTCTGCATGTTTTTTCCTTTAATTCAATTCATCAAAACAGTGTGATTCTCATTCAGACGCGCCGCGCCGGCAGCGTGCCCGAAACCCGCGCGATCAATCGTGCAGGCTGAAATCGAACGGTTGCGAGTAAGCCGCGCGCACCGGCTGGCCATCCTCCAGGTATGGCTTGCAGGAGCTGTTGCGCATCGCGTCCATCGCCGCGTCGTCGAGACGGCTGTAGCCGCTGGACTTGCGCAGTTCGATGTTCTCGATCTTGCCGGTCAGGCCCACCACGAAGTGCACGAGCGCGGTGCCGGTTTCGCCGCGGCGCTTCGAGAGCGTCGGGTAATCCGGCTCGACGATACGGCAGTCGAGGTGCGAAACGTTCTTTGGTGCGGACAGCGCCATCACCGGCTTGGCCGGCGCCGGAGCGGCGGCTTGTGGCGGCGGGGGCGCGGCGGGCGTGGGCGGCGACGGATCGGCGGGCGCGGGCGTTTCGATCGCGTGCTGCGAAGGCGCAGCGGCGACGGGCAACGGCGGCGTGGGCGTCGGTTTCTGCTTCGGCTGGGCCTTGGGCTTTTCGCGCTTGACCGGCACCGGCTTGGGCGGCGGCGGAGTCGGCGTGGACTGAATCGCGGCGGGCGCGGCGACCGGCTCGGGCTTGAGCAGTTCGGCCGTGATCGATTGCGATTCGAGTGCGATGGGCTTGGCGTCGTCGTGGTGCGTGAGCACGACGGCGATGAGCGCGGCGTGCAGCGCGAGCACGATCGCCGTCGCGGTCACGACTCGGCGGTTCGTGCGGAAGGCGGGGAACGTCAGCGCTTGGGCGGTGGTTTGAGAAGCCTGCATGTTAGCGTGGCCGCCCTGCAGACGACGGCGCAAAAGGCAGGCAACGCGTCGCTACGGGCAGCTTTATGGGCGAAAGATCAACAGCGAGATGCACACGGTGGTTACAAATCCGATCAGCAATTCCATCCCATCCTCCAGAGAAAGGTGCGAGGGCTAGCTGGCTGGTCGTGAAACTGGCTTGCTGTCGGCGATAAAGCGCTCGATGCCTTGAGCGTTTGGGCGATGCGCGTTTTTGCAGGCTGGAAACGCGCATCACGAAAATCAGGCGGCCTTGCGCTCGTAAAACGTCATCGGCACGACATGCGGCACGGCCACGACCGGCAGGCTGTGGTGATGCGTCACGCCGCAGCGGCTGGCGCACACGCCGCTTTGCGCCATCACGTCGCGCACGGACTCCTCGCACTTGCCGCAGCAGGTCGCGACGCCGAGCTCGAATTGAAGCTCGTCGAAAGAGTCCATGCCTTCCGCAATGGAAGCACGGATCGTACGGTCGGAGACGGACTTGCACACGCAGACAATCATGATGGAGCGCGAGAGTGAGTTAATGCGAATTATTATCATTATGTTTGTCCCGTTTGGCAAGCATACAGACAGAATTTTTGTAACAAAACCGGATGCTTAGCAGGGATTTTGCTCACTATCAGAGCGTGGCGAGCTTGGCGAAGAAAGTGCCGGATGGCTGCAGGAAGAGGGCCAGATGCCGAAAGATGGATGTAAGCGTGGGGTCAGAACGCACGCATCGATGTGCGCGATTTTGCTCTGCTCAGTTGCCCGCTCAGGCCGCGTTGGCTTCCAGTTCGCGGGTGCGGCGCGAAGGGATCTGGACGCACTCCACGGGCGCTTCGATGGCAAGTAACGCCGATGCGAGCGCGCGCAGATGTGCGCCGTCGCTGGTCGAACACAGGCGCACGCTGGCGCCGCCGCTTTCGCTGGAAGCCGTGGCGGCCCGCAAACCGTGCTGGTCGAGCACGCGTTCGAGCTGGCGCGCGATGGCCACGCTCGTATCCACCAGCGTCATGCGTTCGCCGACGATCGAGCGGATCGCCGCATCCAGAAACGGGTAGTGCGTGCAGCCGAGCACGAGAGTGTCCGCGCCGGCATCGAGCATCGGCTGGACGTAGCCGCGCAGCAGCGCGACCAGTTCAGGCGAGCCGATATCGCAACGCTCGACCGCTTCCACCAGACCGTGGCCCGGCTGGCTCAGCACGCGCAGGTCGTTGGCGTGGCGCTCGACCAGCGCCTGGAAGCGCGCGCTGCGCAGCGTCACCTGAGTGGCGAGCACGCCCGCCACGCGCGATTTCGACAGCGCCGCCGCCGGCTTCACACCGGGCTCCACGCCCACGAGCGGGATCGGCAGGCGCGCGCGCACGAATTCGATCGACTGCGCCGTGGCCGTGTTGCAGGCCACTACCAGCGCCTTCGCGCCCTGCGCCACGAGCCATTCGCCGATCGCGAGCGTGCGGTCGGCGATGAAATCGTCGTCGCGCTGACCGTAGGGCGCATAGCGCGAATCCGCCACGTAGATCACCGGTTCCTGACCCAGATGTGCACGCACGGCGCGCAGCACCGACAGGCCGCCCAGACCGGAATCGAAGATGCCGATGGGGGCGCCAGGCGCAGCGCTGACAGGAGCCGGATGATTCACGTGAGTCGGGAAGCGGGAAAAAATACGGGGAAGCGCTTGCGACGCAGGCCGCATCCGCAAGCGCGCGGATGCGGCCGTAGCGCAATCAGAATCAGGATTCTACCGAACCCATCATGGTCTGCTGGTAATTCTGGATGCCGACCTTGCCGATCAGGTCGATCTGCGTTTCGAGCCAGTCGATGTGCTCTTCGGTGTCGTCGAGAATCTTCGTGAAGATTTCACGCGAAACGAAATCGCGCACCGATTCGCAATAAGCGATGGCTTCCTTGCAGGTGCCCTGGGAAATGTACTCGAGCTTCAGATCGCATTCGAGCACTTCCTGGGTTTCTTCGCCGATCAGCAGCTTGTGCAGGTCTTGCAGATTAGGCAGGCCGTCGAGCATGAAAATACGTTCGATGAGCCAGTCGGCGTGACGCATTTCGCCGATCGACTCGTCATATTCGTGCTTGCCGAGTTTTTCGAGGCCCCAATGCTTGTACATACGGGCGTGCAGGAAGTACTGGTTAATCGCGGTCAGTTCGTTCTTGAGCTGCGCGTTCAGATATTCGATGACTTTCTTGTCGCCTTGCATAGTTTTTCCTTCCTTGTGGGGGCGTGCAGGTTTTAACACTGGGTGGAACAATAAACGCTCAATACACAAAAGCCAAGGTGCAATCTGCGTCAAATTGCAGCCAAATGCGATTATTTGCAGCGTGCTGAGAATTAGTCTCAGTACGTTTCGTGTTACCCAAAAAAAACCGGGACGCTGGGCCCCGGTTTTTTTATTTCGGCGTTTCTATTGAGCGCCGATTATCTCGCAGATCGCGAATCAAGCGATCAAGCCGTCGCGACCGGAATCTTGCCGATCTTTGCCTGCCATTCGGAGGGGCCCGTCTTGTGCACCGACGTACCCGACGAATCGACGGCCACCGTCACCGGCATGTCCTGAACGTCGAACTCGTAGATGGCTTCCATGCCGAGGTCTTCGAACGCCACGACCTTCGAGCCGCGGATCGCCTTCGACACGAGGTAAGCCGCGCCGCCCACGGCCATCAGGTAAGCCGCCTTGTGCTTCTGGATGGCTTCGATGGCGACCGGGCCGCGCTCGGCCTTGCCCACCATCGAAATGAGGCCCGTTTGCGAGAGCATCAGTTCGGTGAACTTGTCCATGCGGGTCGCGGTGGTGGGGCCTGCCGGGCCGACCACTTCGTCGCGCACCGGATCGACCGGGCCGACGTAATAGATCACGCGGTTCTTGAAGTCCACCGGCAGCTTTTCGCCCTTCGCCAGCATGTCGGCGATACGCTTGTGCGCGGCGTCGCGGCCCGTGAGCATCTTGCCCGAGAGCAGCAGCGTCTGGCCCGGCGTCCACGAAGCGACTTCTTCCGGCGTGAGCGTGTTCAGGTCGACGCGCTTGCTGGTTTCCGTGTTCGGTTCCCAGTTGACCTTCGGCCATGCGTCGAGCGACGGTGCTTCCAGCTTCGCCGGGCCCGAGCCGTCGAGCACGAAGTGCGCGTGGCGCGTGGCGGCGCAGTTCGGGATCATCGCGACCGGCTTCGAGGCGGCGTGCGTGGCCGTTGCCATGATCTTGACGTCGAGCACCGTGGCGAGACCACCCAGACCTTGCGCGCCGATACCCAGCGCGTTGACCTTCTCGTGCAGTTCGACGCGCAGTTCTTCGATCCAGTCCTGCGGGCCGCGCTTGATGATGTCCTGAATGTCGATGGACTCCATCAGCGATTCCTTCGCCATCAGCATCGCCTTTTCAGCGGTGCCGCCGATGCCGATGCCGAGCATGCCCGGCGGGCACCAGCCTGCGCCCATCGTCGGCACGGTCTTGAGCACCCAGTCGACGATCGAGTCGGACGGGTTGAGCATGACGAACTTCGACTTGTTTTCCGAGCCGCCGCCCTTGGCTGCAACCTGAACATCGACCTTGTCGCCCGGCACGATCTCGTAGTGGATCACGGCCGGCGTGTTGTCTTTCGTGTTCTTGCGAGCGCCTTCGGGCGGCGACACGATCGATGCGCGCAGGACGTTGTCCGGGTTCAGATAACCGCGGCGTACGCCTTCGTTGATCATGTCGGTGACGCCCATCGTCGCGCCGTCCCAACGCACATCCATGCCGACCTTCACGAAGATCGTGACGATGCCGGTGTCCTGGCAGATCGGGCGCTTACCTTCGGCGCACATGCGGCTGTTGGTGAGGATCTGCGCGATCGCGTCCTTCGCGGCCGGGCTTTCCTCGAGCTCATAGGCGCGACCCAGCGCCTCGATGTAGTCCTGCGGATGGTAGTAGCTGATGTACTGGAGCGAATCCGCAATGCTCTGGATCAGGTCTTCCTGCTTGATGACGGTCATGGCTAGCTTCTATGGGGACGGGGTGATTCGAATTGTGGAATTTTTTATTTTGACCAGGCGCCGGTTTGCATCGGCTTTATTCGGTTTCGGCGACCTCGCGCACTGGCGCGGACGCCGGATGACGCGCGGCGAGATCGTGATAATGCTCGGGATGCGTATGCGTGGTGATGCGGTCGATCCAGGCCATCACCAGCGCGGAGAGCAGGAACGCGATGTGAATGGCCACTTGCCAGATCACGGTGCGCTCGGAAACGGCGTCCGGGTTGATGAAGGTTTTCAGCAGATGAATCGACGAAATGCTGATCAGCGCCATCGCGAGCTTGACCTTCAGCACGCCGGCGTTCACGTGGTCGAGCCATTCGGGCTCGTCGGGATGGCCTTCGAGGCCCATGCGCGAAACGAAGGTCTCGTAGCCGCCCACAATGACCATGATGAGCAGGTTGGAAATCATCACCACGTCGATCAGACCGAGCACGGCCAGCATGATGCTGGTTTCGTCGAGCGACATCGCGTGGCTGACGAGATGCCAGACTTCCTTGATGAACAGCACGCAATAGACCGTCTGGCCGACGATCAGCCCCAGGTAGAGCGGCACCTGGAGCCAGCGGCTCATGAAGATGACGCTGGGCAGCAGACCCATACGGCGGCGGGACAGGGCAGCGGACTTCGCGGCGGACGACTTGGGGCGTGCGGCGGACATGGGCGTTTCACGTAGGGCGGAAATCGGGCGGGGTCCACGGGGCGCCGCGCGCGCCGCGCCGAGTCTGCTGTCTTGATGCAGGCTCTCGCCGATCGCGCCGCCGCGCCTCTGGGGCCGGGCGGGCGCTATTGTAACGCGTCGGCGCGACACTTCGCCGCGATGAGGGCAGCGAATCTTTCAGGGTCATTACACGCGTGGCGCCGATGCCGCGCGAGCCTTGTCAGGAGGCGACGGGCGGCACGCGTCGGGTCTTGAAACTCGCCAGCGCGATGCCGGCAATCACGCAGGCGAGCGCGATGCCGTGCGCGGGCGTGGGGCGCTCGCCCAGGAACACCATGCCGTAGAGCGCGGCCGCCACCGGCAGCACAGCCGTGAAGACCCCCGCGATACTGCCCGGCACGTGACGGATGCCCATCATCCACAACACGAACGAGAACACGCTGGCCGACAGCCCGTACCAGAGCACGAGGCCCCAGATGCCCGCGGGCACGCTCGCATAGTCGAACGAGAACGCGCTGTGCAGACCCACCGGCAGCATCAGCAGAAAGCCGAACAGATGGGTGTACGCGCAGATTTCGAGCGGCGCGAGCGTCTGCGTGAGACGGCGCGAGAGGATCACGTAAAGCGATTCGCAGCACACGGCGCCCAGCACCATCAGGTTGCCCGCGAACGAGCCGGGATTGGCGGCGCTCGCATCGACATGCGCCAGATTGATCACGGCGATACCCGCAATGGCGAGCGCGATCGATGCGAACGCACGGGCATCGGGCCGCTCGCGCAGAAACAGCCACGAGAACAGCGCGACGATGGCCGGAATCGTGCTGGTGATGACGCCTGCGGCCACGGCGCTGGTGCGATGCACGCCGCCGAGCATCAGCAGCGTAAACCCGAATGTACCGAAGAGCGCCTGCAGGAACAGATTGAGCCATTCCCCGCGCTTCACGCGGCGCATGCGGGCGACGCGCAGCAGGGGCCAGAGCACCGCGAGCGCGATCACGAAGCGCAGCAACGCAAACAGATCAACGGGTAAAAACGCAACGATCGTTTTGCCGATGCCGACATTGCTGCCCACGAGCAGCATGGCGGCGACGAGAAAAAGTGAATGACGGTTCAAGCTGGAATCCTGGCGCTCAGATCAGTTAGCATTCTAAATGGCCGTTTAAGAGGTCGCTATCGCGCGCCTGCGTAAGTAGCGGGTAAGTTGCAGCGCTTAATCTTCGAGGATGCGTTCGAGACAAGCGCCCGGACGCAACGCGCCAGCGCAGTCGCTCGCGAACGCGTCGCCAAAGATCACAGGAAAGCTCGCCGCCCGCGCTCAGGCCACAGAGGGCGCGGCGGCACACAGGAGACGGCGCGCGCAGGCATCGCAGATGCTGCGCGTGTCCACGAGTTTGACGTTTCATCTTCACCAAGGGGTTGTCGATGTCTGCGATTGAATCGGTTCTTCAGGAACATCGTGTGTTTGCGCCGTCCGCGCAAACGGTGGCCAACGCAACGGTGTCCGGCATGGAGGCTTACAAGGCGCTCGCCGCCGAAGCCGAACGCGATTACGAAGGTTTTTGGGCGCGCCTCGCGCGCGAAACGCTGACCTGGCAAAAGCCCTTCACCAAGGTGCTCGACGAGTCGAAGGCACCGTTCTACACGTGGTTCGAAGACGGCGAACTCAACGCTTCGTACAACAGCCTCGACCGTCACGTCGAAGCCGGTAACGGCGAGCGCGTCGCGATCGTCTTCGAAGCCGACGACGGCACCGTCACCAACGTCACCTACCAGGACCTGCTCGCGCGCGTGTCGCGCTTCGCCAACGCGCTCAAGAAGCGCGGCGTGAAGAAGGGTGACCGCGTCGTCATCTATATGCCGATGTCGGTGGAAGGCGTGGTGGCGATGCAGGCCTGCGCGCGCGTCGGCGCGACGCATTCGGTGGTATTCGGCGGCTTCTCGTCGAAGTCGCTCAACGAACGCATGGTGGACGTGGGCGCGGTCGCGCTCGTTACCGCCGACGAACAGATGCGCGGCGGCAAGGCGCTGCCGCTGAAGAATATCGCCGACGAAGCCCTCGCCATGGGCGGCTGCGACGCCGTGCAAACCGTGTTCGTCTACCAGCGCACGGGCGGCAAGGTCGCGTGGAAGGAAGGCCGCGATCTGTGGATGCACGAAGTCTCGGCGGCCGAAAGCGACACTTGCGCGCCGGAACCGGTGGGCGCGGAGCATCCGCTCTTTATCCTCTATACCTCGGGTTCGACGGGCAAACCGAAGGGCGTGCAGCACAGCACGGGCGGCTATCTGCTGTGGGCCGCGCAGACCATGAAGTGGACCTTCGACTACAAGCCCGACGACGTCTTCTGGTGCACGGCCGACATCGGCTGGATCACGGGCCATAGCTACATCGCCTACGGACCGCTGACGATCGGCGCGACCCAGGTGGTGTTCGAAGGCGTGCCCACGTACCCGAACGCGGGCCGCTTCTGGGACATGATCCAGAAGCACAAGGTCACGCTGTTCTACACGGCGCCTACGGCCATCCGTTCGCTCATCAAGGCATCGGAAGCCGATGCGAAGGTGCACCCGAAGAGCTACGACCTGTCTTCGCTGCGCATTCTGGGCACGGTTGGCGAGCCGATCAATCCCGAAGCGTGGATCTGGTACTACGAGAACGTGGGCGGCAAGCGTTGCCCGATCGTCGATACCTGGTGGCAGACCGAAACCGGCGGCCACATGATCACGCCGCTGCCGGGCGCGACGCCGCTCGTGCCGGGTTCGTGCACGCTGCCGCTGCCGGGCATCATGGCCGCGATCGTCGACGAAACCGGTCAGGACGTGCCGAACGGGCAGGGCGGCATTCTGGTCGTCAAGCGTCCGTGGCCCGCGATGATCCGCAACGTGTGGGGTCAGCCGGAGCGCTACAAGTCGGGCTACTTCCCCGAAGAACTTGGCGGCAAGCTGTATCTGGCCGGTGACGGCAGCGTGCGCGACAAGGAAAGCGGCTACTTCACGATCATGGGCCGTATCGACGACGTGCTGAACGTCTCCGGGCACCGCCTGGGCACGATGGAAATCGAATCGGCGCTGGTGGCGAATCCGCTTGTGGCCGAAGCCGCCGTGGTGGGCCGTCCCGACGATACGACCGGCGAAGCCGTGGTGGCCTTCGTGGTGCTCAAGGCCACGCGCCCGCATGGCGACGACGCCGTGAAGCTCGCCAACGAACTGCGCGCGTGGGTGGGCAAGGAGATCGGACCGATCGCCAAGCCGAAGGACATCCGCTTCGGCGAGAACCTGCCGAAGACGCGTTCGGGCAAGATCATGCGCCGTCTGCTGCGCTCGCTCGCGAAGGGCGAGGCAATCACGCAGGACGTCTCCACGCTGGAAAACCCGGCGATTCTCGATCAGCTCGGCGAATCGCTCTAAGTCGACGATTCAAGTCGACGCCTCAAGTCCAAGCTGGACGCCGCGACAGGCTCGCGGCGTCCTTCGCACTCTTCCCAATTGCAGCGTCTGCGCCTTTTTGCTAAACAGGCGCATGGCCGCGCCACGCACCCAACCGCCGAACAATCCCAATCCCTTGCCCGAGCCGCCGCCGGTCAGCCGGGCGATGGCGCTCGCGCATCGGCGCTACTGGCGTTTTAACGTCGCGCTGATCGCCGTGCTGATGACGATCGGCTTCTCGGTCTCGTTCGTCGCGCCGCTGCTCGCGCGCGCGCTCGACGGCGTGCGCTTTGCCGGCTTCAGCCTGCCGTTCTACCTCGGTGCACAAGGCGCGATCCTGGTCTACGTGGCGCTGGTGGTCATCTATATCGTGCTGATGCAGCGCGCCGACCGCGAATTGCAGGCCGCGCGCGAAGCCGAAGCCGCGATCCGCGACGCCCGCGAGGCGCCGCCACGATGAAGCTCGCGCATCGGCTTATCCGTTCCTACGCGCTTTATACGCTCGGTTTTCTCGGCTTTGTTTTCGTGATGTGGCGCATCGAACGCGTCACGGGCCCGGGCATGTGGATCGGCTACGTGTTCCTGTTCGTGCCGATCGCCGTGTATGCCGTGATCGGCCTGCTCTCGCGTACGTCGGACCTGGTCGAATACTACGTGGCGGGGCGGCGCGTGCCATCGGTGTTCAACGGCATGGCGACGGCCGCCGACTGGCTCTCGGCGGCTTCGTTCATTGGCCTCGCCGGTTCGCTCTACGCGAGCGGCTACGACGGCCTGGCGTATCTGATGGGCTGGACCGGCGGCTACTGCCTCGTGGCCTTTCTGCTCGCGCCTTATGTGCGCAAACTCGCGCGCTACACCATCGCGGATTTTCTCGGCACGCGCTTCTCGAGCAACCTCGTGCGCGCGCTGGCCGTACTCGCGACGATTCTCTGTTCGTTCATTTATCTGGTCGCGCAGATTCAGGGCGTTGGGCTGATCGCCGTGCGCTTTATCGGCGTGGATTTCGCCATTGGTATTTTCTGCGGGCTGGCGGGCATTCTCGTGTGCTCGTTTCTGGGCGGCATGCGCGCCGTGACGTGGACGCAGGTGGCGCAATACATCATCCTGATCGCGGCGATTCTGATTCCGGTTTCGTTGATTGCGCATCGAGATGGTTTGGGCTGGGTGCCGCAACTCGATTACGGCCGCGTGATGCAGCGCGTGGAAGCGCTCGAACGCGACGTGCGCGATGCCGGCGCCGAAGCGAACGTGCGCGAAGAATATCGTCATCGCTCGGCGCTCTGGCAATCGCGGCTCGACGCGTTGCCGCAATCGTATGTCGAAGAGAAGACGCGCCTGGTCGATTCGCTGGTGAGTCTGCGTCGACATAATGGCCCGCTGCGCGATATCGATTCGCTCGAACACGAGATCGCGCGTTTCCCGCGTGACCCGGAAGCCGCGCGTGCAGCCTGGACGCAGCAGCGCGACGACCTGCTCGCGCGCGCCACGCCGCCGGTGCCGATGCACGAACCCTTTCCCGCCGAAAGCGACGAAGCGCGGCAGATTCACGAGCGCAATTTTCTGTCGCTGCTGCTGTGTCTGTCGCTGGGCACGGCGAGCCTGCCGCATATTCTCACGCGCTATAACACGACGACTTCGGTGGCGTCGGCGCGGCGCTCGGTCGGCTGGACGCTGTTTTTCGTCGCGCTGTTTTATTTGACGGTGCCGGTGCTGGCGGTGCTGATCAAGTTCGAGATTCTTTCGCACCTGGTCGGGCAGCATTTCGACGATTTGCCGCATTGGGTCATGCAGTGGCGGCGTATCGAGCCTTATATGATTGGCGTCGCCGATGTGAATGGCGATGGCATCGTGCACTGGAGCGATATCCAGATGCAGCCCGATATGGTGGTGCTGGCCGCGCCGGAAATTGCGGGCTTGCCGTATGTGATGTCGGGCTTGATTGCGTCGGGTGCGCTGGCCGCCGCGCTTTCTACCGCCGATGGCTTGCTGCTGACGATATCGAATGTGCTTTCGCACGATGTCTATTACCACATGGTCGATCCGAATGCGTCGAGTCAGCGGCGCGTGACGATGTCGAAGATTCTGCTGCTGGGCGTGGCCTTGTTCGCTTCGTGGGTGGCTTCGCTCAATGCCGGGAATATCCTGTTTCTGGTGGGCGCGGCGTTTTCGCTGGCCGCTTCGAGTTTATTTCCGGTGCTGGTGCTGGGCGTGTTCTGGAAGCGCACGACGCGGCTGGGCGCGGTCGCGGGCATGGTGGCGGGGCTTGCCGTGTGCGTGTATTACATCGTTTCGACTTATCCGTTCTTTACCCAGCTTACGGGTTTTGAAGGCGCGCGATGGTTTGGCATCGAGCCGATCAGTTCAGGTGTGTTTGGCGTGCCAGCCGGGTTTCTGGTGGCGATTCTGGTGAGCCTGGTGGACCGCAAGCCGGATGAATATACTGTGGCGCTGGTAGATTATATTCGGCATCCTTAGTGTTTTATTGCGGTATCGATAAACGATACCTGCGGTGTTATCGGGTTGGCCTTTCTGAATGGAACAAGGCGGGTAGGGCGCGACGCGCGAGAATGCGTGCAGTGCAATCCGCCGGAGCTTCCCGATGTTTCCTTTTTCCCGTCGTCGCGAATTTCCCGATACTGAGCGCGTTGCGGCGCTGCTCGAAATCGGCGATCTGGTTTTTATTCGCGTCAAGGCGCGGCCCTTTCTTGAAGTATCGGCAGCCACGAATTGCTGGAGTAATCACGTGGGCATCGTGATCGATATTTCGGGTGCGCAGCCGCTTATTGCGGAGAGTACGTTTCCCGTTTCGCGTTATACGACCTGGCGGCGTTTTGTTGGGCGATCGGAGGCGGCGCGTTTTGCGGTGTGTCGGCTTGAAGGTGGAGCGTTGACGCATCGCCATGCGCAGATTCGACGCGCGGCTGGACGGCGGATGGGCGTGCTTTACGACACGGGTTTCAATCTGCATTCGTCGCGGCAATTCTGTTCGCGATTCGTGCGCGAGGTGCTCGATGAATCGGCAGGCGTGCAAATCGGTCGAGTGCAGACTTTCGACGAGTTGTATGCGGATCGGCCCGACGCGCGCTTGCGGTTCTGGAGGCTCTGGTTCTTCGGGCGGATTCCGTGGGCGCGCGAAACGGTGACGCCAGCGAGTTTGCTGCGCAGCGCGCGGCTGAGCGTGGTGGTCGAGGGGCGGTGCAGCCGTTGATCGGCGAGCGCAGGCACTTGCCATAGCCCAGAATGGACCAAAAGGAAAAGCCCCGTAGATCCATGATCTTACGGGGCTTTCCAGGTGTTCTGGCGGAGAGACGGGGATTCGAACCCCGGATAGGTTATTAACCTATACACGCTTTCCAGGCGTGCGACTTAAACCGCTCATCCATCTCTCCTGCGGGACGTGGATTATAGCAGACTCCTGGCGGGATTGGAAATGTCGATGCCAGGGCAAGCGATTAGCCGGCCTTGCAGCCCGCTCACGCGTCAGCCAAAAAAGCGCGCAAGACAGTTAGCACGCCTGTTTCAAGCAGCCGTACAACGGGTTTTACAGCCATGAACCCTTCACAGCACCGCACGAATCCTTGCCGCGACGGCCTCCAGTTCGGCCTTGTCCGCCATGTCGCGCGCGTGCATGCGCAGTTCTTCGCCCTTGCGGCGGGGAATCAGATGGAAATGCACGTGCGGGACGGTCTGCCCGGCGGCCGCGCCGTTGAACTGCGCGATCATCAGGCCATCGGGCTTGAGCGCGCTACGCAGCGCGTCGGCCATCTTCTGCACCATCGCCATCGCGGCCGTCAGCGCTTCGGGCGACAGCTCGTAAATTTCCTCGGCGCCTTCTTTCGGCAGCACCAGCACGTGACCTTCGGACTGGGGCATCACGTCCATGATCGCGACGGCCGCGTCGTTTTCGCAGAGTTTGATGGAGGGAATCTCGCCGCGCAGCAGCTTGGCGAAGATGTTGTTGTCGTCGTAGGCCATGGAGTCCTCGGGGTCTTGTTGGACGATCCTTCTGCATGACCGGTGCATATGCACCGGAACGCATCGGGGCCGCGCTGAAAGGGAAGTGTTGGGCAAGCCCTGCAACCGCAGCGCCCGATTATCGCCGAGACGTGCAGGCGTCTGTCCGTGTTCCTGCACGTTTTTTGAAGCGGGTGCATCATAATGTTTCTCGCAGCGCGCGCGACGACGAATGTCTGATACGGAGCACCACGTATGGCAACGACCGATCTCGAAGCAGCCCAATCCGCCCGCGAAGCCACTGGCTCAGGGGCGTGGCGATTCATATCCCAACTGCTGGCACGCGCCGATGTGATCGTCAACGGTCCGCGACCTTGGGACATGGCGATCCACGATCCGCACGTGCCCGAACGCGTGCTGGCGCTCGGCAATCTGGGCCTCGGCGAGGCCTATATGGACGAGCAGTGGGACTGCGAGCAACTCGACGAATTCTTCTCCCACGTCCTGCGCGCTCATCTCGACGATCAGATCGATCCTGCCCGGCTCGTTTTTCATTCGCTCAAGGCCCGGCTGATGAACCGGCAGACGGCGCGCCGCGCGTGGAAAGTCGGCCAGCAGCACTACGACATCGGCAATGCGTTTTACGAAGCGATGCTCGACAAGCGCATGACCTACACGTGCGGCTACTGGGCGGGCGGTGCAAAGACGCTGGACGAGGCGCAGGAAGCCAAGCTCGATATGATCTGCAGAAAGCTGGGGCTCAAGCCCGGCATGCGTCTGCTCGATATCGGCTGCGGCTGGGGCAGCCTGATGAAATTCGCCGCGGAGCATTACGGCGTGTCGTGCGTGGGCGTGACGATTTCGAAGGAGCAGGCCGCGCTGGGCGCCGCGCGTTGCGAAGGTCTGCCGGTGGAATTTCGTCTGCAGGACTACCGGCTGCTCGACGAAAAATTCGATCGCGTCGCCAGCGTCGGCATGTTCGAGCACGTCGGGCCCAAGAATTACCGCACCTATATGGAAGTGGCGCATCGTTGTCTCGACGACGAAGGCCTGTTCCTGCTGCACACGATCGGCAAGAATCGTCGCGATACGACGCCCGATCCGTGGGTCGACAAATACATTTTCCCCAACGGCGAATTGCCGACGATCGGTCAGGTAGCCGATGCATCCGGCGGCCTTTTCGTGACCGAAGACCTGCATAATTTCGGCGCCGATTACGATCGCACGCTGATGGCCTGGCACGCCAATTTCGAAGCGGCCTGGCCGCGCTTCGAAGCGGAAATGGGACGCCGTTTCTATCGCATGTGGCGTTATTACCTGCTGTCGTGCGCGGGCGCTTTCCGGGCGCGCGATATCCAGTTGTGGCAATTCGTGCTGTCGAAGAACGGCGTGCCGGGTGGTTATCGTCGTCCGTGAATGAGTTTTAGCCCATAAAAAAGGCTGCGAGCGATACACGCCGCAGCCTTTTTCTATTTGCGCGGATGAATTAGCGCATCACGGCCGCGACGGTCGCGATCCCCAGAATCGTCATCAATACCGAGGCGCAGACGTGAATCGCGATTTCGCCCGCGGCCCAGCCAAAGCGGCCGTTTTGCAGATGCGCGACGACTTCGGCGGAAAAGGTCGAGAACGTCGACAAGCCGCCCATGCAGCCGGTAATCACGAACAGACGCCATTGCGGCGAAACATCGGGCAGGCGCGCGAAGGCCGCGAGCGCGACGCCGATGACATAGCCCGCGATGATGTTCGATACGAGCGTGCCGAGCGGCAACGTCGGAAACAGCGCGTTCAGCCGCAGGCTGAGCACCCAGCGCAGCAGCGAGCCGAGCGCGCCGCCGATGCCGACGGCGAGAATGGACAGGTACATGGTCGGAGGTCGTTGGATGTGCAATGAAAGCCGGGCCACCTGGATGCCATTGCGCGCACGTCCAGTCAGCCCGGATTCGACCTCGGAGTGTAGCACCGCGTATTTCCCGCCGCGCCGCGTGAGTGACGTGGGCGGCGTAAGCGGCGCGAGCACGGCGGCGTCAGGCGAGTCCGCCGTTGGCGCGCAGCGTCTGGCCATCGACCCAGCCGCTATCCGGGCCTGCCAAGAACGAGACCACGGCGGCGATATCGTCGGGCTGACCGAGGCGTTCCAGCGGCGGCAGGCTCGCGAAATGGCGGATCTGTTCTTCGGTTTTGCCTTCGAGGAACAACGCGGTCGCAACCGGTCCCGGCGCCACCGCGTTCACCGTGATGCTGCGCCCGCGCAATTCCTTCGCGAACACGCGCGTGAGCGCTTCGACCGCGCCTTTGGTGGCGTTATAGATGCCGTAGCCCGGCAGATTGAGCGCCAGCGCCGTGGTCGAGAAGTTGATCACGCGTCCGCCATCGGCGAGCTTTGCAGCGGCCTCGCGCATCGTGTTGAGCGTGCCGCGCACGTTGATGTCGAACATTTCGTCGTAGACCGCGTCGGTGGAATCGGCGATCGTCGCCAGCTTCATCACGCCCGCGTTGTTGACCAGCACCGTGGGTTGGCCGAGCCGTTCGACCGTGGTGTCGAACAGATGGCGCACTTCTTCGGACTTCGCGATATTGGCCTTCACGGCGATGGCGCGGCCGCCTTCGCTGGCGATCTGCGCGACCAATGCTTCGGCCTCCTGCGCACTGGAAGCGTAATTGACGACGACCGCGTGGCCATCGCGCGCGAGCCGCAGCGCGAGCGCCGCGCCGATGCCGCGCGATGCGCCCGTCACGATGGCGACGCCGCGCGTCGTGGAAAGAGATTGGGTCGATGTGCTCATGATCTGGCTCCGTTCGGTTCGGGATGCTTCGGGATGCTTCGGGAAGCTTGTAAAGCGGGAACGGGCTCGATCATGCTGGAAAACCCGCCCCGGATCATTGCCCGGGTACGGGTTTCATCATTCCATTTCGATTAACAATGCGGCGGAAGCCGCCTTCAGTATGCGATGCAGACCGATTTCGTCTCGGTGTACGAGTCGATGATCGCGCGGCCGTGCTCGCGGCCGATGCCCGACGCCTTGAAGCCGCCGAAGGGCAGGGCCGGATCGACCATATTGTGCGTGTTGACCCAGACGGTGCCGGCTTCCACGGCATCGACCACACGCAGCGCGCGATCGAGCTGGTTGGTCCACACGCTCGCGCCCAGGCCGTACTCCGAAGCGTTGGCGGCGGCGATGGCTTCCTCCACGTCGTCGTAAGGCATGGCCACCAGCACCGGGCCGAAAACCTCCTCGCGCACGACGGTGAGCGCTTTGTTGGCGGCATTGGCGATCACCGTCGGCTCGACGAAGAAGCCCGCGCGTGGCGCGCTGCCGCCGCCCGCGACGATTTCGCCGCCTTCGGCGCGGCCCTGGGCGATCATGTCGGCGACCTTGTCGCGATGGCGTGCGGACACAAGCGGGCCCATCTGCGTCGCCGCGTCGAAGCCGGAGCCGAGCACCGTGTTGCGTGCGACCTGCGCAATGCCATCGACGATCTCGTCGAAGCGCGCGCGCGGCACATACAGGCGCGAGCCGGCCGTGCAGACCTGACCGTGATTGAAGAAGATCGCGCCCGCCGCGCCTGCGATCGCGCGCTGCGGATCGCAGTCGTCGAGCACGATCACCGGGCTCTTGCCGCCGAGTTCGAGCGAGACGCGCTTGAGATCGTCGGCGCACTGGCGGCCGATGATGCGGCCCACTTCGGTCGAGCCCGTGAACGTGACTTTATCGACGCCGGGATGACGCACGAGCGCCGCGCCCGCCGTTTCGCCCTGACCGGTGACGACGTTGAACACGCCGGGCGGGAAGCCGGCTTCGTGCGCGAGTTCGGCCAGACGGATGGCGGTGAGCGGCGTTTCCTCGGCGGGTTTGAGCACGACGGTGCAGCCGCAGGCGAGCGCGGGGGCGATCTTCCACACGGCCATCAGCAAGGGGAAATTCCACGGCACGATCGCGGCGACCACGCCCGCGGGCACACGGCGCGTCGAAGCGTTGTAGCGCACGCCCGGCGGAAAGGCGAGCGAGAGATCGACGGTGCTGCCTTCGATCTTGGTGGCCCAGCCCGCCATATAGCGCAGCCATTGCACGCTGCCGCCCACTTCGAGCATCTTCGAAAAGCCGAGCAGTTTGCCCTGATTGAGCGTTTCGAGCGCGGCGAGTTCGTCGCCGTTGCGCTCCACCAGATCGGCGAGTTTGAGCAGCAGACGCTCGCGTTCGGCGGGCGGCATGCGTCGCCACGTGTCGGCGCGAAAGGCGCGGCGCGCGGCGTGCACGGCGGCGTCGATGTCGGCGTCGCTGGCGTCGGGCACCTGGGCGATCTCGGCGCCCGTGGCCGGATTGAATACGGCGAAGGTGCGATTGTTGCCGCTCGCGCAGAAGCGGCCATCGACGAACATCTGCGTGCGGATCGTATGCGTGAAGTCCTGGCGGTCCATTGCGTCTCCTGAATAATGTGTCGAAGCGTGGGGCTAGCGGAAGTCGGCGGAGATGGCGCGCGTGCCGTAGTGCGCGACGCGCCGCTTCCGCGGTGTGGCCTGCGCCGAAGCACAGACAAGATTGAGTACGGCCGCGCCGAGAAACAGCACGTAATAGCCCTGACCAAAGCCCCAGGTGGTCGTTGCGAACGTTGCGCCTGCAACCATGCCGATGTGATGGGCGATGCCGGGGCAACGGCCTTGTCCGCCATGATGGGCGTGATCGTTGCGAAGCAGCGTGGGGAGTGTCAGTGCATCGAGTACCGTGAAAACAGGCGCGGCATAGGGCGCCCAGGGGGCGAAAACATCGAGCGTCAACGATGCCAGCAGCACGCCGCGCAGCATGAAAAGCCATAGCAGCGCGTGATGACGCTCGATTCGTTGCAGGTAAGCGCCCGCGCCAATTGCGGCGCCGAGCGGCACAAGCAGATGCGCAAGCGAAAGCGGACCCGCACCGCACAGCGCGAACAACTGGAAGCGCGCGAGAAGGCCGCTCGACATACCGGCGAGCCACGCAGCGCCGATCATCGCGCCGTTCAGATTCGGCGTTCCCGCTCTACGAGCAATGCTGACGAATTGACGTGCTTCCGGCGCGATCCTGCGAGCGCTCATCAGCAGCGCAATGCCCGCAAGCACAAGCGGCAACGCGATGTGCGTCGCGCCAGCGCGTGCCTGGTTCGCAGCGAAGCTCATTGCCGCCATCGTTAATACAAGTGCAGTCGCGGTAAATATCGTTGCGCGCGCACCTGAACGGCGAGCGAACATCGGCGGCAGCAGCGCCATCGCCAGCAACGCAACGGCGCTCGCGGCGAACGCAGCGACACGATCGCCGGCCTGCATCGCGCCCAGCGTCGTGCCGGCTGCGAGCGCCGCTGCGCCCGCCGTCACTGCGCACCAGAACATCGTTGCGCGCCACATGGCCTTGCCCTTACTTCTTGCTGCCGCAGCACGAAGGCGCGGCTTCGGGCGCGCCGTCCTGCACGCTATGCGGATCGCGTCCGCCCGGCAGATCCATCGCCGGATTGCCCTGGAAGAAGTTATTCGGCTTGAGCATGAAACCCGCGTACTCCACCGGCATGACCGGGAAGTCCTCGGGCTTGCAGACATGCGTATGACCGAAGCTATGCCACAGCACGATGTCTTCGTTTTCGATGTTGCGATTCGCCTCGATATAACGCGGCAGACCGTCGCCGCCTGCGTGCTGGTTCGGATAGTCGCCGCTCGCGTAGCGCTGCGTCGTGTCGAATGGCGTGACCCAGACATGGCGCGTGGCGAAGCCGCCGCGCTGGCGCACTTTCGAATTCGGATCGGCGAGCATCAAGGGCGAATCGTTGACGATGAGCTTGTAGCCCGGATTCGCGCCCACGCGATTTTTCACATTCGGATTGACGACCTTCCAGTAGCGACCGGTCTGACCGTTGGCGTTGCGCGCCGCTTCCTGTTCGGTCTTGAGCACGCGCTTCGTGGTGTCGAACACGTTGCCATAGGGATTGTCGCCACCCATCGGGCGCGGCACGAATTCGTGTTCGGTGACCGAGTTCTTCTCGCCGTCGACCATCATATGCAGACGCGCATTGAAGAAGTGCTGATGCGTGGGGCCGCCGAGGTTTTCGGTGATCATGCCGCCCCACGGATACGTACCGCCATCGGCCACCGCCGAGGTCTGCACGATGCCGGTGAGTTTGCATTCGAGCTGGATCGTGCCGTCCTGATAGAAGTACCAGTAAAATCCGTAGTCGTAATTGCCCACCGTGGCGAAGAAGGAAATCACGAGGCGGCGCGAGCGGCGCATTTCGAATACGCCGGTGCGGAATTCATAGTGTTTCCAGAGCGTGCCGTAATCTTCTTCGTGCAGGCACACGGCGTTCTTCATCGTGAAGCTATTGCCGAAATCGTCGGCGGAAGGAATGTCGAAATAGCGGATCGTGCCAAGACAATCGCAACCCAGTTCGAGTTGATTGGCGAGTTTGCCCAGACCATATTCGCCCGCATCGAACGCGCTCTTCCAGTAATGGTTCGTGGTGGGATCGGAATAGGGCACGCACATCTCCGTCACGCTCGCGCGATAGACGATCGGGCGCGGCGCGCTCTTGCCGTCGTCCCACGTGATCTGATGCAGCACGAGACCTTCGCGCGGCGTGAAGCCCACGCGGAATGTCCAGTTTTGCCAGGCAACCTGCCAGCCGTCGATCGTGAAGCTCGGGCCTTCGGGCTGGCTGATCGACAGCGGCTTGACGGTGTCGCGCGGCGCGCCCAGGCTCGGCGTGTCGTAGTTATGCTTTGCTTTGGGAACCGGAATGATGCGGCCATCGTCGACCAGATCGATCACTTTCTGTTCGAGCAGATCGACCACGGCCACCACGCCTTCGATCGGATGCGCGTAGCCGTTGTCCGTCACGTTTTCGCGGTAGTAACTCACGCAGCGCACCAGACGGCGACCGCCTTCGCCCGGGCGATCGAAGGCGCCCGCGGAAAACGGATCGACCTGTACATTGACCAGATCCGCTTCGCTCAGGCCGCGCTTTTTGATCGCCTCGCGCCACGCGAGATCTTCCTTGACGATGCGCTCCGCGTTGATGAACTCTTCGATCATCACCGGCGGCTGGCCGAACGGCGCGCTTTGCAGCGCGAGCGGCGTGCGCGACTGCACTTTCTTTTCGCGCAGATCGACCACGAACTCGATGGTCTGGCTGCGCGTGCGATCAATGGCGATCACAAAGGCGCAACGCGAAAAATAATCGCCCTGTTTCCACGCCACGACTTCAGCCTTGGGCGGCTCGTGCAATTCGGTCACGGGAAAGCGGCCGTATTCGTCTAACTGTTCGGCGGCCTTCACGATGTCACAGGCGAGCTGCATTTCGGCGAGGCTCAGCGGGTCGAGCGGATGCGCGTTCGGATTCGTGTTCATAAGCGTTTCGTAAGGATGACGATGGGCCGCAACGGCGGCGAAAAGCGGGCCGCTCCGTGGCGTTTCAGGGCATGACCGCAAGGGCGATGTCGTGTCGTCATCGTAGAAACGCCATATTTTTTTCGCGCTTGCAAAACGCGCCAAAGGGGCGATAGAGTGCGCCAGAGACAGAGCGAACCCAACATCAAGAAGCGGCCGCCGCGCATGCCGGCAACAAGGCGACGTGCATGCCTGTGCGTAGACGGCCCACTGGAGCGAGACATGAAACGAGTCCCTGTCAGCAACGGTTTTCCGATGATTCGCGGCGCCGTGATGGGGCCCATCGTGCGTGCGCTGGACGCAGCGGGCGCCGACTGCGATGCCGTACTGGCTGAATTCGGATTGAGCCGCAGACAGCTTTCCGACCCTTATGAAATTGTGCCGCTCGGGCGCTATGTGGGCGCCTTCGAACGTGCGGCGCAGGTGCTCGACGAACCGTCGCTCGGGCTGCGTTTAGGCAATGAATTGCAGCTCACGGAAATGGGGCCGCCTGGTCTGGTTTTTATGTCCTCGCCTACGCTGGGCGCCGCCATCCGTAAATTCACCGATGCACTGGCTTCTTGGCAAAGCGGCACGCTGGTGGACCTCGTGCGCGATAACGCCTGGCCGAAGTGGAGTTACCGCGTAGCGCACGCGTCGATCTGGCCGCGCAGTCAGGACGCCGAATACAGCATGAGCGCGATGTGCCACATGATTCGTCTGGTTTATGGCGCTTCGTGGATGCCGGTGGAAGTGCATTTCGAGCACGCCGCGCCCGCCGATCTCAAGCCTTATCAACGCATTTTTCGCGTGCCGGTGCGTTTTCAGCAGCCTGAAAACGGCGTGGTTTTGCATCCGCACGATCTGGACGCGCCGCTCAAGAGCGCCGATACGCAGATGGCCCGCATGATGGAGCGCCACGCGACCGATCTCATCAAACGCGATACCGTGCCGCATAACCTCGTCGATCAGGTGCGCGAACTCGTGACGCGGCGCCTCGCGCGCGAAAAGCTCGTGGTCGCCGATATCGCGCGCGATCTGGGTTTATCGGATCGATCGTTGCAGCGCCATCTGGCGGAGGCGGGCACGTCGGTGCGCGAGATCATTCGCGAGGAGCGCCAGCGCAGCGTCGCCACATTGCGCGAGCAGGACGGTATGACCAATGCCGCTGTCGCGCGTGCCGTGGGTTACGCGGACGCCACCGTCCTGTGGCGGGCGACGAGAAACTGGGGGTCGGCCTGATTAGGTCCGGCCGGGTTAGGTCCGGCCCGGATAGGTCCGCCTGGGTACTCCCGTTTGTAATGAATTTGTCGGTTTGACGAAGCCATCGACGATTAAAAAAATCATTCGTCATCCCAATCAAATTTCACGCCAATATCGCGTTAAGTAAAAACCCGCAGCCGTATTGGCGCACTTTATCGAGAATTTGGCGCGATCAGCCAGGTCGCCCGATTTTTTAGCTGCCTACCATGCGCTCCAATCGAATCTCGAAAACGCATCGGCGAGATCCGGTCCCCGAGCGCCTGAGGCACACGGTTCATCCATCGTGTCGTGTGGCGCAATCAGAACAGACCCCAGCAGAGGCAACGATGAACGAACCGTATTCAAGCGCCGGCCTTGTCGGCGACGCCGAGTCAGACCGCGTGGCCGCGCCGCGCAGTCTGCTCGGCCTGTGGCAAATCGTGTTTCTCGTGATCTCCGCAGCCGCACCGCTCACCGGCATGCTGGGCGCTGTGCCGCCCGCCATCAGCCTGGGCAACGGCGCCGGCATTCCGGGCGCTTTCGTGATCGCGGGCGCCGTGTTGCTCGTGTTCAGCGTGGGCTTTGCATCGATGAGCCGGCATATCGTGCGGGCCGGCGCGTTCTACGCGTACATCACCGCGGGATTCGGGCGGCCGCTCGGCATGGCAGGCGCGCTTGTCGCGCTGCTGTCGTACACCTGCATCCAGATCGCGCTGTACGGGCTATTCGGTTTCTTTTGCACCGTCGTGCTCGGGCCGCTGCTGCATAGCGCGATGCCCTGGTACGTTTATTCGTTAGCGTGCGTCGTCATCGTGCAGATCACGGGCTTGCGCGGCATCGATCTCAACAGCCGTCTGCTTGGCGTGCTGATGTGCCTCGAAATGGGCATCCTGCTGGTGCTGTCGATTGCCATCGTGATCCATCACGGCGGACCGGACGGCCTGACGCTCGCGCCGTTCTCGCCGCAACACGTTTTCAGCGGCCACATGGGCATTGCGGTGATGTTCGCGCTGGCGTCTTTTATCGGCTTCGAGGCCACCGCCATTTACGGCAAGGAATGCCGCGATCCCAAGGTCACGGTGCCGCGCGCGACCTATGTATCGGTCACGCTGATCTTGGTGTTTTTCGCCTTCGTGACGTGGGCGATCGTGTGCGCATACGGCCTGAAAGATGTCGCCGATGTGGCCACCAAACAGCCGGGCGATTTCTGGTTCATCCAGTCCGCGAAATATCTGGGCGGCGCGATGACGACCACCATGAGTTTCCTGCTGCTTTCCAGCATTTTCGCGAGCCTGCTGTCGTTCCATAACACCATCGTGCGCTATATCCACGCGCTTTCGGTCGAAGGCATTCTGCCCGCGAAGCTCGACCGCCTGCACCCGAAATACGGTTCGCCGTATCTTGCGAGCTATCTGCAGACGCTCACGGTGGCGGTGCCGGTCGCGCTCTATGTGGTCGCAGGCGCCGATCCGTTCAATATCGTCTTTAGCTGCACCTCGGCGCTGGGCACGATCGGCATCGTCATGCTGCAGGCGGTCACGAGTTTTTCGGTGGTGGCGTATTTCCGCGCGACGAAAAAAGACACGCGGCTCTGGCATGCGCTGGTTGCACCGGTGCTCGGCGGCGTCGGGTTGCTGTGGATCGGCTTCGTGCTGATCGGCAATCTGGACGCGCTCAGCGGTTCGGATAGCGCGATCGTGCGTTCGTTCCCGTGGATCGTGCTGGCGGTTGCATTGGCGGGTATCGCGCTGGGCTATGTGCTCAAGCGCAGCCGCCCGGACGTGTACGCCCGCTTCGGACAGTAAAACAGTAGGGCGGCAGGGCAGCAGGACGCCTGGCAGGGAAGAACCCAGGCCGCAGGTCTCGCCCTCTGCGCAAATCGATACGTAATCCTATTCATAGTTTTACCCACAATCTCCTCGCGGGCGGCGCGCGTTCGTGATTTTCGCGCGCCGCGAACCCACACCTCGAAACGATACCTACCGATATGGCAGATCAACTCGTCAAGCGCTCGGCGCTGGCGCTGGCTTCGTGCGCGCTCGCCACTCTCACGATGGGCGCTCACGCCCAGTCCTCCGTCACGCTGTATGGCACCGTCGATGCGGGCCTCGTCTATTCGACCAACCAGCAGACCACCCACGCCGATGGTCACACCGACGGCCATTCGAACTGGCAACTGGGCGGCGGCAATCTCGTGCCGTCACGCTGGGGTCTGACCGG
The DNA here is from genome assembly GCF_905220255.1 of Paraburkholderia sp. J69-1. Taxonomy (NCBI): domain Bacteria; kingdom Pseudomonadati; phylum Pseudomonadota; class Betaproteobacteria; order Burkholderiales; family Burkholderiaceae; genus Paraburkholderia; species Paraburkholderia sp. J69-1. The sequence continues at coordinate 49,978 of NZ_CAJMZG010000027.1, read as the reverse complement.
CAGCGAGGAGATCGGCGGCGGCACCACGGTGAATTTCACGCTGGAAAACAGCATCCTGACGCAGAACGGCGCGCTGCTGCAAAGCGGCACGCTGTTCAATCGCAATGCGTGGGTGGGCGTCGCGAACGGCACCTACGGCACGCTCACGCTCGGCCGCCAGTACGATCCGTTCTCGGACAATATGGGCGCGTACGCGTCGAGCAATAACTGGGCGACGCTGTACGGTTCGCATTTCGGCGATGTCGATAACCTCAACGAAGCGTTCAATTTCAATAACTCGCTGAAATACATCAGCCCGAGTTTTGGCGGCTTGACGCTAGGCGGTTTGTTCAGCCTTGGCGGCGTGGCGGGCAATTTCTCGCAGAATCGCGGCTGGTCGCTCGCGGCGAATTACTCGCACGGACCGCTTTCGCTTTCGGCGGGCTATCTGCAATTGCATAATCCGTTGCAGGCGGCGCTGGGCGGGGAGAGCGGTTATATCGGCGATCTCAGTTGCGCGAATACCGACGCCTCGTATTGCGAATTGCAGAACGCGCAAAAGATCGATATCTGGGGCGCGGGCGGCTCGTACGTCTTCAACACCGTCACGGTGGCGCTGAGCTACACGCATACGCGTCTGTCGCAGAGCCAGTATTTCGCCAGCACTGCGCAACCGCAGGGCGCGAATATCTCATTCGATATCGCCGAACTCAATACGATGTGGCAATTCACGCCCGCGCTGCAATTCGGCTTTGCCTATATCTTCAACGACGCGCACCCGAGCGGCGGTTCGTCCACGCGCGTCCATCAGATCAATCTGGGCACCGTGTACAACCTGTCGAAGCGCACCGCGCTTTACGCGGTCGCCATCGGCCAGAAGTCGTCGGGTGCGGGGCTGGGTCTGGACGCTTCGGGCGGCACGCGCAATCTCGCGCAGATCCCGAATCTCGTGAACTCGGATAACGACAAGCAACTGGCAATCATCGCGGGCATTCGCCACAACTTCTAAGGCCGCTGGAGGGCTTCGCTGCGCTGCGGCACGGCCATGGGGGCGGCCGTGCCGCTTTAAGCGCCTGCTGGGCGGAACGGCGCTAGAATGGTCCGGTCCGCTTTCCGCGCGAGCCCCCGCATGAAAGTCGCCCTGTTCGTTCCGTGCTTCATCGACGCGTTTTATCCCGAAGTCGGGATCGCCACGCTGGAATTGCTCGAGCGGCTTGGCTGCGAGGTGGCGTATCCGCTCGACCAGACCTGCTGCGGCCAGCCCATGGCCAATAGCGGCGCACAGACCGAGGCGGCGGGCACGGAGCGCGTGTTCGCGCGCGCCTTCGCGGGTTACGACTATATCGTGGGGCCGTCCGCGAGTTGCGTGAACCACGTGCGCGACCATTTCACCGCCATCGAGCAAACCGACGAAGTCCGCCGCGTGCGCGCGAATACCTATGAACTCGTGGAGTTTCTGCACGACGTCATGGGCGTGCGCGAATTTCCCTGGGCCGAATTCCCCTGGCGCGTGGGCCTGCACAATAGTTGCAGCGCGCTGCGTCATTTGCACGAAGCCTCGATTTCCGAAATCGCGGGCACGCCGTTTTCAAAACCGCTCACTCTATTGCGCGCCGTAAAAGGCATTGAGTTCGTCCAGCCTAAACGTCCCGATGAATGCTGCGGATTCGGCGGCACGTTCGCCGTCACGGAAGAAGCGGTTTCGGTGCGCATGGGGCAGGACAAGATCGTCGATCACGTGAGCGCCGGCGCGCAATACATCGTCTCGGGCGATATGTCCTGCCTCATGCATCAACAGGGCTGTGCGGAGCGTATGAAGTCCGATGTGCGCTTTATCCATATCGCCCAGGTGCTCAATGGAGCGCGCGAATGAGTACGCCGGAGAAACCCTCGAAGCGTGTCGAGCACGCGAAACTCGCGGGGAGTTTTCTCGCGCATCCTGAGCACGTAGACTTCCACGACAAACGCCTCTGGGATCTGCGCATGAAACGCGACGCCCAGGCGCATGCGATTCCCGAATGGGAAACGCTGCGCGAACTGGCATCGCAGATCAAGGCGCATACGCTCTCGCATCTGGCCGATTATCTCGACGAATTTTCGCGCGCCGCCGAAGCGAATGGCGTCAAGGTGCATTGGGCCGATTCGGCGGGCGAGCACAACGAAACCGTGTTTCGTATTCTCAACGAGCGCGGCATGACGGCGCTGGTGAAAAGCAAGTCGATGCTCACCGACGAATGCGAATTGCGCCCGTATCTGGAGCAGCGCGGCATCGCCGTGATGGAAACCGATCTGGGCGAGCGTATCCAGCAACTCGACGATCAACCGCCCAGCCATATTGTCGTGCCGGCCGTGCACAAACTGCGCGACGACGTGGCCGAAGTGTTCGGCCGCACGATCGGCACCGACCCGGCCAATAACGACATTCACTATCTCGCGCAAAGCCAGCGCTTGAATACGCGCCCGTGGTTCGTGCGCGAAAAGACCGGCGGTATGACGGGCTGCAATTTCGCGGTGGCGGAAACGGGCACGGTGGTGGTGTGCACCAACGAAGGCAATGCCGATCTTTCCGCCAACGTGCCGCCCGTGCATATCGTGTCGATGGGGATCGAAAAACTGATTCCGCGCCTGTCCGATCTGGGCGTGTTTATTCGCATGCTTTCGCGCAGCGCGCTCGGCTCGCCGATCACGCAGTACACCTCGCATTTTCGTGCGCCGCGCGAAGGCGCGGAACTGCATTTCGTGCTGGTGGACAACGGCCGCAGCGCGCGCCTGGCGATGCCGGACTTCTGGTATTCGCTCAAATGCATACGCTGCGGGGCGTGCATGAATACGTGTCCGGTTTATCGGCGCAGCGGCGGGCTTTCGTATGGCAGTACCTATGCGGGGCCGATTGGCGCAATCATCAATCCGACTTTCGATCTCAAGCGTTTCAGCGCTTTGCCTTTTGCGTCCACGCTGAACGGTAGCTGCACGAATGTGTGCCCCGTGAAGATCAATATTCACGAGCAGATTTATCAATGGCGCGAGGTGATCGCCGCGCGTAATGCGGTGCCGTTCGTCAAGCAGGAAGTGCTCAAGATGGCGGGGCGATTGCTTGCCAGTCCGAAGCTTTATCGCGGTGCGGTTTCATCGCTCGATGGCGCGTTGCGGCGCTTGCCCAATTTCGTGCTCTACAACCCGCTCAATATCTGGGGCAAACAGCGCACGCTGCCGCACGCGCCGGGCATGACGTTTCATGCGTGGTATCGCAAGAACCGTAAAGGCGACAAACCCGCAGGAGGCGGCGATGGCGAGTCGTGAGGCCTTTCTCGCGCGCGTGCGCGCTGCGCAGCCCGCGCCGCAGGAGCGTCCCGAGGTGCCGCTATTCGATGCGCCGCCTGGCGATTTACGCGCACGCTTTGCGACTGCGCTCGCGCTGATGGGCGGCAAGGAAATCGAAGCGGCATCGGGCGAAACCGTACTGGCCGCTATCCGCGAGCGTTTCGGGCCCGATGTCTCGATCGCGTCGGCCGCGCCCGAAGTGCCGGGTACGCGCGTTCTTGCTGCGGGTACGCCGCCCGCGTCGCTCGAAAACATCGAGGTGGGCGTTGTGCGCGCGCGCTTCGGCGTGGCGGAAACGGGTTCGGTGTGGCTGAGCGAGCGCGAATATATCGTCAATGCGCTCGGCTATCTGGTGCAGCATCTTTATGTATTGCTCGATGCCGGCGCGCTCGTCGCGGGTTTGCAGGATGCCTATCGTCGCGATGATTTTCGTGCTGCGCGTTATGCGGCGCTGGTCACGGGGCCATCGGCGACGGCCGATATCGAAGGCGTGCTGATTCAGGGCGCGCAGGGCGTGAAATCGCTGACCGTGGCGTGGCTGCCGGCGCGCTGAGCGCTTCAGCAAGCGGCGTCGCGGGCACGCAGTTCATCAACGACGCAACACGCTACATCGCGCGGGAAACGATGGTCATCCACATTCTTCTCTTGAGCGGCTTTCTGCTGGCAAGTATTGCTTTGGTCCAGGCCGTGAGCCTGCGCTTCGCGCTGTCCGAATCGGTGCTGCTGGCTGCGTGGGGTTTTGCGCTCGGCGGCATTTATCTGGTGAGCGGGGAGGCCTGGCCGCAACTCGCGGCAAGCGTGGTGACGCCCGCGCTCGAGCCACGGTTGCCGCCCGAAGCCTATCTCTGGATCTTCCTGCCGCTGCTGCTGTTTCAGGCCGCGCTGAGCGTGAATGTACGCGAAATGCTCGGCGATGCCGCGCCCATTTTGCTGCTCGCCGTGGTGGCCGTGTTCGTTGCGACCGCAATGGTCGGCGGCGCGATCCGCCTGACCGGGCTCGGGCCGCTCACCGACGGCTTGTTGCTGGGCGCGATGATCGCCACCACCGATCCGTCCGCCGTGCTCGCCGTGTTCCGCGAAGTGGGCGCGCCCGCGCGACTGGTGCGCCTGGTCGAAGGCGAAAGCCTGCTCAACGACGCGGCGGCGATCGCCATCGCCAGCGTGCTGATCGCGGCCATCACCGGCGACGCCGCCGCGGCAACCGGCACCGCCGCGCTGCGCACGCTCGGCGTCGAGCTGATTGGCGGGCTCGCGGTGGGCGCACTCGCGGGCCGCATTTTCGCGTATCTGCTGCCCGCATTGGGCGGCGAAGGCAAGGCCGAGATTTCGCTGAGTTTCGCCTTGCCGTATCCGCTTTATCTGTTCGCCGATCAGGTGCTGCATGTGTCGGGCGTGGTGTCCGTGGTGGCGGCGGGACTGGTGATCAGCGGGCTGGGCAGAACGCGTCTGTCGCCGGTCAACTGGTTGCATATGCAACTGATCTGGGAGCAGGTGGCGGCCATGGCCGGTGCTGCGATCTTTCTGCTTGCCGCCATGCAGATTCCCGCCACGCTGCGCGATGCGCACCTCCGCGATCTGGTTGCGCTCGCGGTCGTGGTAGTGACGGCGCTGATTGCACGGCTCGTGGTGGCGTTCGGCATGTTGCCCTTGCTGAGCCGCTTCAAGCTCACCGAGCCCGTGAGCGCCGCCTACAAACTCGTGATTGCGTGGGGCGGACTGCGTGGCGCGGTGACGCTCGTTTTGGCACTCGGTCTCGCGCAGAACGAGGCGCTGCCCGAAAGCACGCGCCGCTTCGTGGCGATCCTCGCAACGGGCTTCGTGCTGGTGAGTCTGATCGTCAATGGCACGTCGCTCAAGCTGCTGATTCGCAGGCTCAAACTCGATCTGCTGTCGCCGCAGGAAGAAGCGATACAGCAGCAGGCCGTGCGGCTGTCGTCGATCAGCGTATCGGAACAGGTGCATGCGGCGGCGCGCACGTTCCGCATTGCCGATGCGATTGCCAATGAAGCCTGCGCCACGTTTCGCCGCAGCATCGACCTGAGCGCGACGGCTTTCGATATCGAAGCGGCGCTTTCCGAGCGCGAACGGCTTGCCATCGGCCTCGTGACGCTCGCGGGCAAAGAGCGCGATCTGATCCCGCAATATGGCAGCGGCATTGTCACGATCCGTAATCTCGACGCCATGACGCGCAACACCGACGCCATGATCGAAGCCGCGCGCGAGAGCGGGCGCATTGGCTATCAGCGCGCGGCGGCAAAGATTCTTGCCGATACACCGGGCTTGCGCATGGCGCGCTTCGCGGCGCGCTGGCTGCATATCCGCCAACCGTATTCGGACGCGCTGGCCGATCGTTTCGAACTCCTGATGTGTCGGCGGGTGGTCCTGCACGAATTGATCTTTTTCGCCGATACGAGCCTCACGCCGTTGTTAGGCGAGCGGCTGGCAAAACTGCTGGGCACGATCTTACGTTTGCGGATCGAAAAAGCCGAGCGCGGGCTCGACGAAGTTCGCAGTTGCTTCGGCCAGGGCGCGCAAGTATTGGAGCAACGCATGATGCTGCTTTACGCGCTGCGCGAAGGGCGCGCGCGCGTGGTGGCGATGTACGAAGACCGCTCGATTTCGAAAGAGATCTACGATTCGATCCGCAGGGAACTGGACGTTGCGTGGAAACGCGCGGTGCCGCGCGCGCATCCGGCCGTGCGGCTCGCGGGCGGATGGAAGGCGAAGGCGAAAGTGCAGGAAGAACCGCAAGAGGGACCGCAAGAAGAAGCGCAAATCCAGGATCTGCCGCCACCTCGACCGCCCAGGATGGAGCCGCAGACAGCCGTCCACGCCGATGAAGCGGGCGAGCCGCCCGGGAGCGCCGGATCATGATGGAGATCGGCATGGCGCTGCTGGTGTTCGTGCTGCTGCTCGGCGGCACGGGGCTGGGCGTGTTGTTGCGGCCGCTGCTGCCGGAAGAACATCGCAAGCACGAGACCGTGCAACTCGTGCAACTGGTGTTGGGCATGCTGGTCACGTTCGCGGCGCTGGTATTGAGCCTGCTGACCGCATCGGCGAAAAGCAGCTACGACACCGCCACCAACGATTTGCGCGCGTATTCGGCCGATCTGATTCAACTGGATGCGCGGTTGCGCGATTACGGCCCGAATGCACAATCCGCCCGCGCCGCGCTGCGTCGATATACGGCGGCCGCGATTGCCTCTACCTGGCCGCAGGAACGCGCGCCTGAAGGCGATTATCCGCGCGTGGCGGACGCGCATGACGGCCAGCTCGAAAGCGTGCCGCTGGGCGCGATGCTCAATACGGTGGGACGCGAGATCGACCGTTTCGCGCCGCGCGACCGTTATGAAACGACGCTGGCCGCGCGGCTGGACGAAGTATTCGGCCGCGTGCGCGATACGCGCTGGCGTTTGATCGAAGAAGCGCACGGCACCATTTCGAAGCCATTTTTCGCGATGCTCACGCTCTGGCTGATTCTGATTTTTCTGAGCTTCGGGCTGATCGCGCCGCATAACGCACTGGCGATGGTGATGATTGCGCTGGGCGCGGTGTCGATATCGTCGGCGGTTTATGTGGTCGTCGATCTCGATACGCCTTTTACCGGGCAGATCGTGTTGCCGAGCGATTCGATGCGCGACGCGCTCGTGCATATGAATCAGCCGCTCGAGCCGCGTTCGCCTTTGCCTGCGCTGCCGTCGCCGCAATGAGTGCGTTAGACTCGCGCGTGCTGGTTATCGTGTCGAGTTTGAACAAGGAGGTGCCCGATGCATCGTAAGACTCTCAACGCGTCGCGGCTGCAGGAAGAGGTGAAGCGTCGCCTGCAGCGTTTGCAGGAAGTGGTGGAGGACGGCGTGAAGATCGTCGTGCCGCGTCCGCAGGCGCAGGAACCCGACCGCACGGGCTGCAACTGGACGATGCGTCATTTCGGTAACGCAGCAGGCTTCGAGTCGAGCATCGCGGGCGTGCTGGCGCAGGTGCAGGCCGAATACCAGCTCGCCGTGGACGCCGATGAAGCGGACGAAGCCGATACAGCAACTGCCGCGCGCGTCGATCCACTCGACCCATTTGGCGGCGCGCATCGTCAGGCGAATGAAAACCCGTTTGGCGAAACGTCGCGCGCGCCGCAAGCCAATGCATTCGGCGAAAAAAAGCCCGCAAAAGCGGGCGATCCTTTTGGTGTTCAGCGTAACGAAAACGCGGAAAGCGCAGAAAGCGCCGAAAGCGAAACGCCGCGCAAACGGCCGGCGAATCCTTTCGGCGACTGATTGCCCTTTTAGCTTTCTTCAGCCGCCTTGCGCGGACGGCGTGCGCGTGCAGGCGCTTTCTTCGCCGCTTTTTTCGCGGGCGCAGGCTCGGCGGCCGGTTCAGGCGCCGGTTCGGCTTGCACAGCGACATCGACGGCAACTTCCGCGGTTTCGGCGGCCGGCTTCGCCGCCTTCTTGCGCGCAGTCGTCTTGCGTGCCGCGGTCTTGCGCGCGCGGCGCGGCGCTTTTTCAGCGGCTGCTTCTTCGGCTTCTTCTACGGTTTCGGGCGCGTGCTCGACCGTTTTCTGTGCAGCAGGCTCGAAGAGCGGCAGGGCGGATTCGTGCGAACGCGGCTCGGCGAAGAGGTCGCCATGCGGCTGCGCCGGGGTTTCTTCGGCGGCAAGCACGGTTTCGATGTCGAAAATCTCGTCCGTCTGGGCGGATTCCGATTTGCCCGCGTGCGGCTGACGCTGACGGTTGCCGCCGCGAGACTCACGGCCTTCGCGACCTTCACGTCCATCGCGCCCATTGCGACGGTTCTTGTTACGGCGCGAACGGGATTCCTCCGCGCGCGGTGCGGGCGCTTCTTCAGCCGCCACCGGAGCAGCAACCGGTTCCACCACGGCAACCGCCGCTTCAACGGTTTCAGCCGTTTCAACCGCCTCAGCCGCCGGCTGGCTCGTGCGCGTCACGAACGTGCCTGATTTATCGTCGCGGCCCACTTCGAGCAGCCCGCGCGCCTGCGCTTCGTCCAGCAGATTGCCGAACGCGCGGAAACCATAACGCGACTCGTTGAAATCCGGCCGGCGACGCTTGATCGCGCTCTTGAGCACCGAAGCCCAGATCTTGCCGCTATCGCCGCGCTCATAGCCGAGCGCATCGAGCGTCTCGACCACCAGCGTGATCGCCTTGAGCTTGCGCTCTTCGCCGCGGTCTTCGGCGTTCTCGCCTTTTTGCTGGCGTTCGTCGCCATCCTTGCGTTTGGCGTTCGCGCCAGCTTCGCCGCGACCCTTGCCGCGCGCCGGCTGCTCGCGCGAAAGCTCACGCACGAGATCGTCGTAAAAAATGAATTCGTCGCAATTCGCGACCAGCAGATCCGACGTGGAATGCCGCACGCCCACGCCAATCACCTTCTTCGCGTTTTCGCGCAGCTTGGAGACGAGCGGGGAGAAGTCCGAGTCGCCGCTCACGATCACGAAGGTGTCGACGTGCGACTTCGTATAGCAGAGATCGAGTGCGTCCACCACAAGGCGAATATCGGCGGAATTCTTGCCGGACTGGCGCACGTGCGGAATTTCGATGAGTTCGAAACTCGCTTCGTGCATCGACGCCTTGAAGCCCTTGTAACGCTCCCAGTCGCAATAGGCTTTCTTGACGACGATGCTGCCCTTGAGCAGCAGGCGCTCGAGCACGGGCTTGATATCGAAGCGGTCGATCTTCGCGTCGCGCACGCCGAGCGCAACGTTCTCGAAGTCGCAGAACACCGCCATGCTGACGTTTTCTTGAGGGGAGGCCATGTGATTCGATTGTTCCATCTACGGTACGAATTCACATGATAGCCGGTTGCGCGCAGCGAGTCCGCGTTTCATCCATGAACTGCCGGCGCCCAGCGTTATCAGGGTAATCCCATACCGACCGGTTGGTTGCGTGCGCAAGCAAATGGAATTGAACGCATATACCGGAAATATGGCGATGGCAGCCCATGTTTTCACGGTTCCGTCACACACGCTCCTTAAGCTTGCGCGGCCCATTCATGGTGCAAATCATTGTGCATGGGTGGGCGAAAAAAATATCGGTTTAAACCGGATTATTCCTATAACGACTCGACACAACAGAGGACACACCCATGGCAGTTCGCTTCACCGGCAAGATCGGCGCGTTGTTCGCCGCGATCTTTGCTGCGCTTCTGTGCGCGCTTTTCGTCAGCGCGTGCGGCTCCAGCGTCAACTCCACGACCGCGGGAACGACCCAGCAGATCAAGCACGTTTTCATCATCACGCTCGAAAACGAGAACTACACCACCACCTTCAGTTCGACCACCAAGGCGCCGTATCTGGCCAATACGCTCACCGCGCAGGGCGCGCTGGTGCAGCAGTATTACGGAACGGGGCACGTGAGCCTCGACAACTATATTTCGATGATCAGCGGCCAGTCGCCCACGGTGCAAACCGACAACGACTGTACGACCTATGAGGACTTCAGCCTCACGGGCATGACCTCGGACGGCCAGGCGATCGGCACGGGCTGCGTGTATCCGGCAAGCGTGAAGACCATCGCCGACCAGCTCAAGGCGGCCAATCTCACGTGGAAGGGCTACGAAGGCGACATGGGCAACGACCCGGCGCGCGAAGCCGCCACCTGCGGTCACCCAACGCTCGGCACGACCGACCTGACCAACACCCAGGAAGCGCCGAACTCGACCACGCCGCTCGGCGATTCGTACGCGACGCGTCACAACCCGTTCATGTATTTCCATTCGATCATCGATTCGCCGGATTGCGAAACGAACGTGGTCAACCTGAACAACCTGACGACCGACCTGCAGCAAGTCGCGACCACGGCGAACTTCAACCTGATCACGCCGAGCACCTGCGACGACGGCCACGATTCGCCTTGCGCGAACGGCGCGACGGGCGGCCTCGTATCGGCGGACGCCTTCCTGCAGAAGTGGGTGCCTATCATCACGGAATCGCCGGCGTTCAAGCAGGACGGTCTGCTGATCATCAATTTCGACGAAAGCAGCTACGCATCGGTGACGATGCCGAGCACGAGCGAAGTGGACTTCACGTTCTCGGGCGACACCTGCTGCAGCCAGCAGGAAGGTCCGAACCTGGGCACCTTCCCGCAATCGGCGACGATGGGCACGGTGCCGGCCGCGTATCTGACGAAGCTGGGCATGACGGTGCCGGCGGGCGTGACGGGCAACATCAACCTCGTGCTGGCCAAGACGAGCTACGGCGGCGACCGCACCGGCGCAGTGATGATCTCGAAGTTCATCAAGCCGGGTACGGTGTCGACGGTGGCCTATAACCACTACTCGATGCTCAAGAGTGTCGAGGACATGTTCGGCCTCGGTCATCTGGGCTACGCGGGGCAGGCTGGCCTCACGGGCTTCGGCAAGGACATCTTCACGAATCTCTGAGCCGATCGAATCCGATGACTGTTTTCCACGCAAGTCTGGCGGCGCGTCGCGCCGTCACGACTGCGCTGGCCGCCGGCGCTACCGCGCTGGCGGCTTTTGTCGTACCGGGTATCGGTGCGGCGCAGGCGCAGTCGCATGGCCCCGCAGCGACGTCTGCAGTGACATCCGTAGCGACACCCGCGGTCACGCCGCTCAGCGATACCGCCGCGCTCGGCAAGCTGATTTTCAACGATCCTGCGCTGTCCGCATCGGGCCGCATGTCGTGCGCGAGCTGCCATAGCCCCGCGCACGCATACGGGCCGCCGAACGGTCTGGCCGCGCAACTGGGCGGCCCCGAATTGCGCACGCAGGGCACGCGCGCGGTGCCCACACTCGGTTACGTGCTCAATCGCACGCCCGTGTGGACGCACGTGCAGGCCGCGAGCGTGTTCGAGCGCCTGACCGATGCCGATAGCCCGCCCGCAGGCGGCTTCGCCTGGGACGGCCGTTTCAACAGCCTGCACGATCAGGCCTTGTTTCCGCTGTTCAGCGCGAACGAAATGGCCAACCGAGATCCCGCCGATGTGGCCGCGAAACTCGCGCGCGCACCGTACGCGGCGCGCTTCAAGCAGCTTTTCGGCGAGACCATTTTCGATTCGAAAGACGCCGCGCTGCGTCAGGCGATGATGGCGGTCGAGCGTTTCGAACTCGAAGAGCCGTCGTTCCATCCGTACACCAGCAAGTTCGACGCGTATCTCGACGGCAAGACCGAACTCACGGCCAGCGAAATGCGCGGCAAGAAGCTCTTCGACGACCCGAACAGCGGCAACTGCGCGTCCTGCCATATCGATCAGGTGGGCGCGAACGGCGCGCATCCGCTCTTTACGGATTTCCAGTTCGAGGCGCTGGGCGTGCCGCGTAATGCGGACCTGCGTGCGAACCGTGATCCGAACTACTACGACGAAGGCCTGTGCGGTCCCGTGCGTACCGACAAGTCGAGCATGAAAGCGTATTGCGGCCTCTTCAAGACCCCGACGCTGCGCAACGTCGCCACGCGCCAGGTGTTCTTCCACAACGGCCGCTTCCATACGCTGCGCGACGCGCTGCGCTTCTACGTCGAACGCGATACGTCACCGCAGAAGTGGTATTCGAAGGACGCGCACGGCCATGTCGTGAAGTTCGACGATCTGCCGGCCGCAGTGCGCGATAACGTCGATGTGCTGGACGAACCGCTCACGCGCAAGGCGGGCGGCAAGCCCGCCTGGAATGCGCGCGATATCGACGATGTGATCGCGTTCCTGAAGACGCTCGACGACGGCTATCTGGCGCATCCGCAGCCCAATCCGCCGGTACGCGCGCCGCTCAAGCGCCCGTAGTCAGACTGCCGGCGCGACGTAACCGAGCAGGCGGCTCGCAGCCGCCGCTTCGCTGCGCACGGCAAGACCGATGGCACTCTCGGGCGACGGATCGAATCCACCCGTCGCGCCGAGAGCCGTGAGCACCGCGCAAATCTTGCCGCTGTGATCGAACAGCGGCGCGGAGACCGCGCTGATTCCTTTTAGATAGGTATCCTTGACACTTGCGCAGCCGCGCGCGTGAACCTCGCGACGCAATGCGCCAACCGGGTCCTCGATGTCCACGGCTTCCAGCAGCGCGCGCAGATCGGGCGCCGCGTGCGCAAACTCTTCCTGCGCCATCTCCAGCGTGCGCCGGTCGTCGAGCAGGCCGAGAAACACACGTCCCGTAGACGACCACAGCAGCGACATCACCGAGCCCACGCGCGCGTTCACGGTCACCGGCAGGCCCGATTCCTCGAAGCGCACGATGGTCGGCCCCTTGTTGCCCATCACCGCGACAAACGATGTCACCTCCAGCGTTTCGCGCAGACGCGCCAGCGCGGGTTCGGCCACGCGCACCGGATCGGCCTGACGCATGGCGGCCACGCCGATCATCATCGCTTCCGTGCCGAGCCGGTATTGCTGCGTCGCGCTGTCCTGCGCCACCAGTCCTTCCTCGATCAGGCTCACCAGATAGCGATGCACCTTGGCCGGGCTTTCGCCCACATGCGCGGCGAGGCCGGAAAGGCTGGCGCGCCCGCCCAGCCGCGCCAGTCCCTTGAGGACGGCCATGCCGGTCTGCGCGGACTGCACACGCTGACGCCGCTCGCGCGGCGCTGCGGCTTCGGGAACGCTCCCTGTTATCTCTTTTTTCATACGGCGATTGTAGAAGGGCGGCCACGCCACCGGGATACATGCAGGTTTCGAGGTTAACCCCAATCTCGTAATTACGCTATGCGTACTAGAGTTACGCAAAGCGAAACACAATGCAGGAGACGGCATGACCCGAGAAACCTCATCCCAGCCAGTCGCGGCCGGGCGTTGTCCCTTTCCCCATGGCGCGCCGGCAGCATCGCCATCGGCTTGTCCGGTCAGCGCGAACGCGGCAGCATTCGACCCGTTCAGCGACGGCTATCAGCAGGACCCGCCCGAATACGTGCGCTGGGCGCGCGAGCAGGAACCGGTGTTCTACAGCCCGCAACTGGGCTATTGGGTCGTGACGCGTTATGACGACATCAAGGCCATCTTTCGCGACAACCTCACGTTCTCGCCGTCCATCGCGCTCGAAAAGATCACGCCCACCGGCCCCGAAGCCAATGCGGTGCTCGAGTCCTATGGCTATGCGATGAACCGCACGCTCGTGAACGAGGACGAACCCGCGCATATGCCGCGCCGCCGCGTGCTGATGGAGCCGTTCACGCCCGAGCATCTCAAGCATCACGAACCGATGGTGCGGCGCCTCACGCGCGAATACATCGACCGTTTTATCGACGATGGCCGTGCCGATCTGGTCGATCAAATGCTCTGGGAAGTGCCGCTCACGGTGGCGCTGCATTTTCTCGGCGTCCCCGAAGAGGATATGGATCTGCTGCGCCAGTATTCGATCGCGCATACGGTCAATACGTGGGGACGTCCGCGCCCGGACGAGCAGGTGGCGGTCGCGCATGCCGTGGGCAACTTCTGGCAGTTCGCGGGCAAGGTGCTCGACAAGATGCGCCAGAATCCCGATGGTCCGGGCTGGATGCAGTACGGGATTCGCCGGCAGAAAGAGCATCCTGAAGTTGTCACCGATTCCTATCTGCATTCGATGATGATGGCCGGCATCGTCGCCGCGCACGAAACCACCGCCAACGCCACGGCGAATGCGTTGAAGCTGCTCCTGCAGCATCCGCACGCGTGGCAGGCGCTTTGCGAAGATCCGAGCCTGATTCCGAACGCGGTGGAGGAATGCCTGCGCCACAACGGTTCCGTGGCGGCGTGGCGCAGACTCGTGACACGAGACACGCGTATCGGCGGGATTGAGATTGCGGCGGGCGCAAAGCTGCTGATCGTGACGTCGTCCGCGAATCACGACGAACGTCATTTCGCCGATGCGGATCTATTCGACATCCGTCGCGACAATGCCAGCGATCACGTGACCTTCGGCTACGGCTCGCATCAGTGCATGGGCAAGAATCTCGCGCGCATGGAGATGCAGATTTTTCTCGAAGCGCTGACGCGTCGTTTGCCTCATATGCGGCTTGCCGAGCAGCGTTTCAGCTATGTGCCGAATACATCGTTTCGGGGTCCAGAACATCTCTGGGTCGAATGGGATGCGGCGAAAAACCCCGAGCGCGCACAACCGGCGCTGCGTGACGTGCAGGTGCCGGTGAGGATTGGCGAGCCGTCTTCGCATGCGTTGAGCCGCCCGGTGGTGGTCGAACGTGTGGACGTGGTGGCGCAGGATATCGTGCGTTTGCGCCTGGCGGCGTCTGCCGGCGGCACGCTGCCGCGCTGGGCGCCGGGCGCGCATATCGATGTCGAATGCGGCGAAACGGGCCTCTCGCGTCAATACTCGCTATGCGGCGACCCGGCCGATACCGGCGCGTTCGAAATCGCCGTGCTTCGCGAGGCGGCCGGCCGTGGCGGCTCCGCATGGATGCACGACACGCTGCGTGCCGGCATGCGCGTAAAGATTCGCGGGCCACGCAATCATTTCCGTCTCGACGAAGCAGGGCGCCGTGCGATCTTTATCGCGGGTGGTATCGGCATCACGCCGGTTAGCGCCATGGCGCGCCGCGCGCGCGAACTCGGCATCGACTACGTGCTGCATTACAGCGGCCGTTCGCGTGCGACGATGGCGTTGATCGACGAACTCGCGCAACGGCATGGCGAACGCCTGCAGCTTCATATTTCCGACGAAGGCACGCGCAACGATTTCAACGCGCTGCAGGTGGATGAACACACGCGGGTTTATGCCTGCGGCCCGGCACGCATGCTCGAAGCGTTGCAGGCGGCGAGCGAGGCTTGGCCCGAAGACGCACTGCGCGTGGAGCATTTCGCTGCGAGCACAGGCAAGCTCGATCCGGCCAATGAACACGCCTTCGAAGTCGAGCTCAAGGATTCGGGCCTCGTGCTCAAGGTCGCGCCCGATCAGACCGTGCTGGACGCCTTGCGGCGCGCCAATATCGACGTGCAAAGCGATTGCGAAGAAGGTCTGTGCGGCTCATGCGAAGTGCGCGTACTGGCGGGCGAGATCGATCATCGCGATGTGGTGCTCACGCGCGCGGAACGCGACACGCAATCGCGCATGATGACCTGCTGTTCGCGTGCCAAAGGCGCGCGTCTGGTGCTGGAACTGTAGCGGAAACGCCCGGTCGTCGATCAAGACGATTTTCATATCGGTTGGAGCGAGGCATGGAAAAAAACGTAGAAGTGACGGCCATCATCGACGATAGCCGCTTCGGGCCGTATCAGTTGCTGGTGGTGGTGCTCTGCGCGCTGTGCCTCGTGATGGACGGCTTCGATGTCCAGGCGATGGGCTATGTCGCGCCGGTCGTGATCCGCGAATGGGGGATCGCGAAAGAGACGCTCGCGCCGGTGTTCGGCGCGGGACTGTTCGGCATGCTGGTGGGCTCGCTCACGTTCAGCACGGTGGCGGACAGAATTGGCCGGCGTCCGGTGCTGGTCGGCGCGACGCTGTTTTTCTCGGCGTGCATGATCGCCACGGGCTTTGCGAACACGATCGGCGAACTGGTGTTCTGGCGCTTCGTGGCGGGCCTGGGACTGGGCTGCATCATGCCGAACGCGATGGCGCTGGCGGGCGAATACAGCCCGCGCCGCATCCGCGTGACGCTGATGATGATCGTCTCCTGCGGTTTTACGCTTGGCGGCGTGGTGGGCGGTCTGATTACCGCCGCGTTGATTCCGGCTTTCGGCTGGCGCGCGGTGTTCTTTGTCGGCGGTGCGATTCCGCTGGCGATGGGCGTGCTGATGTGGCTCGCGCTGCCGGAATCGATCCAGTTTCTGCTGTTGCGCCGCCGGGCGACGCAGCATGAAAGCGCCGCGAGCGAGCGCGTGCGCCGTCAGCTTGCGCGTGTCGCGCCCAATGTGCCGCTGCCCGCCGATACGGTGTTCACCAGCAGCGAAACGCGCTCGCGCGGCGTGCCCTTTGTCGAGCTGTTCAAGGAGGGCCGCGCGCGCGTGACGCTGCTGCTGTGGATCGTGAACTTCGCGAATCTGCTCGATATGTATTTCCTCTCGAACTGGCTGCCGACGGTCGTGCGCGACGCGGGTTTTTCCACGCAGACTGCCGTGCTCGCCGGCACGGTGCTGTGGGGCGGCGGGGTGATCGGCACGCTGTTGCTCGGGCGTCTGATCGACATGGCGGGCTTCACGCGCGTGCTGGCCACGACGTTCGTGATCGCCATCGCGGCGACGGCGGCGCTCGGCAATGCTGCGGTGATGGTGTCGGTGGCGGCGATGTTCCTCGCGATATTCCTTACGGGCTTTTCGATTATCGGCGGGCAGCCCGCGCTCAATGCGCTGGCGGCCACCTACTATCCGAGTGCGCTGCGCTCGACTGGAATCGGCTGGAGTCTTGGCGTCGGGCGGATCGGCTCGGTAGTGGGGCCGGTGCTGGGCGGCGCGCTGATGCATCTGCACTGGTCGTCGGCGTCGCTCTTTGCGGCCGCTGCGGTGCCGGCCTGCGTTTCGCTCGCGGGGATCGTCGCGATTCATCGCGCGAATGCCAATGCAGGCGGCCCGGATTCGCGCGATGCACGCGAGGCAGCCGCGCAGGCGCATTGACGCGTCGACGTGCATTTATCGATCTACTCGACGATCAGGAAAGCGGTAGAGCGAGGCACGGGAATTGCGCACGCGCACGGTCCGTCACTCTCTCAACGGAAGCCTGCCTGTGCGCATCCTGTCGATCTTTGGAACGCGGCCCGAAGCCATCAAGATGGCACCGCTCGTGAAGTGTCTTGAAGCCGAACCCGGCGTGGAGTCTATCGTCTGCGTGAGCGGGCAGCATCAGAGCATGCTCGACCAGGTGCTCGATCTGTTCGAGATCGCGCCCGCGCACCGGCTCGACGCGATGACCGCGAACCAGTCGCTCAACGGCCTGGCCGCGCGGCTTTTCGCAGGCATCGACGCGGTGCTGGCCGATGTGAAGCCGGATCGCGTGCTGGTCCATGGCGATACGGCAACCAGCATGGCGGGCGCGCTCGCCGCGTTTCATCGGCGCATTCCGGTGGGGCATGTGGAAGCGGGGCTGCGCACCGGCAATCTGTTCGAGCCCTGGCCCGAGGAAACCAACCGGCGCGTGGTCGATGCGGTGAGCGATCTGCTGTTCGCGCCAACGGCGAGCGCGCAGGCCAACCTCGAAGCGGAAGCGCTCACCGGACGCGTGATCGTGACGGGCAATACCGTGATCGACGCGCTTCGTCTCATGTGCGCGCGCCTCGATCGCGATGCACACCTGCGCGCGCAGATCGACGCGCGTTTTCCCTTTATCGAGACCGAATCCGAAGCCGAAGGCAAAGGGCGGCCGCTGCTGCTGGTCACGGGACATCGGCGCGAGAGTTTCGGCGCGGGTTTCGAGCACATCTGCGCGGCGCTCTCGGCGCTCGCTGCGAGCGGCAAGATGCAGATCGTCTATCCGGTCCATCTGAATCCGAATGTGCGCGGCCCGGTGCTGGCCGCACTCGGCGACGCGCCCAATGTCCATCTGACCGATCCGCTCGACTATCCGGCGTTTGTGCGCCTCATGCAGCGCGCCGCGATCGTGCTGACCGATTCGGGCGGCGTGCAGGAGGAAGCGCCCGCACTCGGCAAGCCGGTGCTCGTGATGCGCGACGTGACCGAGCGGCCCGAAGCGCTTGCGGCCGGGACGGTCAAACTGGTCGGCACGCATCGCGAGACGATCGAGCGCGCGGTGATGGAGCTAGTCGACAACGAAGCGGCGCGGCGAGCCTACACGCGCCGCGTGAATCCTTATGGCGATGGCGAGGCATCGGCGCGCATCGTCGCGGCGCTGATGGGGCGGCGCGTGACACCGTTCGCGAGCGAAGCGCTGCCGGGTTATCGGCATCCGGTGCTTGCGCAGCGGGCCGTGGCGTAGCGCTGGAGCGCGCGGTGAGCCGCTTCCTGCAAAAGCGCAGAACGCTGCGCGCGTTGGCTTCGTTCGGGGCTTTCGGTGCGTCGGCAGCGTACGGTCTGACCGGCAAGCACGCATTGGCTCTTGCCGACGAACGCCACGCGCCTTCTGTCCCAGCGCTTGCACAAGGCGTCGTCTGGCAGCCCGACAACGCGCATCTGGACCCGCGCGGCGAATGGCAACGGCTTGGCGTGCGCGATCTGCTGATCCAGTGGATTGCCGTCGACGATGTGGCCTTCGTGCCGGGCGCCGGTTTGCCCGCGCCGCGCGTGCCCGACTGGACGCGCATCGCGGCGCAGCCGTGGGCGCGCGATGTGATCGTCGGCCTGGCCGGTTATGCCGATGAAAAGAAGGCGCGCGCGAATCTCGAAGAACTCGTCGAGCGTTCGCTGAAGCTCGCCGATGCGCGCCCGCCCGTGCATATCGCCGGCTGGTATTTTCCAGTGGAAGTCGACCCTGGCTGGACCGACGCGGCGCGCATGGCGCCCTTGCTCGAACGCTTGCCGCGGCCGCTGTGGATCAGCGTGTACGACACGCGCAATATCGGTGGCGCGGCGCTGGCCCAGTGGCTCGATAGCTGGTTGCCGCGCGACGTAGGCGTGTTCCTGCAGGACGGCGGCGGCGTCTATGCGCGCGGTCCGGCAGCCGCGCGCGGTTACGCGGATGCACTCGCCGCGAAGCTGGGCAAACGGCGCGTGCGCGTGATCGCCGAAGCCTTCCGGCCGAAGCAGGGCGGCGGCTTTCGCGCCGCCACGCCAGCGGAACTCGCGCCGCAACTCGACGCGTATCGCGGCTATCGTGTTTATCTTTTCGACGGGCCGCATTATCTGTCGCCCGAACTCGTCGACGGTTTATTGGCGATCCGTCGTGCGCAAACGCAAGCGCAGTGAGCGTCGTTCAGCGCAGCTGCGTCACCGCAATCAGCAGCACCATCGAACCGATCGCACCGTCGAGCACACGCCAGGCGCCCGCACGCTTGAAGAGCGGCGCGAGTGCGCGTGCGCCATAACCCAGCCCGATGAACCACACCGCGCTCACCGCCATCGCACCGATCGCGAAGGCCAGTCGCGCACCTTCCGGCTCGCGCGCGCCCGCCGTGCCGATCAGCAGAAAAGTATCGAGATACACATGCGGATTGAGCCAGGTGAACGCGAGCGTCATCAGCATGATCGGCCAGGCGCGCTGCTCGGGCGTGTTTCTGGCATCGTCGGCGCAAGCGGCATCCATGACATCGTGCGTGGGCTTGACCGCGCGCCGCAGCGCGTTGATGCCGAACCAGACGAGCCACGCGAGGCCCGCATACAGCACCAGATGCACGAAAGTCGGATAACGCTCGACGAGGGCGGACGCGCCGCCCACGCCCGCGCCGATCAGGATGAAATCGGACAGCGCGCACAGCAGCACGATCTTGCCGATATGCGAGCGCAGGATGCCCTGGCGCAGCACGAAAGCGTTCTGCGCGCCGATGGTGACGATGAGCGAGGCGCACAGCGCGGCGCCATGGGAAAAAGCGAGCCAGTTCATGATTGGACATTGCGGGGGAACGGCGCTAGTCTGCCGTCGGAAGCAGCTTAAGCAAAGCTGATTTTCTTAATCTGGATTAAGGAACGCTAATGCTCGACTATGCGCTGCTCGATGCGCTGGCCGCCGTGGTGCGCCACGGCTCGTTCGACCGCGCGGCAGGCGCGCTCAATATCACGCCGTCTGCGGTTTCGCAGCGAGTGAAGCTGCTGGAGGAGCGCGTGGGCACGGTGCTCGTCAAACGCAGCCAGCCGTGCGTGGCAACGGCGGCGGGCGCGCTGCTATGCCGTCATACCGAGCGCGTGCAATTGCTCGAAGCGGAACTCGGCGGCGGCATGCCGACGGTGACGGGCGGCCTCGACGCCTCGCGGCCCACCTTGCGCGTGGCCGTCAACGACGACAGCGTCGGCACCTGGTTTATCGATGCGGTCGCGCCGTTCTGCGTCGAGCGCGGCATCCTGCTCGATCTCGTCATCGACGATCAGGATCACACGGCGCAGCGTATGCGCGACGGCAGCGTGCAGGGCGCGGTGACGACGCAGGCCGAGCCCGTGCAAGGGTGCCGATCGACGCGTCTGGGACGCATGCGCTATCTCGCGGTCTGTTCGCCTGAATTCTTCGAGCGCTATTTTTCCGCGGGCGTGGGACGCGAGTCGCTGCGCCGCGCGCCGTGCATCGAATTCAATCCGAAGGATCAACTGCAAAAGCGTTTCGTGCGGCGTATCACGCGTGCGCAGGTGGACGCGCCGCTGCACTGGATTCCGCATGTGGCGGGTTTTCTGCGCTGTTGCGCGAGCGGGCTGGGCTGGGGCATGTGCCCGGAGCGCATGATTGCGCCGCATCTCGCGCGCGGCGAACTGGTCGAACTCACGCCGGGGCGCGCGCTCGACGTCGAGTTGTATTGGCAGAGCTGGCGCCTGTCGATCGGCTGGCTCGACGATTTCGGCACGATGTTGCGGCAGCGCGCCGCGGACTATCTCGACCAGGGGCGCGGCGCCTGAGCCGTCATGCCTCGGCGGTTCCGCCTTGGCGGCCTCACCTTGGCGGCCCCAAGATTCGCCGATGAATGCCTGCCGGCACCCGCCATTCATGCAGTCATTAGCCGCCATTTGAATTGTTGTTATCCGTGCAGGGAATCGTCGCGACTTTTGCCGCGTATTGACAGTAAGGCGTTTGAGATGATTGGATGCATTTGCGCATGACAAAATGGCTAATGCGCAATTCAATTTCGATTAATGTTTCAGAAAATTGAGTCGTGTCTCGCAATTGACACTGTTCGGCACGACGCTAGTCCGTGCGACAATTCTTCGCGCCAAAAAGCATGACCGGCCATGCCTATTTTCCTGATGCCGTTGACATAAGCCTGTAATGCGTTTCATTGATCGGACGACATGCCGCACGCGCCGCCGGTGCCGGGCGTGCGCCACGAAGGGCAGGGCGCTGCGCCCGCACAGGCAAGCCAGACGGGGCGTTGCGGCATTGTCGGGCCGGCGCGTCCGGCCCATGTTCAGGCCTGCCAATAGGTTCGCTAATGCGTTTGTATCACTTGCATAAGAAGGGTCTATCCGGTTATTTTTTCCTGGATGCAATGTTAAACATCAACAAATCGGAAAAAAGTTCGAATGTAAAGAAACCAGCATTGCTATCCTGCAATGTGACTTGAAAGCCTCGCGTCTGGTCTTTTGGCGGTAGCCGGGATATATCGTGTGAAAGTTCAGTTTTTTCTGTGGAGTGCCAGAATCGCACGCTATAATCCCGACGTGGCAGAGTGCTTATTCGACCGGCATATTTGAATCGTTTCCACGTGCACGAGGTGCATTATGACGAAATTAGATACCGGCAGCGCATGGCAACAAACCATTGATCTTCTGACCGCCGCCTCGGAGCCGCTTGGCCCGGACGGCGAACCCGAGATCATCAGGAGCTGCAAACCGGTACCCATCACGCGCAGCGCATCGGAGGCGGCCAACCGGCGCCGCGCCACCGTGCGTTCGTGGGATGCGCAAGGCATTACCTTGATCCGGCGTCATGATCCGGACAGCATCACCGTTTGCTGGAGTGACGCCACGTATGGCCGCTACTCCGACCAGTTGTGGCGGGTTTGCACGGCGCGTCGCAGCGCTGTGTGTGCGTTGACCGGCGAGAAGATCCGCCGCGGCGACGCCGTGTTCCGTCCGAGCCCGAATCGCCGTCATCGTCCGGCCAATGCCGACGCGATGATACTCGCGAGCAAGCTCGACAACTTCCCCAGCGGCGTGGTGGCCGCGCGTCTCGACGAGGCGCTCGCAGCCTGAGCTTGAGTTTGAGTGGGTCTGCTGGTGAAGTCCGATCCGCGCGAAGCGGATCTGCAGTCGCAAAGCCGTAGCTTCCGGCCTCTCCTGTAGTGAAATCAGCGGTTCGTCATGGCGGTTCGATCGCCTGACGGGCGCAGATTTCGCTGCGGGCAGCCGCCCTCGCATTGTCTTTCGCGTTCCTCAGGACGCGTCTTCTGGCCTCACACATGCAGGCCACGCTTTTGCACATCTATCGGTTTATTTTGTCTGTTGAATAAGGGCGTGCGTTATTGCGTCTTTATCGGCGATAAAACGTCGCGCGCAATAATCGGCTGCGCAAATGAAGCGGGGCGCCACTGCCGCGCCCGGATGGGTTGCGGCGGTGGCGCCCCGTGTCGGGCGCGTCTGATGCAGTGCGAACTGCAGGCGCAGGCGTTGCTACGCCGTCTTGTCGCTGGCGGTTTCCTCTTCGATCGCGTCGCGCGTTTCGGGCATCACGAGCCACACCATCAGCACCGCAGTAGCGCCAGCGGAAGCCAGCGCGAGGAAGCTGACCGTATTGCCGAGGTGATCGGCGATAAAGCCCGCGAGCGCCGTGGACAGCGTTGCGCCAATTCCCGCCGAAAGCCCGAACAGGCCGATACACAGGTTGTAGCGGCCTTTGCCGCCCGCCACGTCGGCGGCGATCAGCGGCAGCATCACGCCGAACACGGCAGCCGAAAGGCCGTCGAGCATCTGCACCGGCACGAGGAAGTACGGGTTGCCGACCGCCGCGAACAGCAGCGCGCGCAGCGGCAGGGCGCTGAAGCCCAGGATCAGCACCGGGCGGCGGCCCCAATGCTGGGCCGTGCGCCCGACCCACGGCGACATCATCGCGACAATCGCCTGCGGCACGATGATGCACGCCGCAATCACGAGCTGCACGTTGTCGCCCATGCCCGCCGTCACTTCGCCGGCGGCGAGGTTCAGCATCGCCGCGTTCGAGAGGTGGAACAGGATCACGCAGGCCGCGAAGGTCAGCATGCGGCGGTCGCGCAGCAGATCGAAGATGGTTTCGCGTTCGCCGTCGGCCTCGGCAGCCGGCGCCTTCGTGGCTTTGAGCGGCTTCGGCGCATTCGCGTGCTTGTCGTATTCGATCATCGCGAGCGCCACCAGCGCGGGCAGCGCGAGCGCGGCGGTCAGCCAGAACACGGCGCGCGGCGAGACGTACTCGCCGCACAGGCCCATCAGGCCCGCCGCGACGGCGCTGCCGATCGAAGCCCAGCGTGCATTGCGCCCGAGCCGGTCGCCCAGATTCTGGCGGCCGACCAGCGCCAGCGCGAGCGCCGCCATCGCCGGCACCAGCATGCAACTGGCGAAGCCGTGGAACACTTCGGCGGCCATCACCGGCACGACGGTCGGGCTGACGGCCAGCAACATCGCCGAAATAATGATCGCGATGATCGCCCAGGCGGCGGCAGCCTTCTTGTTCTTGAGCGCGTCGACCGCCGCGCCGCCTGGCACCTGGCTGACCATGGCGCTGATCGTGCCGACCGACAGCGCGAGGCCGATCTCGCCCTGGGTCCATTTGTGCGAAGCCAGATACGAGGCGATGAACGGACCGAAGCCGGTCTGCACATTCGCCACGAAGAAGTTCAGCCAGTCGAGCGCGCGCACGCTTCGCAGGCTGGGGGTGAGTTGCGTCGTGGTGCCTGTCGTCATTGGGCACCGCGCGCGGAAGCTGCAGGCGCGGCCGGCGCGGCCGCCGCGGTTGCCGGGCTGACGGCGCGCACCGGCTGGTCGTTCAGGTAGGGCGGCGAAGCATCCACCTGCTGGTCGCTCATTTCGAGCTGCGCTTCGAGCGCGTTGTTCTTCGTGACGAAGTGCAGCGCCGACCAGTCGGCGGCGATGGTGCGGCGTTTCTCCAGCAGATCGCTGACATCGAGCACCACGGCGAGCGGCGAGGCGCTGCCGTCGATCAGCACGTCGACCACGCGGCCGACCTTGGCGCCGTTCGGACGCTCGACGGTGGTGTCGAGCATCGGCAGACGCGTCGGGCTGGCTTCGGGTGCGCCCGCCTGCGCGCCGCCGGCCTTGGGCCGGTCGGGAATCTGCAGTTGCTGTGGCGTGAGCGCGAGCGTGACGGCCGGCGTCTTCGCCTGCGTGTTGATGCGCACGGCGCTCCACGGGAAGTTCGCCTTGCGGTCGCCCACGCCCATGAAACCCTGCAGGTTCACCACGACTTCCTGCGGCTTGCCGCCGGGGCCCGCGACCATATCGACGGCGCGGCCCACGACCTTGCCGTCGGGCTTTTGCACTTCGCTGTCAAGCAGCGTGCGGAAAGTGCCGCGCTCGATCGTGCGGGTCTGCACCAGCGGTGCGGGCGGCGGCGCGGTGGGCGTGCTGGCCGGCGCGGGCGGCGGCGGTGTCACGCGATGTGGTTTGCGCGGGGCCGGGCGCGGCTTGCGCGGCGCGGGGCGGGCGTTGGTTTCGGTGTCGCTGGCGGCTTCGGGCGCGGAGGCGGCTTCGGGCTCGCTCGCGGGCACGTCCGGCTCGCTGGCGGCGATGGGCGGCTCCGGCTCGGGCGGCGGGGGCGAGCGGAACAGCGAACAGCCCGACAACGCCAGCACGGCGAGTAAGGTCAGGACCGACGTAAGGGATACAGCAGGACGTGCGAAACCGCCTCTCATCTACAGAAACTCCAGGAGCGGCCGGCGCTGGGCGCGCGGCGGGGGAAAACCGGGTCGTGAGAGTTTAACCCGCATGGGGCGGTCATTCGCCTTAATCAGCCATTGAGCAGCCATTAATCAGCCGCTGATCAGCCGTTATTCGGCCGGCAAAAACCAGCCGGTTTGCCCGCCGATTCACTGCAGATTTGCCGTTCATACTGACTGTTTGAAAGAACTGTAATTAAAAGCGCATTCGGCAATCAGGCAGCAATGCGCCTGGCTTATTTCGCCGCTTTCCCGTCAGCGGATTGAACCGATTCTGAACCGACCCCAGCAAACCGCGCGCCCGGCGGCCGCGCACCGCGAATGCCCTGAATCGCACCGGGGTATACGCCAAGCCCGGCGACCCGGTGCGCCTTGCATACGGCGATATAAGCATCGCGGCATGACCTCAATGCGATTCTCACGATGGGAGCCTATGACGCCTTGGCCTAACCTTCGAACCTGTCAAAAGATGTCAAAACAGACTTCAAAAATAGACATGCGCCAAAAGAGCGCATCTGGCTGTGCGTCGACACCCACAAGTCAAAAACCTGCGAGACGAACCTGATGACGGCTCCCCAAGGAGATGCGGGACCGTTTCAGCATGCTGATAAAGGAGGCACTCACCATGATGGAACCGCACGCACAGCCGTTGTCGGACGTAGCAAGCCTGACCGACCCGGCCCTTCGCGACAGCGAAGTCGATGAAACCCTCGCCGAAGCAAGCGGCTTTCTCGACCGATATTTCGGCATCCTCCAGCGCGGCAGTTCCGTGCGCCAGGAGTGTATTGCCGGCGTCACCACCTTCCTTGCGATGGTGTATTCCGTGTTCGTCGTGCCGGGCATGCTCGGCAAGGCGGGCTTCGACACCAGCGCCGTATTTGTCGCCGTGTGTCTGACCACCGCATTCGGCTCGCTGCTGATGGGGCTGTGGGCGCGCCTACCGATCGCCATCGGCTGCGCGATTTCGCTGACCGCGTTCACCGCCTTCGGTCTGGTGCTCGGCAAGGGACTCAAGCCCGAAGTCGCGCTCGGCGCGGTGTTCCTGATGGGCCTCGTATTCACGGCGATTTCCGTGACCGGCGTGCGCTCGTGGATTCTGCGCAATCTGCCGCACGGCATCGCGCACGGCACGGGTATCGGCATCGGCCTGTTCCTGCTGCTGATCGCGGCCAACGATGTGGGCCTCGTGGTGAAGAATCCCGGCGCGGGTCTGCCGGTGTCGCTCGGCCATATCACGTCGCTGCCGGTGATCATGTCGGTGATCGGTCTCGCGGCGATCTTCGGCCTCGTGCGCCGTCGCGTGCCGGGCTCGATCCTGATCGTGATCGTGGCGATTTCGGCGCTCGGTCTTGCGCTCGATCCGGCCGTGCAATTCCATGGCGTGTTTGCGTGGCCGTCGCTGTCGGCGCCGGGTCATGCTTCGCTGATCGGCGCGATGGACATTAAGGGCGCGCTCTCGCTCACGGTGTTGCCGAGCGTGCTCGCACTCGTGATGACCGCCGTGTTCGATGCGACCGGCACGATCCGCGCCGTGGCGGGGCAGGCGGGCCAGCTCGACGCGAATGGCCGCATCATCAACGGCGGCCGCGCGCTGACGGCCGACTCGGTCAGCTCGATTTTCTCGGGCTTCTTCGGTGGCGCGCCGGCGGCGGCGTATATCGAATCGGCAGTCGGTGTGGCGGCGGGCGCCAAGACGGGTCTGGCCGCGGCGCTCGTGGGCCTGCTGTTCCTCGCGGTGATGTTCTTCGCGCCGCTGACGGGTCTCGTGCCGTCCTACGCCACGGCGCCGGCGCTGATGTACGTCGGCCTGATGATGCTGTCGAGCGTCGCGCGTCTGGACATGGAAGACATGGTCGATTCGATGGCGGGCCTCGTGTGCGCCGTGTTTATCGTGCTGACCGCGAACATCGTCACGGGCATCATGCTGGGCTTTTCGACGCTGGTGATCGGCCGCGTCGTCAGCGGCGAGATCAAGAAGCTCAACGTCGGCACGGTGATCATCGCCGTGGTGCTCGCGACGTTCTACCTGGGCGGCTGGGCTATCTGATGCATTGCACGCAGCTGTCACCGCGTCATTGATATCGATGGTCCGCCATCGGCAAGACGGAACGCCTGGCGGCCCGTCCTGCCGGCTTCACGGCCCGCGTCCGCTTTGCTGCGGCGCGGGCCGTGCGGCATTCCGGGGCCGCGCGCAATGCGCTTATCCCGGCAGGAT
This sequence comes from Paraburkholderia sp. J69-1, assembly GCF_905220255.1. Lineage (NCBI taxonomy): Bacteria > Pseudomonadati > Pseudomonadota > Betaproteobacteria > Burkholderiales > Burkholderiaceae > Paraburkholderia > Paraburkholderia sp. J69-1. The sequence continues at coordinate 23,132 of NZ_CAJMZG010000027.1, read as the reverse complement.
GCTGTTGTTGCGGCCGCCGCCGCCGCGCTTGCGCGGTTTGGGTTCGACGCCGATGCGCGGATCGCGCGCAAGCACGAGCGCGACGAGCGCTTCGGCGGTGTCCTCGAAAGCCTCGTCGTCCTGCGGCACGTACAGCCATTTGCCGAGCACGGGATGCACACGCAGCGCGGCAAACGATTCGATCAGCGCGGCGTGCTGCTCGCGCGAGGTGGCCACCAGCAGGCCGTTGAAGGGCTTCGCGCGGTCGGCGGCGATCAGGCAGAGCAGGCCGTCCACATAGGCGGCGTCGCAGCCGAACATCGGCTTGCGCACGTAGGTGGCTTCGCGCTCGAAGGCGTCGAAGATCCAGAGCAGCGAATTGCGGATTCTGGACGGCATGGGCAGGCGGGGCAGGTGAAGGGAGCGAACCGTCATTCTAGTAGCGTGGCGGGCGAGCTTGACATCGGCGCGATGCGACCTATGCTAAACCACATGGTTAAGTATGAAGACGACGCGCTGAACCGCACCTTCGCGGCGCTCGCGGACCCCACGCGGCGGGCCTTGCTCGCACGCCTTGCGCAGCAGGACGTGCTGTCGGTGAGCGCGCTCGCGCAGCCGTTCGCGATGTCGCTGCCCGCGGTCATGAAGCATCTGGACGTGCTCGCGGAGGCCGGTCTCGTCACGCGCGAGAAGACCGGGCGCACGGTCGCGTGCCGTCTCGCGGCGGGGCCGATGGAGGACGCGATGCAGTGGCTCGCGCACTACGAACGCTTCTGGAGCGCAGCGCTCGATCGTCTGGCCGCATTCGTGGAGGAAGATCCATGTCAACCCAACCCGACGCCGCTCCAGCCGGCGCTGCAAACACCAACGCAAACACAGGCGCTCACGCCGGTGCCCCCAGCCTCATCCTCCGGCGCCGTATCAACGCGAGCGCCGCGAAGGTCTACGCGGCATGGACGCAAGCCGCGCAACTGATGCGCTGGATGCATCCGCTCGACACGATCTGCCTGCACGCCGAGGCCGATGTGCGGCCAGGCGGGCGCTTTCGGGTCCTGATGCGCTCGCCGGATGGCGAAGAACATGACGTAAGCGGCCGCTATCTGGAAGTCGTGCCTGAATCGAAACTCGTATTCACGTGGGCCTGGCGCAGCACGCCCGAGCGCGAATCGCGCGTGACGCTCACGCTGCGCGCCGACGGCAGCACCACGGAACTGACGCTGCGCCACGAACGTTTCTTCGACGAAGAAGCCCGTGACTCGCACCGCGAAGGCTGGTCGAGCGCGCTCGATCATCTGGTGGAACTGTTCGAATGATGGCGTGAACGGTGCATCCACAGCGCCGTTTTATCGATGCAAACCCGCAAGGAGGCAGACACGATGGAATCGCACAAGATTGTTTCGGAGGCCGAATGGATGGCGGCGCGCGAGGCGCTGCTTGCCGAAGAACGCGCCTTTACGCACGCGCGCGACGCGCTGGTGGCAAAGCGCATGGCGCTGCCCTGGGTGAAAGTGGAGCAAACCTATACGTTCGACACGCCGCAAGGCTCGCGCACGCTGGCGCAGTTATTCGGCCCGCGCAGCCAGTTGCTGACTTACCACTTCATGCTGGGCCCGGATTGGGAAGAGGGATGTCCAGGCTGCTCGTTTCTGTCCGATCACGTGGACGGCATGCTCACGCATCTCGAGCACCACGACGTCACCTATGTCGCTGTTTCGCGCGCGCCGCTCGCGAAGATCGAGGCCTTTAAAAAGCGTATGGGCTGGCATTTTCCGTGGGTGTCGTCGAACGGCAGCGACTTCAATTTCGACTATCGCGTTTCGTTCAGCGAAGCCGACAAGGCGCGCGGCAAGGCCATTTACAACTACGTCGAGCAGGACTATATGAGCGACGAATTGCCCGGCATCAGCGCGTTCTATCGCGATGAACAGGGCAACGTGTATCACACGTATTCGGCGTATGCGCGAGGCGTGGAGATGGCGCTGGGCACTTACGCGATGCTCGAATTCACGCCGAAGGGCCGCAACGAAGAGAAGGATATGCGCGAATGGATGCGCCATCACGACCGCTACGAAGACAGCGCACAGGCGCACGCGTGCTGTGCGCACGAGCAGAAGCCTTCATAGCTTGCGAGGGATGTAAAGCAGAAGAAATGTGCCTGTAAGCGTAGGCGAAAAGCGTCGATTGCAAGCACAACGAAATCGACCGCGCGCCCGCGCTAGAGCGACATTTCGAAGGCTGGCCGCAGCAACACTTCGATCGCCATCACGATGAGTCCCATCGCAGCGGCGGCGAGCGTCAACGTGCCATATTCGTCGTAGCGCGCGTCGTAGAGGCACGCAACCACGAACAGAATGGCGAGCAGATTGGTCAGCCAGTCGAAGTTCAGCGCGAGGAGCATCGGCGTATCCGGGTGCCGGGCCAAAGAACGCGCCGGCGGGTAGTGCAAACCGGCGCGATTTTATCGGATTGACCTTACGGATAAGCAACAATAGTGTGGTGCAGCCCACTTATTTTTGCGTCGAACTTCAGACGGGACTGAAGGCGGGACTGAAGAAGATGCCTCAACCTACCGGCATTTCGTCGCGAATCCAGTCCGTGACCGAGGTGCGTTGCGGCGTCCAGCCCAGCAGCTTGCGCGCGCGTTCGCCGCGCACCCGGCTGTTCGACCCCAGACCATACGACGCCATTTCGTAGCCCCATTCCTCGATAGCCTGTTCGAGCGGCCAGTCCTGCGGCGCGCCCAGACCCATCTTCTGCGCGAGCGCGGCCGTCATGGTGCGGAAGTCCGCTTCGCCGCTGTCGACGAAATAGAACGTGCCCGCAGGCGTTTTCTCGAGCGCGAGCCGATAAAGCTCGGCCACATCGTCGACATGCACGTTCGACCAGATGTTCAGCCCGCGCCCGACATGACGCATCACGCCGCTCTTTTGCGCCTGACGGATCAAGCGCGGCAACTGCACGCTGGCCGTATTGGGCACCGCGCCCACGCCGTAAATCAGCGTGTTGCAGAGCACCGCGCTCTTCACGCCGCGCTGCGCGCCGGCCAGCACGAGATCGTCGATGGCCACGCGCGGCGCCTTGTCGGGCGTCGGCGCGGGCAGGGCGTCTTCGTAATAGATCTTGTCGGTGGCTTCGCCGCCCGAAGCGTCGCCGACGATGCTCGACCCGCTCGTATGCAGCAGCGTCTTGCCCGAGCCTTCGAGCGCGTCGAGCAGCGCCTGCACCGCGCCGCGATGGTCGCTGCTGGCGGCGTTGATCACGGCGTCGGCGGCGCGCGCTTCGCGCATCAGCAGGTCGCGGTCGTCGAGCGTGCCCGCCGCGGGCGCAATGCCCAGCGCTGCGAGCGCGCCGAACTGTTCCTCGCGGCGCACGAGGCCGCGCACTTCATGGCCCGCGCGCACCAGATGCGCCGCAATCGTGCCGCCGATAAAACCGCCTGCGCCTGTCACAAATACTTTCATGGTTACTCCTGCGTTTTCCATTGATCCATTGAGTTCTGGCAGTGAGTATCGCGGCATTCGCGTCTTGCAAAAACCGTGTTAGTCTCAAATGAATCTTGACTGCGGATCAATAATGAAAACCTCCACCGACGAATTGCTCGTATTCGTCACCGTGATCGATGCGGGGTCGATCACCGCCGCCGCCGAAAAACTCCAGCAGACCGTTTCAGGCGTGAGCCGCGCGCTCACGCGGCTCGAAAAGCAGCTTGGCGTCGCGCTGATTCTGCGCACCACGCGCCGCCTGCAACTGACCGAAGAGGGCGAACTCTTTCTCGAACGCGCCCGCACCATTCTCGCGGCGATGGAAGACGCCGAGGAAGCCGTCACGCGCCATCGCGAACAGCCATCCGGGCGCTTGCGCGTGGATGCGGCCACGCCGTTCATGCTCCATTGCATCGTGCCGCACACGGCGGCCTTTGCCGCGCGTTACCCGGACATCCAGCTCGAACTGACGAGCAACGAACGCATCGTCGATCTGCTGGAGCAGCGCGTGGATATTGCGATTCGTATCGGCGCGCTGCAGGATTCGACGCTGTATGCGCGCTCGCTCGGCGTGAGCCGGCGGCGCGTGGTGGCCAGTCCCGCGTATCTCAAGGCGCACGGCACGCCGCGCACGCTCGACGCCTTGCGCGGGCATCGGCTGATCGGCTTCACGGCGCCGCAGCAGTTGAACCGCTGGCCGCTGCGCCTGCAAGCCACGCGCAGCGATGCCGATCCCGAAGCACAACAAGGCGCACAGCAAGCCGCACAACAAGGCGCGCTTTTCGGCGACGAAGCCAATGAAGGCCTCGCGATTCAACCGGCGCTGTCCGCATCGAGCGGCGAGACCATCCGACAGCTCGCGCTGGGCGATGCCGGCATTGCCTGCCTGTCCGACTTCATGACCGCCGCCGACCGCGCGGCCGGCCGTCTCGTCACCGTGCTCGACGACGCGCTGCTCGCCGAGCGTCAGCCGATCCACGCGGTCTACTACCGCAGCGCCGCGCTGGCCGCGCGCGTGCAGTGCTTCCTGGCGTTCATCGCCGGCCGGCTGGCGCTTTAAGGGCGCAAAGGCGGCGTCAGACTGCCGGATCGGCTAGTGGATAGTCCCAGGCCGCGCTGCTGCATGTCGGAGTTGTCTATACATGCGCGCCAGGCTAGACTGCCCGTCACTTGTATAGACAGGATTCGATCATGCTCCTCACGCCCGGCCATCTGACCCTGCCGCAACTGCGCCAAATCGCACGCGAATCGGTGAAACTCGAACTCGATCCGGCGAGCTTCGACGCAATCGACGCCTGCGCGCGCGCCGTCGCCGACATCACGGCCAAGGGCGAGCCCGCCTACGGCATCAACACGGGTTTCGGCCGCCTCGCGAGCACGCATATCCCGACCGACCAGCTCGAACTGCTGCAGCGCAATCTGGTGCTCTCGCACGCCGTGGGCGTGGGCGAGCCGATGTCGCGTCCGGTCGTGCGTCTGTTGATGGCGCTCAAGCTGTCGAGCCTGGGCCGCGGTCATTCGGGCATCCGCCGCGAAGTGATGGACGCGCTGATCACGCTGTTTAACGCCGACGTGCTGCCGCTGATTCCCGTCAAGGGTTCGGTGGGCGCATCGGGCGATCTGTCGCCGCTCGCGCATATGTCGGCGGTGCTGCTGGGCATCGGCGAAGTGTTTATCCGCGGCGAGCGCGCCAGCGCCGAAGCGGGCCTCGCCGCCGCCGGACTCAAGCCGCTCGCGCTGCAGGCCAAGGAAGGGCTCGCGCTGCTCAACGGCACGCAGGCGTCCGCCGCGCTCGCGCTCTACAACCTGTTCGCGATCGAAGACCTGTATCGCACGGCGCTGGTTTCGGGCGCGCTCTGCGTGGACGCGGCCGCCGGTTCGGTCAAGCCGTTCGACGCACGCATCCACGAACTGCGCGGCCATCGCGGCCAGATCGAAGCGGCGGCGTCGTACCGCGCGCTGCTCGAAGGCTCGGCGATCAATCTCTCGCACCGCGACTGCGGCAAGGTTCAGGACCCGTATTCGCTGCGCTGCCAGCCGCAGGTGATGGGCGCGTGTCTCGACCAGATGCGCCACGCGGCCAACGTGCTGCTGATCGAAGCGAACGCGGTGTCGGACAATCCGCTGATCTTCCCGGAAACGCACGAAGTCCTCTCGGGCGGCAACTTCCACGCCGAGCCGGTGGCGTTCGCCGCCGACAACCTCGCGCTGGCCGCCGCTGAAATCGGCGCGCTGGCCGAACGCCGCATCGCGCTGCTGATCGACGCGACGCTCTCGGGTCTGCCGCCTTTCCTCGTCAAGGACGGCGGTGTGAACTCGGGCTTCATGATCGCGCACGTGACGGCGGCGGCGCTCGCATCGGAAAACAAGACGCTCGCGCACCCGGCTTCGGTCGATTCGCTGCCGACTTCGGCGAATCAGGAAGACCACGTGTCGATGGCCACCTTCGCCGCGCGCAAGCTCGCCGATATCGCCGAGAACACCGCCAACATTCTCTCGATCGAGCTGCTGGCGGCGGCTCAAGGCGTCGATCTGCGTGCGCCGCATTCGACCAGCCCGGCGCTGCATCGCGTGATGCAGGCCGTGCGCGCCGAAGTGCCGCATTACGATCTGGACCGCTACTTCGCGCCGGATATCGCGGCCATCACGAAGCTCGTGCAGGACGGCGCGATCGCGGCGCATAGCCCGTTCGCGTTCGAATCGCAGGCGCATTAAGCGCTGTGAGAACCGTGACCTGCGGCGGCGGGTTTCGACCGAAGCCCGCCGCCGCCGGATCGAACCCGCGATGAACGCACCCGCCTATCAAGGCATCAAGGACTTCATCCTCGCGCGCATTCATGCGGGCGAGTGGGGTGAGGGCGACCAGGTGCCGTCGGAGAACGAGCTTGCGCGCGACTTCAAGGTCGCGCGCATGACCGTGAACCGCGCGCTGCGCGAACTGACCGCCGAACAGGTGCTCACGCGCGTGCAGGGCGCGGGCACTTTCGTCGCGCGGCCGAAGTACGAATCGACGCTGGTGGCGATCCGCAGTATCTCCGACGAGATCCTCGCGCGCGGTCACGCCTATCACGCCCAGGTGCTGGAGATCGGCAGCATCGACGCCGACGACGCGCTGGCCGATGAAATGAATCTGCGCGCAGGCGCGACGCTGTTCCGCTCGCGCCTGCTGCACTTCGAAAACGACGAGCCGGTGCAGCTCGAAGAACGCTGGGTCAATCCCGCGCTCGCGCCCGACTATACGGCGCAGGACTTCACGAACATCACGCCGAATCAGTATCTCGTGCGCGTCGCGCCTTTGCAGCGCGTCGAATACCGCATCGAGGCGCTCGCGCCCGAAGACGACACCCGCACGCATCTGGCGATGAAAGCCGCCGAGCCCTGTCTCGTGCTGCATCGCCGCACGTGGTCGCGCCAGGCGGTGGCATCGGTGGCGAATCTCTGGCATCCGGGCAGCCGCTATCGCTTTACCGGGCACTTCTGAAACGCGTCGTCGCGCGACGCGAACGCGCAGTTTGCAACGGACTCCGAAATATATTGGCGGTAGTCATCTTTCGTTTCGACCCCGCTTTTTAGCGGACGAAATCGCGTTTCTCTCATTTTCCTTTCGATTGCAACGATTCGTACGCGGGTTGCATCCTTCCTTGCAATGCAGCTAACCTTGAGGCATCGGCCTGTTGGTGATGGCCCGCAAGGGAGGTTTTGGGCGATGGAAGATTCCGGCGCAACGCTCATGCCCGTGTGGCGCGCGAATCTCGCGATGCTCACTCGCGAAGTGGGCGCGGTCACGCGGCTCGCGCGGATGATGACGTTTTCCGAGAGCTATATGAAGCTGATCGTGTCCGGCAGGCGCGACTTCAGCGCGGAGTTCGTGCGCGGCGTGGAAGCCGTCACGGGCCTGCCAGAAGGCTGGATGGACGATAGCCACGAGGGCGAGGTGCCGCCGCAGGCGCGCGCCGCGATCGCCGATGAAACGCCGCACGCGCGCTTTCGCGGCACGGCGCACCCGGTGCGCAAGGCGCCGGTGCTGCGCGCGGAGCCGATTTTCGGGCAGCGGCCGGGCGCGCGCTTGGAGAGCAACGCAACGCCAGGTGCCGCGAAGCGCCCGGCAGGCACGCGCAAGATTCGCGAACTGGCCGCACAGGACGTGCGCAAGCTCGAACGTCACCTGAGCATGCTGCCGGTGGAGCCGGGCACCTTGCGCGCGCGCATCGAAGATGTCATCGCCCAGGCCGAACCCGACGAGCGCGCCCGCGCCGATCTGGAAGGGCGGCTCGAACAGATCGAGAAGCACCGCGAGTTGCTGTTACGCCACGTTTCGCGCCTGCACGCGCTGCTCACACGCTCGGGCGAAGAAGACGAACCCTGAGCGCCGATCCGATCAAACCCGCAGTTCCGCCAGAATCTGCTCGGCGAGAAAGTCGCACGGCGGGCGATTCGAGCGCGCGCTGCGCGCCAGCACCACTTCGAGTTCCGGCAACTCGGGCAGGCCGTGCTGGCGGCCCAGCGTCACGAAGGTCTCCGGCACCGCGCAGCGGGCCAGCGGCGCAATCGCCAGACCCGCCGCCACCATGCTGCACAAGCCCATCAGACTCGGGCTTTCGTATGAGGTGCGATAGGTGATGCGCTCGCGCTCCAGCGCTTCGATGGCGTTCTCGCGCGCCACGCTGCCCGCGCTGAAAAGCGCAATCGGCAGCGGTCGTTCGCGCCAGATTTCACGGCCGATTGCCGCCGTTGCCGTGGCGGGCGGCCCGGCCCAGACCATCGGTTCGAAGCGGATAAATTCGCCGGCGAGGCCGCCCGAACCCGTCGTGCCCGTCACGCAGGCCAGATCGATCTTGTTTTCGCGCACCAGCGGCGCAAGCGCGCTGCTCGGCAGCCCCACCACCTGAATCTCCACCTTCGGCCAGTTCGCCGAGAACTTGCGCAGCACCGGCGGCAATAGCGAGGACGCGTAATCGTCGGGCATGCCGATCGACACGCGGCCCTTGACCTCCGGGTGCGCCAGCGTCGCCCAGGCCTCGTCGCGCAGCGCCAGCATGCGCCGCGCATAGCCGATCAGCGTATGGCCGTCGGGCGTGGGCGTGACGTTGCGCGGCGCGCGAATAAAGAGCGGCTTGCCGATCGCCTCTTCGAGCGCGCGGATCTGCATCGATACGGCCGCCTGCGAGCGGTGCACGATCGCCGCGCCGCGCACGAAACTGCCGGCGTCGGCGACGGCCACCACCATGGCCAGGACGTCGAGGTCGAGGGTCTTCATGAAATCGGGGTCAAAATCGGAACGATGACGGGATTTCGATCAGAAAATCTGATCGAAAAGTTCAATATAACGCGTTTGTCTGAAGATGGCGACGCCCGTATGCTGGTCTCGGTTCGCCGCATCTTTCGCATCATTTCATTGACCCTCGAGACCGGGAAACGCGATGTCGATCAGCTCGTCAAGCTCGCCAGATACTTTGAACTACGAACGATTCCAGCAACTGCAGATGCGTCTGGATATGTCGCGCGGCAAGCCCGCGCCGGAGCAGCTCGATCTCTCGCAGGCCTTGATCGACGAAGCGGGCAAGGCCGGATATCGCGCCGCCGACGGCTTCGATTGCCGCAATTACGGCCTGTTGCTGGGCCTGCCCGAAGCGCGCGAACTGGGCGGCGAACTGCTCGGCGTGGCCGCCGCGCAGGTGGTGGCGGCCGGCAATTCGAGCCTCGAACTGATGCACGACGCGATGGCGTTCGCCTTGCTGCATGGCGTACCGCAAGGCGTACCGCAAGGCGAGCAAGGGGCTGACGCTCAGCGCGGTACGCCGTGGCGCGCGCAGGGCGATATCGCGTTTCTCTGTCCCGCGCCGGGCTACGACCGTCACTTCGCGATCTGCGAAGCGCTGGGCGTGCGCATGATTGCCGTGCCCATGCGCGACGACGGCCCCGATATGGACATCGTGGAAGCGCGGGTGCGCGAGGACGCGTCGATCAAGGGCATGTGGTGCATGCCGCTCTACAGCAACCCGACGGGCGCGATCTACGCCGATGAAGTCGTGCAGCGGCTCGCCGCGATGCCAACCGCCGCACCGGATTTCCGCCTGTTCTGGGACGACGCTTATCGCTTCCATCATCTGGGCGATGCGGCGCACACCACGCTCGACGTCATGGCGGCGAGCGCGGCGGCCGGACACGCCGATCGCGTGCTGATGTTCGCCTCGCTCTCGAAGGTGACGATCGCGGGCGGCGCGATGGCGTGGCTGGCGGCCTCGCCGCGCAACGTGGCCTGGTGGCAGCGCAGTGTTTCGGCGCGCACGATCGGGCCGGACAAGCTCAACCAGTTGCGCCACGTGCGCTATCTGCGCGACAAGGCGACGCTCGAAGCGTTGATGGCGCGTCATCGTGCGCTGCTCGCGCCGAAGTTCGACGCCGTGGACGAGGTGTTCCGCACGCGTCTTGCTCAGGTGCCGGGCGTGCACTGGAACCGGCCGCAAGGCGGCTATTTCATCAGTCTGTTCGTGCCGCCGGGCACGGCGCGGCGCACGGTCGAACTCGCGGGCGAGGCCGGGCTCGTGCTCACGCCGGCCGGTGCCGCGTTCCCCTATGGCGTCGATGCGCAGGACAGCCATTTGCGTATCGCGCCGTCGTTTCCGTCGCTCGACGAGGTGCGGCTGGCGGCGCACGGCATCGCGCTTTCGGTGTTGCGTGCGATTGAAATGCGCGAAGAAGCGCACGAAGAAGCGCACGAAGAAGCGCGCAAAGAAGCGCGCAAAGAAGCGACCGCCTGAACGACGGCGGGGGAGCGCCCGCGCCGATGTGCTAAAACGACAGGCGCGTCCCTTCGTCCCGAGGTTCCGGTGTCCGCTTCGCCCCGATTCACCGTCGCACGCCTGTCACGCGCGCTCGCCTGTGCGGGCGCGTTGATGCTGACGGGCGCGCACGCCCAGACGTCCGCCGATATCGACCTGCCGCCCGCCACGCTGGAGCGCGACGTCCATCTGTTCGTGATCCAGAAAGACGGCTCGGTCGAGGAACACGACGATTCGACGATGCGCGCCAACACCACCGCGGGCGTCGATGCCGTGGCGCAGCGCTACGTCTGGTTCAATAAGGATATCGAAACGATCACGGCGTTATCCGCGCAGACCATCGACCCCGATGGCAACGCGCACGAGGTCGGCGCGAGCAGCATCCGCGACGTGCAGGAGCCGCGTTCGGCAGGCGCGCCCACGTTTCAGGACGGCGTGCTGCGCACCGTGATTTTCCCCGGCGTGCAGCCGGGCGCGCGCGTGCGGCTGGTGTTCGCCAAACGCCGCGCGCAGGCGCTTCAGGCGGGCACGTTCGCGTATTTCGTCGAGCCGCCTGGCGAGCCGGTCGCGTTCCAGCGCCTGATCTTCGATCTGCCCGCCGATGTGCCGCTTTACGCCGATGCGCGCGGCTTCGATGCGCTCGCGCCCGTCACCGAAAACGGCCGTACCCGCTACACCTTCGATTTTCGCCAGGGCCAGCCGGTGCCGCTGGAAGCGGGCGCCGTCGCGCGCGTGAACTGGGGCGCGCGTCTGATGGTGAGCACGGTGCCCGACTACGCGAGCTTCGCCGCGCGTTACCGCGAAGCCGCCGCCGATGTCACCGCGACCGATCCCGCCATCGCCGCCTTTGCGCAGTCGCTCACGGCGGGGATCGCCGATCCGCGCGAGAAGGCCGCGCGCATCTACGACTGGATGCGGCTGAACATCCGCTACGTGGCGCTCTTTCTCGGCCAGACGGCTGCCGCGCCGCATCGCGCGGTCGACATCCTGCGCGACCGCTATGGCGACTGCAAGGATCACGTCGCGCTGTTCACGGCGCTGCTGGCGGCCGTGGGCATCCGCGCCGAGGGCGCGCTGCTGAACCTCGGGCCGGTGTATTCGCTGCCGGCGGTGCCGGGTTACGGCGAGGAGGCGATCAATCACATCATCGCGTGGCTGCCCGATCTGGGCGTGTTCGCCGATACCTCGTCGGGCGGCGTTGCCTTCGGTTTTCTGCCCGCGGGCGTGATGGACCGCCCGGCGCTGCTCGTCGATGAAGGCGTGCTGGTGCGGACGCCCGCGACCCAGCCGCGCGCGCGATCGGCGCAACTCGATATCGACGTGGGCGAGGACGGCAACGCGTCGTATCGCTATCGTGCGGAAGATGTGGGCGCGGGCGCGGAACCCGAGCGCAATACCTTTCGCCGCGCGACGCATCAGGCCGCGCAACTGATCGCCGCGCAGCGTCTGCGTCAGACCGGGCTGGCGGGCACGGCGCATCTGGTCACGAGCGCTACCGCGCTCACCAGCGGCCCGTTTGCGACCACGATGGACGGCACGCTCGACCACATCGTCTGGCCCGACGGCACCACGGCGCTGCCGGCCTTGAGCAGTCTTTCGGGCGGCATCGCCACGCAGCTCGACAACTGGCTGGCCGTGCAGCAGCGCACGCAACCGTGGGCGTGTATCGGCGGGGATTACGAGGAACATGCGCGCATCGTGCTGCCCGCGTTTGCGCGCGTGACCGATCTGCCGCGCGATATGCAGGCGAGCATCGCGCCGCTCGACTACAGCGCGCATTACGGGTTCGATGCGGCGACGCGCACGGTGGAGATTTCGCGCCGGATGTCGGCGCATGTCGGGCGGCAGATGTGCACGCCCGAGCAGTTCGCGCAGATGCGCGAGGCGCTGTTGCGCATGCAGCGCGACGCGCACGCGCAGATCGTCGTGCGCGCGAAAGCGCCTTGAGTCAGCGGCTGACTAAGGTAACAGCGCGGTTCAGCCGCCGCGCGTCGTCACCGGCACCCAGGCGCCTTGCTTGACCTGATAGAGCGTCGATGCGCCATTCTTGAGCGCGCCGGTCGCATCGAATGCGATGTGGCCGGTCACGCCGTCGAAGGTCAGGGTTTTGAGCGCGGCGCGAAACACATCGGGATTCGCCGATTTCGCCGCCGTCATCGCGTGAATCGCGGCCCAGGTCGCGTCATAGCCGAACGGCGCGTAACCGAGCACATCGGTGCCGAAGCGGCTCTTGAACTTCTGCGCGAAACGCGGGCCTTCGGGCAATTGCGCGAGCGGGCGGCCGTATTCCCAGGCCATCGCGCCTTCGCCGGCCGCACCGGCCAGTTGCACGAAATCGGGCAGCGCCACGCCGCCGCCGCCCACGAACTGCGTGTTCATGCTGCGCGCCTTCATCTGCTTGACGAGCGCGGCCGCCTGATGGGCGAGACCGCCGAAGTAGAGCAGGTCGGCGTCGGCGGCCTTGATGCGCGCGAGCTGTGCACCGAAGTCGCCCGCGTCGGTGGGCGCGAAGTCGCGCGCGACCACGTTGCCGCCGTGCTCCTTGACGGTGCGCTCGAACACATCGGCTTCGCCCTGGCCGAACGCGCTGCGATCGTCGACGATGGCGATGCGGCGCGCCTTCACCACGTCCACGGCCCACGCGCCCGCGATGCCGGCGTTCTGCGCGTCGTTGGCGATCACCGTGAAGGTGTTGGCGAAGCCCTGCGAGGTGATGACCGGATTGGTCGCGGCCGGGTCGATCATCGGAATGCCGGCGCTCTCGTAGATGCGCGAGGCCGGAATCGCCGTGCCCGAATTGAAGTGGCCGACCACGGCGGCGACGTTTTCGTTCGCGAGGCGCGCGGCGGCCTGCACGCCCATGCGCGGATCGGCGCGGTCATCGACGGCGACGAGTTCGAAATGCGCGACCTGATCGCCGATCCTGATGCCCTGGGCGTTGGCGTCGTCGAGCGCCAGTTGCACGCCGTTCTGCAGGTCGTGGCCGTAGTTCGCGTAGTCGCCGCTGAGCGGCGCCACGAAGCCGATGCGCACCGTGAGTGGCCCGGCCGCGCGCGCGGTGCCGCCGGGCGCCACGGCGAGCGTGCACGACAGCGCGAGCGCGGCGAGCGCAAGCAGGGCGTTGCGACGCGCGCCATGGCGCTTCGGCAATGCGGATAAAACAGTGGATGGGCCAGGCGCCGTTCGGGCGGCCGAAGGCGCGCGCGATTCGAGGCGTGGCGTAGGGCGCGGTCTCATCGTGACTCCTGGCGCTGTGCGGCGCGGCGGTGTTCTTGTTCGTTGCGGTTGCGCGCGGCCTGAACCGGTCAGGCTGAGGCAGCTAACAGTGGTCCAGACAGTGATCGAAGCACTGACGACGGCGCTTGCGGTATGGCTTGACTTTGACGTGGCCGGACCGGCTGCCCCTTTTTCGTGCTCCAGCGGTCCGCGCCGCCGCGGCAAAACGCGCGCGGGGCTTGAGTGCAACTGAATGCAATATAGCAGGCCCGCATGACGCGGGTTGGCGTCGTGCGGACCGGGGCTTTAGTAGCCCGACTGCAGCGCCATCAGCGTTTCGCGCAGATGCACGAGCGGCGCCATGGTGCCTTCGTTGGCCCAGCCTTCGAGGTCGTCGAGCGCGCGGTTGCAGCCGTCGAGCACCACGTCCAGATCGACCGGCACGCCGTTGGCAAGCGCGAAGCGGATGATGGCTTCGAAGCGCTGGCAGTCGTCGTCGCCATAGGCGATGTCGAGGTTATCGGCGATCGTCTGGGCGATGTCGCTGCGCTCGCGGTCTTCGGCATCGACGAAATCGATGATGCCGCGCGCCACGTCGGGCGCATGGTAAAGCGCGATATCGAGCCACTGGGCGGCATCGAAACCGGGTTCGTGGCTGTTTTCTTCGAAGAATTCGATAGCTTCCTGCTCGTGCGTTTCGCCGCCGTCGACGGCGAGGCACAATTGCTCGAAAGTTTCTTCCTGTTCGCTGCGGATGGGATCGGACATCGGTGAATCTCTTGCTTCTTGACTAACGGGGTAACGCGGAAAAAGCGTGTGAGTGCCGCAACGGGAACGCGCCGGTCGCGAGCACATGCGCAACGCATTATAGGATGCGCCGCGCCCCGTCGCCGGATTCGGCCGTAGAGGCCGCGTTCAGCCTGACTTCAGACCAGATCGACCGACCACGCATCGAACCACTCGCGCGGCCGCGCGATATGGTCCTGCGCCGCGACGATTTCCAGCTCGTAACGCCCCGCGTCATACGTGGTCCTGACCACCGCGTTGACGGCCGCGAGCGTGTGTTCGAAGGCGCGCCGCAGCGTGTCGCCGAGCATCAGGCGCGCCACGAAAATCGCGCTCGTGATATCGCCCACGCCCACCGGCTGGCGCGCGAACGGGTAGAGCGGGCGCTGTGCGAGCCACGCTTCGCGCTCGCTCACGACCAGCATGTTGAAGGTATCGGCGGGGCTGTTGCGGTCGAGCAGATGCTTGACGAGCACGAGCTTCGGACCGCGCGCGATCAGTTCGCGGCAGGCATCGACGGCTTCTTCGGCGGTTTCCAGCTCGCGCCCGACGAGCCGTTGCAACTCGCTGTGATTGGGCATCATCGCGTCGGCCACTTCGGGCATATGAGTGACGAGGAATTCCTGGATGCCCGGCTCGACGCGGCAGCCGTTGTCGCCCGCCTGCGCGTTGAGCGTGCCCATCACCGGATCGCAAAAGTAGCGCGCCTGCGGATTCGCGGCCTTCACGGCCCGCACCACGTCGATCACTCCCTGCGCCTGCTCGGGCGTGCCGAGATAGCCGGACAGCACCGCATCGCAGCGCGGCAGCATGCCGATCGCGCCAATCCCTTCCACGAGTTCGACCATCTGCCCGGCGTCGATCGCGCTGCCGGTCCAGTGGCCGTATTGCGTGTGATTCGAGAACTGCACGGTATTGAGCGGCCACACGTTCACGCCGAGGCGGCGCATCGGGAACACGGCGGCGCTGTTGCCCGCATGGCCGAACACGACGTGCGACTGGATGCTGAGTACGTTTTTCATGGTCGGTTCGCTTCGGTCTGCCCGGAAGGCCCGGAATCGCTCGAACTGCGCCGCGAGGCACGCAGCATGGGCGTTGGCGCGCTTTTTGTGCGCAGTGCAGCAACGATAACCGAATTCGCCGCGCCCGGTCGATGGGCGCGTGCGAGCGGTGTTGTGCCGATGTTGCGTCGATGTTGAGTCGAAGTTGCGTCGAAGTTGCGTCGATCTTGCGTGGCGATGACGTCGATCTTGCGCACCCGAGCGCGCGCCGCGCGGCCTCAGGCCAGTTCGCGATACAGCGCCATATAGCGCTGCGCCGATGCCGACCAGCCGAAGTCCTCGCGCATCCCGCGCGCGCGCGTCTCGCGCCAGTCGCGCCCGCGTGCGTGCAGCGCGAAGGCGCGGCGGATCGCAGCGGCGAGCGCGTCGGGTTCGAAGCGCTCGAACACGAAGCCGGTGGCGGTGCCATCGGCGAGATTTTCGAGCGAGGCGTCGGTGACCGTATCGGCGAGACCGCCCACCCGATGCACGAGCGGCAGCGCGCCGTAGGCAAGTGCGTAAAGCTGCGTGAGCCCGCACGGTTCGAAGCGCGACGGCACCATCATCACGTCGGCGCCCGCGACGATCTCGTGCGCGAGCGCTTCGTCGAAGCCGAGTTCGACGGCCACCGAATCGGGATGCTGATGCGCCGCGCGCGTGAAGCCCTGTTCGAGGCTGGCGTCGCCAGTGCCGAGCACGACCAGTTGGCCGCCACGCGCGACGATCTCGGGCAGCGCCGCGAGCAGCAGGTCGAGGCCTTTTTGCTCGGTCAGCCGGCTCACCACGCCGAACACCGGCGCGTCGTGTTTCTGCGTCAGTCCAAAGCGCTGCTGCAGGGCCGCCTTGCAGCGCAGCTTGCCGCTCATGCGCGTGACCGAATAGCGCGCGGCGATGGCGGCGTCTTCGGCCGGACTCCAGACGGTGTAATCGACGCCATTGAGGATGCCGACCAGATCGTGCGCGCGGCCCTTGAGCAGCGCTTCCAGGCCGCCGCCCTGCGCCACGGTCTGGATCTCGCGCGCGTAGGTCGGGCTCACGGTGGTGATCTTGTCGGCGTAAAAGAGGCCCGCTTTCAGGAACGAGAGCTGACCGTAGAACTCGACGCCGTGCATGTCGAAGAAGTCGTTCGGCAGGCCCAGTTCGTCGAATTGCCCGGCGGGGAAAATGCCCTGATAGGCGAGGTTGTGGATCGTGAAGACACTGCGCGCCACGCCAGCCGCGCGGGTCGCGCCGCCCTCGCGCGCCGCCGCGCGCAGATACGCGCCCGCCAGACCCGCGTGCCAGTCGTGCGAATGGACGATGCGCGGCGCCCACGCGGGATCGAGATGCAGCGCGAGCTGCGCGGCCGCCCAGCCGAGCAGCGCGAAACGCTGGGCGTTGTCGCCGTAGGGCACGTGTTCGGCGTCGAGGTAAGGGCTGCCTGGGCGCGCGTAAAAGGCATCGGCGCGAATCATGTAGACGGGCAGATCGTTGCCGGGCAGACGGCCCAGTTCGAGCGTCGCCTCGGGCGCGCCAAAGCTGCGTTCGAGCCGCGCGATCGGGCGCAGATCGGCCAGACCCGCCGCCACGGAGGCGAAGCCCGGCAGCAGCACGCGCGCGTCCGCGCCCAGTTCGATCAGGGCGGCGGGCAGGGCGGCCGTTACATCGGCGAGACCGCCGGTCTTGAGGAGGGGATAAAGTTCGCTGGCTACATGCAGGACGCGGATCGTCATCGGGCGGGAATCCTCTCGTGGGCGCGACGCGCTCAGGGTTCAGGTCGCTTCGGGCAACTTCAGTCAGCTTCGGGCAATTTCAATCAGCTTCAGGCAGGCATCGGCACGAGCCGCGCGGATTCACGCGCCGCCCGGCTGGTTCGCCAGCGCCTCGCGTGTCACCAGCACGATGCCGTTTTCGGTGCGGTAGAAGCGCTCGCCGTCGCGCACCGGGTCTTCGCCGATCACCGTGCCGTCCGGGATCACGCAGCCGCGATCGACCACCACCTTGCGCAACCGGCAACTCGCGCCCACGCTCACCTGCGGTAACAAGACTGCCTCGGCAATGTTGCAGAACGACTGCACGACCACATTTGTCGACAGCACCGAGCGCGAAATTTGCGAACCCGAAATCACGCTGCCGCCGCACACGATCAGGTTGGTGCCCGAACCCTGCAGGCCGTTGAGGTCGCGCACGAACTTGGCGGGCGGCAACTGTTCCATATAGGTCCAGATCGGCCAGTTGCGGTCGTAGAGGTCGAGCGCCGGGATCGTCGAGGCGAGGTCGAGATTCGCCGACCAGTACGCGTC
This sequence comes from Paraburkholderia sp. J69-1, assembly GCF_905220255.1. Classification (NCBI taxonomy): domain Bacteria; kingdom Pseudomonadati; phylum Pseudomonadota; class Betaproteobacteria; order Burkholderiales; family Burkholderiaceae; genus Paraburkholderia; species Paraburkholderia sp. J69-1. Next base: position 5,565 of record NZ_CAJMZG010000027.1, on the reverse strand, counting down.
GATCGTGCCGACGTCGCGCCAGTAAGGCTCGGCGCTGGCATCCGACGACACGCAGGACATGCTGAACGGATGCGCGATCGCATGCCCGTCGCTGACCACGCGCGGAATGATGTCCTTGCCGAAGTCGTGTTCGGCGCCGCCGCGCGAGATGTTGTCTTCGAGCAGATGAATCAGGTAGGCGGTCTCGAACACGTAGATGCCCATGCTGGCGAGCGCGATATCGGGGTGGCCGGGCATGGCGGGCGGATCGTCCGGCTTCTCGACGAAACCTGTGACGCGGCGCTGCTCGTCCACGGCCATCACGCCGAAGGCGCGCGCCTCCATGCGCGGCACCTCGATGCAGCCGACCGTGCAATCGGCGCCGCTGGCGGCGTGATCGGCGATCATGCGCGTGTAGTCCATCTTGTAGATGTGGTCGCCGGCCAGCACGACCACGTACTTCGGCTTGATCGAACGGATGATGTCGATGTTCTGGTAGACGGCGTCGGCCGTGCCGCGATACCAGTGCGCGCCTTCCACGCGCTGCTGCGCGGGCCAGAGATCGAGGAACTCGTTGAATTCGCCGCGCAGGAAACCCCAGCCGCGCTGCAGATGGCGCAGCAGCGAGTGCGCCTTGTACTGCGTCACCACGGCAATGCGGCGGATGCCCGAATTCAGGCAGTTCGATAAAGCGAAATCGATGATGCGGTATTTGCCGCCGAAGTGAACCGCGGGTTTGACGCGCTTGTTCGTGAGGGGGCCGAGGCGCGTGCCGCGACCGCCCGCGAGCACGATGGCGAGCGTGCTGCGCTGCAGATCGTTGAGGCTTGCCGGAGTTTCCATGGTCGTCTCCTTGTTGTGCCCCCGGTGTCCCTGGTCTTTGCCGATGTCCGTGTGCACTGCAAGGTGCAGCACAGGACTGGCGTCATTTTTGTGACCGCGCTCTGAATGTTCTAGCACCGAAAACGGCGTTGCGCGAATTCGTCGCGCCGGGAGCGCTCAGGTCTGCCCGATCTGTTGAGGAAGCAAACGGCTTGCCTGGAGCGTGGAGTCGGCAGATTGACGGTATCGGCGCTGTCGAAGACGTTCGCGGCGCATGCCCGCTAGAATCGCTGGCGGTCCGCGTGACCGTGCCCTTCATCATCCCATTGCCCATGCCATCGATCCGCAAGCTTTCCGCCTTCGCCGCCTGCTGCGCTGCCGCATTGAGTCTCGTTGCGTGCGCGAGCGCGCCCACTTCGTCGACGTCGACCGTTTCAAACCCGGACGGCCCGGCCTACGGGCCCGAACTCCAAGGCTTCGATTACCCGTATCCGGTTCACGATTTCAGTTTCACGTCGCAAGGGCAGACGCTGCATATGGCCTACATGGACGTGCAGCCGCAGCATCCCAACGGCCGCACGGCGGTGCTGCTGCACGGCAAGAACTTCTGCGGCGCGACCTGGGACGACACGATCACGCGTCTTTCGGCGGCGGGTTATCGCGTGATTGCGCCCGACCAGATCGGCTTCTGCAAATCGAGCAAACCGGCCGCGTATCAGTTCAGCTTCCAGCAGCTGGCGCGTAACACGCATGCGTTGCTGGCTTCGCTGGGCATCGGGCGCGCGACGGTGATCGGCCACTCGACGGGCGGCATGCTGGCGGTGCGCTATGGTCTGATGTATCCGCAGGAAACCGGGCAACTGGTGCTGGTGAATCCCATTGGTCTCGAAGACTGGAAGGCGAAGGGCGTGCCCTCGCTTTCGGTGGACGACTGGTATGCGCGCGAACTGAAAACGAGCGCCGACAGTATCCGCCGATACGAACAATCGACCTATTACGCGGGCACGTGGAACGCGCGCTATGAGCCGTGGGTGCAGATGCTCGCGGGCATGTATCGCGGTCCGGGCAAGGCGCAGGTCGCGTGGGATTCGGCGCTGCTGTACGACATGATCTACACGCAGCCGGTGATCTACGAATTTGGCCAGTTGCGCGTGCCCACGCTGCTGCTGATCGGCGATAAGGATACGACCGCGATCGGCAAGGACGCCGCGCCGCCCGAGGTGCGTGCGCAGCTTGGTCACTATCCGGTGCTGGCAAAAGCCGCGCAGAAAGCGATTCCGGACGCGACCCTGGTGGAGTTTCCGGATCTGGGCCATGCGCCGCAGATGCAGGACCCGGAGGCGTTTCATGCGGCCTTGCTCAAGGGACTGGCGGCGTTGCACTGATTCGCAGACGTTCGCAGATAGACGCAAGCACATAGACGCAAGCACATAGACGCAAGCACATAGACGCAAGCACATAGACGCAAGCACATAGACGCACGCACTTAACGCAAAGCGGGCGCATCCCACCAGGATGCGCCCGCTTTTTTTATCGCCTTGGCGACGTGGTCAAACGGCCGCTGCCATCTCCTCACGCACTTCGGCGGTGATCTCGAACGAGCGCAGACGCTTCGCGTGATCGAAGATCTGCGCGGTGACGATCAGTTCATCCGCGCCGGTTTGTTCGATCACCGATGCGAGGCCCACGCGCACGTTCTCGCGGTCGCCGATCACCGAGCACGCGAGCGAATGCGACACGCCCGCCAGTTCGTATTCGTTGGCGGCGATCTGCTCGACCGGCGGCGGCAGTTGTCCCGGCGTGCCGCGACGCAGATTGACGAACTGTTGCTGCAGCGAAGTGAAGAGGAAGCTGGCTTCTTCGTTGGTTTCGGCGGCGAACACGTTGACGCCCACCATCGCGTGCGGCTTCGCAAGCGTCGCGGAAGGGCGGAACTGCGAGCGATAGACGCGCAGCGCGGTGAGAAGATGATCGGGCGCGAAGTGCGAGGCGAACGCGAAGGGCAGCCCCATCTGCGCAGCCAGTTGCGCACCGAACAGGCTCGACCCGAGGATGTACAGCGGCACGTTCAGACCCGCGCCCGGCACCGCGCGCACGCGCTGGCCTTCGACGGGCGCAGCAAACAGACGCTGCAATTCGGCGACATCGTCGGGGAACGCTTCGGCGCTGGCCTGCAGATCGCGGCGCAGCGCACGCGCCGTGGTCTGGTCGGTGCCGGGCGCGCGCCCCAGACCCAGATCGATACGGCCGGGATAAAGCGCCTCGAGCGTGCCGAACTGCTCGGCGATCAGCAGCGGCGCGTGGTTGGGCAGCATGATGCCGCCCGAACCCACGCGGATCGTCTTCGTGCCGCCCGCCACATAGCCGATCACCACCGAGGTCGCGGCGCTCGCGATACCCGTCATGTTGTGATGCTCGGCGAGCCAGTAGCGCCGGTAGCCCCAGCGTTCGGCGTGCTGGGCGAGGTCGAGCGTGTTGCGCAGGGCAGCGCCGGCATCCGAGCCGGCGGGCACGGGCGAGAGGTCGAGAACGGAAAAAGGAATCATGGGGCGTTCCGGTGGCTTATGTCGTGTTGGAGCGTCGCGGGCAGCTTCGTGAGCCGCCGCAAGGCAGACGCAAGGTGGCGGTCATTGTGCCAAAGCACTTCCGATCCTGCTGACGGCCAGCCGGAACCCATACGCCCGGCGTGGTTTCCATTTGCGGCGCGTGAATCGTGAGCGAATCGTGAGCAAATCGGGAGCCAGGCAAGAGTCAATCGCGAATTGATTTAAATCGCATGCATTATCTCAACTGAATCGAAATTATTCTTATTTAATTGAAAGTGCGTGGTCTTTAATTCAAATTTATTAAAACTACTTTGCGATATGCTTACTGATTTTTTCAATTCATAAAATCCTGGAAGGCCAATGTGGATAGCATGAAAAGATTTCAATTATCGCAATCCTGAGAAGGTTTTTTGCACAGTAGGAAAGAGCGGCAAACCGGTGTTGCTGCTACAATTTTTTCCGCTGAATCAGGGAGGAAGCCCCCCACATGCATTCAATTTTCAGAGCTTCCTTAATCAAGTTGTCAACTTGATTTGCTTTGCATCAAAACAACGTGTTCTCAATTGGGGAGTCGCGGGTCGCGTCTATGCGGCATCGATTCGATACGCGTCTGGTTTATTTATGAAATTCTGGGCTGGACAAAGGGTCCGAGGCGCCATGCGTAATCTCGCCAATATGTCGCACGATGCGCGGCCTATGGGTTTTGAGAAAGCACGGCGGCCTGCGGCAATGCGCGCGCCATGCCCCGTTCGCATGCGAGGCGCCGCGGCATGACGACATCGCTCTATTCCTTCTCGCCGCTCGCCTGGTGGCTGCTCGCCGCGCTGTGCGGCGCGGCCACCTTCTACGCCATCTGCGCCGCGCTGACGATGCCGCGTTTCGGTTCCGCCGCGCAGGTGCGCGAGGCCGCGCGTCTCGCCCGCACGCGCAAGCCGCTGGCGGTGAGCGTGCTCAAGCCGTTGTGCGGCGCCGAGCCGCGTCTCTACGAAAACCTCGCCACCTTTTGCGAGCAGCACCATCCGCGCTATCAGCTGATCTTTGGCGTGTCGTCGCCGAATGATCCGGCGATTGCCGTCGTCGAGCGCCTGCAGGCTGCGTGGCCGGGGCACGACATCACGCTCGTGGTCGACGCGCGCGTGCACGGCAGCAATCTGAAGGTCAGCAATCTGATCAACATGGCCGAGCAGGCGCGTCATGACGTGCTGATCGTCGCCGATAGCGATATCGCCGTGGCGCCCGACTATCTGGAGATCGTCACGGCGCCGCTGACCGATCCGCGCGTGGGCGTGGTCACGTGTCTCTATAGCGCGCGCAGCATCGGCGGCTTCTGGCCGCGCGTGGGCGCGCTCTTTATCAACGAATGGTTCGCGCCTTCGGTGCGCGTCGCGCATTCCACCGGCTCGCGTGCGTTCGGCTTTGGCGCCACGCTGGCGCTGTCGCGCATGACGCTCGAGCGCATCGGCGGCTTTGCGGCCCTGAAAGACTGTCTCGCCGATGACTACCTGCTCGCGCGTTTCGCCCGCGATCATGGTCTTGCCACGGTGCTTGCGCCCGTGCTGGTCGCCACCGACGTGATCGAGCCGACTTTCCGCACGCTCTGGCTGCGCGAGACGCGCTGGCTGCGCACGATCCGCTCGGTCAATCCGGCGGGCTTTTCGTCGCTGTTTATTACCTTCACGACGCCGTGGCTGCTGACCGGCGCGCTGGGCTATGCCGCGCTGCTCGCGGGCAGCGGCGGCGTGCCGGTGTGCGCGTCGACGCGTGCCGTGCTGGCTGCGCTGGGCACGAGTACGGCTGGCGGTATCATCGCCCGGTTGGCGCTGCATGCGCGCAGCAGTGGCAGCCTGGGCACCTTTTTGCGCGATCTGCCGCTGGTGCCGCTGCGCGATGGGTTGCTGCTGCTGCAATGGCTGGCGGCGGTGTTCGGCTCGCACGTGATGTGGCGCGGTGTGCGCGTGCCGGTGGCGAATGCGGATAGCGGGACGCCGGCGGGCACCAGGCAGGCTGTGAAGCAGACTGTGAAGCCGGTGATCAAGCCCGTCGTGAATCCGGCATCGGCGCCGCGTCGCGCGGCCGTCAAGATCACGGATGGACGTTAAGACGCCGCCAGACACACGCCAGGCACGAACCGATTCCTCGCGCGCTGCACGCGTCTTGCCAGTGCGCGCGCCAACATTTATTTTTGGCCTCACTCACGCAGGCTAGACGGAGCATCTCT